>CAZTVU010000290.1:0-5104 GCA_964617025.1 uncultured Planctomycetales bacterium | reverse complement strand
TAAACATAAGCGGTTATGGCCAGGACACCGAACTCGATGGCCATATACAGGCCCATGCCCCGGGGCGACAACCCTAGAATTTCTTGGAGAAAGAGGCCATAGCTGGTGGTCTCCGCCCCCCAATGGAGGCAGAAGAGAAACAGCCAGGTGGCGAAAAACAGCACCGGTCGATGGCAAAAGTCCCGGGCATACTGCCAGAGAGGGCTGCGGTGCAAGCGGAACCGGGGCAGTTTGTGGGTGGGCAGGAGGAGCAGCAGGGGGATCAAGGCCAGGCCCTGCAAAGCCGTGGCAAAACCGAGACGTTGGAAGAGGAGGCCGCCCAACAGCGTGCCCAACATCATCCCGGCCATGCGCCAGGCGTTATAGTGGGAAAGGGCCAAGACGGAATTATGGCCCCCGGCCTTGAAGAGGACCGTGTCCAGGGCAATGCGGAACGTGTGCAGCCCCAGGCCAAAACCCCAGAAGGCCAGGAGATAAGGCCAAAACGTTTGGAGACGGCCCAATCCCCAGAGGCAGAGGCCGCTCAGGACCAACCCGCCCCGCAACAGGTAGACCAAAGGGTAGCGATCTCCGGCCACCCCCAGGGGGAAGGTGACGAGCAGGGCATTGAGACTGGCTGCGGCATACAACAGGCCGATCTGCCAACCGCTGAAATGGAGCTGCTGCTTCAGGTGCAAGGGCAGGAAGAAAAAGACCCCGGCCATGAGGAGCGACAGCACCAGGATGAAAAAAGACGGCAGCCAGGGGGGTGACGGAAAACTTCTCTGATCAGCGTGAGGAGTCATGGGTCGAGGCGCCGCCGCATAGGGGGCGTCGCCCCCTGTTAGGCCACCGCATTGCGATTAATGGAGACCTCCATGGCCCGGGCCGGACAGACGGGGCAGCACAACTCACAGGCACTGCATTTTTCCGGATCAAAAATGACTTCCATCTCCGGCCGTTTCACTGAGAGGGCACCGGTGGGACAGATGGCCGTGCAGGTGCCGCATTGATAACAGCGCTCCTCATTGCGCCGCACCTCGCTGGCCACCCGCTGCACCTTGACCCCGGCATCCTTGAGATACTTGACCCCGGCCTCAAAGTTTTTGGGATGGCCCCGCAACTCCAGGACGATGATGCCTTCCTGCCGGGGATAAATCGTCGCCTTGAGAAGGTTAAACTCAAGATCGTAATCTTTGACCAGCCGGAAGATAATGGGCTGATCAACGATATCCTTGCCGAAATGTAGTACCAGGATTTCTGCGTGCACAAATCCTCCAGGGAGAAGATAATTGCTGGTTTCTGGTTGCCAATAAATTTTTCCGAAAATTAAATACAGGGCCAACGGCTGCCAGGACTTAGCCTTTTCCCTTAGCCCTCTTCACTCTTCCCTCTTCCCTATTTTTATCAAATCAACTGGCCGAATCGTTGCTGCCAAACGGCCAGCATATCTTCAACGTTGGTCTGGATGAGGATCTGCTCCCCCCAGCGGATGAGAAAGCGTCGGTCCGCCCGGACCTGGCCCAGCCGCCGCAGGGGGACCCCTGCCATGTGGGCTTCCCAACGGGGGGCGTCCTGGGGGGCCACAGAGACCAGGAAACGACCGGCTGACTCAGAATAGAGGGCAGTTAAGGGGTTGGGCGCTAAGCCCGCGAGATCCACCTCGAGTCCCACCTCCCCGGCCATGGCCTTTAGGGCTAGATGCACGGCGATCCCACCCCGATACACGCCGTGGCAGGAGGCCAAGAGCCCCGCGGCGATGGCCTTTTCCAGCAAGCGATATGCCACAAGGAATTCCGCCGCCCGAACCTGAGGGACGTTGCGACCAAGATAGCCCCACATCTCATAGAGTTCGGAGCCGCCCAATTCATCCCGGGTGGCGCCTATTAAATAAATATAATCACCCGGTTGCTGGCATTCCAGGGTCAGACAGCGGCTGACATCAGGGATCACGCTCACGGCGGTAAAGAGCAGAGTGGGCAACCCGGAGACCTTGTGGGTTTCTTCGAATTCACCGGGCAGGTGGCCATCAATATACATGCTATCTTTGCCGGAGAGCAGGGGGATGCCGTAGGCCAAACAATAATCCCGTAGGGCTAAGTTGGCCCGCACCAACTGGGCCGCTTTATATTTGCCGTCGGGATTTTTCACCGGCTCATACTGAATACTGGGCCAGCAGAAATTATCCACCCCACCGATATGGTCCAAACTGCCGCCCACGGCCAGGAGGCGGCGCACCGCCTCATCGATGGAGACCGCAGTCATGTGGTAGGTGTCAATCTGGGCGTAAGTGGGGTGCAGGGCCATACTGAGGGCTAACCCCCGGAGTGATTCCTGCCGGGGCCGCAGCACTGCGGCATCCGTGGGGATATTGGCCCCCCGACCCACCAACGGTTTGATGACGCTGCTCCCCTGCACCTCATGATCATATTGCCGGGCGATCCATTCCCGGGAACAGAGGTTGGGGCGGTCCAACAGCCGCAGCAGGAGACCGGTATGATCCTGGGGCTCGCCCACCACCGGCTCCGTCAGCCCCCGCAGGTCCGGGGGCAGCCACTCGGCCTCAAAGCGCCAGGGCGGGAAGTCGCTCTCCAGGAAGGCCAACTCAATATAAGCGCAGGTCTGACCCTGATACAGAAGATGTAGGGCCCCCGAGTCAGTATAGCGGCCGATATTGCTGACTTCCACCCCGTGTTTGGCCGCCAAGGCGGTAAAAGCAGGGGCGTGCTCGGGTTTAACCGCAGTTATCATGCGTTCCTGGGATTCGGAAATCCAGATCTCCCATTGATCCAGGCCCTCGTATTTTAAAGGTACTTTGTCCAGCCAGACTTCACAGCCGCCGGCAAACCGGGCCGACTCGCCGATGGCGGAGGACAGGCCACCGCCGCCGCAATCGGTGATAAAGGCAATGTAGCCCTGATCCCGGGCCTCCAGGAGGAAATCATGCATCTTTTTCTGGGTATAGGGGTCGCCGATCTGGACATGCCCGGCAGGGGTATGGGCCCCGAACTCCTCGGAGGAGGCGGTCACCCCATGGATGCCATCTTTCCCGACCCGGCCGCCGCACATGAAGATCAGATCACCGGGAGTCGTGGTTTTCTGGGAGGCATCGGTCCCTTGCAGGAGTTTGGGCATGAGCCCCACCGCCACTACGAAGACCAGGCATTTGCCCATATAACGGTCATGGAAATAAACGAACCCCAGGGGGGTGGGAATGCCGCTCTTGTTGCCGCCGTCCCTGACGCCGGCAATGACGCCGTCCAGGAGGCGTCGGGGGTGTAGCCGTGGCCGCAACGGTCCGGCATAATCCCGCTGCCCCACACAAAAGCCATACAAGCCAGCCACCAGCTTGGCACCCCGACCGGTGCCCAACGGATCCCGATAAACCCCGACAATACCGGTAAGGGAACCGCCATAGGCCTCCATATTGGAAGGGGAGTTATGGGTTTCGCCGGTGATGACGTAGTTGCATTCCTCGTCAAAGGCTCCCACCCCGGCATTATCCCACAGGACCGAGACCACCCAGGGCTTTTCCTGGGCCAGTTGCAGGGTGGGCTGCTCAATACAGGTTTTGAAAAGACTGGTTATGGTCCTGGTCTCGCCGGTGCCCAGGTCCCGATAGTGGAACACCCCGCGAAAGGTGTTATGGTTACAATGGTCGCTGCGGGCTTGGGCAATATACTCCAATTCCACGTCGGTGGGCAGGCTCAGACCCAATTCCCGGCGCCTGGCCTGGACCTCGGGCCGCAAGTAATAACTCCGGATGACCGGGATATCTTGATCCCGCAGAGCCAGGTTGCGTTCCTGGCTGAGCCGTTGCAGGGTAGCGTCGTTGTCAATGGCCAGGGTCGTGACCGTGGGCTGATGCTCCAGGCGCACTTTGGGCAGGATGAGGCCGACCCCCACTTGGGGATCCCATTGGTCCGGGGCAAAAATGCGAAATTCTTGAATAATATCATTGGCCAACAATTCCCGGGCGATTTTTTCCATCTCAGGGCGGGAGATGCCGTCCCCCTCAAAGAGGTAGAGCGCCGAGGTGTAGACGGCGGCGTCGGGGCCCAGGCTGCGCCCTAGAAAGGCCTCCACCGCCTCCAAACCCGTGGCCCCTGGGTTATCCCGTACCCCCGGCCGCAAACCCACCCAGACGGCCCAATCAAAATGGCGGGCCAACGGCGAATAGCTGGAAATCTGCGTCACCGGATTGGTAAAGACCTCGGTCCGGATCGCGGCCAGCTCCGCCGCCGTGAGCTCCGCCTCCAGGGTGAGAATCTGAATAACCCGTACCCGATTGAATTCCAGGCCGAAATACTCCCGGGCCTGGCGGCGCACGGTCTCACCGCCCGCGTCGAATAGCTCGGGACGCAGCATGATCTCTAAACGGGCTGCCATGCCTCGCACCTACCCCTCTCTCACGCAGATTTTCTCTTTATCTTACCATGGATTGCAGCCGTGGGAAGGAAAAAGCCACCCCAAAGGGGTTGGCCAGCCGTTTCAAGCGGTTAGTATTTTTGGCGGATTCTGTTTTTATACAAAATATTGCCGCCAAATTGTACAAGAAAATACCCGGTCTGTTTCCAGACCGGGCGTATAATGAATTCCGGCGGCGTCCTACTTTCCCACACGGCTGCCCGTGTAGTATCATCGGCCCTACGGGGCTTAACTTCCGAGTTCGGGATGGGATCGGGTGTGACCCCCGTGGTATGGCCACCGAAAACTTTGTGACTTGTTAAAGGGTTTTGAAAAGTGAAGTTCAGAAGGTAGGAGGAAAAAGTTGTTGCAAAGGGAAATATGGTCAAGCCGCACGGCCTATTAGTACCAGTTAGCTGAACACATTGCTGTGCTTACACATCTGGCCTATCAACCTCGTAATCTCCAAGGGGCCTTTAGGGACTTACGTCCGGGAGATCTAATCTTGAGGTCGGCTTCCCGCTTAGATGCTTTCAGCGGTTATCCGGTCCGAACCTAGCTACCCAGCGCTGCGCCTGGCGGCACAACTGGAACACCAGAGGTTCGTCCATCCCGGTCCTCTCGTACTAGGGACAGCTCCTCTCAAACCTCCTACGCCCACAGCAGATAGGGACCAAACTGTCTCACGACGTTTTAAACCCAGCTCACGTACCGCTTT
>CAZTVU010000289.1:769-5129 GCA_964617025.1 uncultured Planctomycetales bacterium | reverse complement strand
CGCGGCCTCGCACCGCTGCCGGACGCGAGCCTGGTGTGCCCCTGCATGTTCGGACGAAAGACGCGCGATCCGCTGGGCACCGGGCTGGATCGCGACCATCGCACCTGGAACGAACTGGGCCAGAAGAAGGTGTATCGGTATCCGCAGCATCTGGCCAGTGCGTGGTGCGATTATGGAAACTCGGGACGGGGCATCGGGATCGAGGGGCGCCACACGGACTACTCCATCCTGGACTTCTTCGCGCACAAGGTGGTCGAGAAGAACCGGGAGCCGGTTCGACGCACGCTCGACCTGGTCACGGTCCAGCCGCGCCGGGTCCGACCGGGCGAGACATGGACCTCCGCCCCGGTCCGGATCCTCGTCCACCGGGGCGACTGGCACACCACGGCCGATGCGCATCGCGAGTGGCTGGACACCTGGGTCCGCAAGCCCGACCGCCCCGCGCGGTTCGCCGAGGCCATCGGATGGCACTTCTACTTCATGAAGCATCAGGACGGGCTCGTGCTGAATACGTACAGCGACCTGCCCAAGATGGCCGAGGCGTCACTGGCGGCGGGCTGCCCGTACCTCCTTGTATTCGGCTGGCAGACGGGCGGCCACGACAACCACTACCCGTACCGCTACGTGCCCCACGAGACCTGGGGCGGGGCCGAGGCCCTGCGCAAGGCGATTCATCGCGTGCGTGAAATGGGCGCGGGGGTCGTGCCGTTCTTCAACGGGACGCTGGCGAACATCGAGATGCCGGAACACAAGGAGTACGGCCACCGGTGGGAGGCGAAGACGCGGGTTGGCCATCCCTACTACGCGGGCAACTGGGCGCGGCAGAACTTCGACGCCCCCACGCGCAACCGCGACATGCTTCACCACGAACTCTGCCCGTGCGAGGAACACCGCGCCTATTTCCTCAAGACGGCGCGACGCATCGTCCACGACTACGGCTTCGCGAACATCCAGTTGGATCAGATCTCGGAGAAGATGTTTCCCTGCTACAATGAGCTGCACCGCCATCGCCACCCGGACCGGGCCTTCGTGGACGGACTGGCCGAATTGCTGCCCGCGGTTCGGGCCGCCGTGCGCGAGGCGAATCCGGATGGCGTCATCATCGGCGAATGGATCAACGACTTCACGGCCCAATGGCTGGACAGCTCGTGGTCCTGGCGACAGACGGACTTCCCGGAACCCGTTCTGTACACGCTGCCCTGGACCCTGATGAGCCACGAGATCGACGCACTCGAGTACGACGAGGTCAACAAGGCGTTTGCCTATAAGCTTCATCTGGACATGAAGATCGACGGCGGCGACGCACCGATCACGAAGTACCCGGAGTTCGCGGCTCACGTGAAGCGCCTGGCCGATCTCCGCCGCCGCGCCCGCGACTATTATGTTTTCGCCGACTTTCGCGACGAAGACGGGATCACGTTGCCGCGGTCCAACCCCGTCATGGCTAAGGTGTTTCATAACCGCGCGACGCGCAAGGCGGGAATCGTGCTTGCGGAACTGACCGGCCGGGAGGCCACTGTCACCCTGCGGACCCAATGGAGACCGTCTCTCGGCTCGATCCGCGTGGAATCCAGCGTCATGGAATCCGGCGAGCTGACGCCGGCCGACGAGCTGTCCGTCGCGCTCAAGCCCTACGAAGTCCGTGTTTTGTGCGTGGACGGCGCCCGCAAACAAGACTCGTGATGCATCCGGTGCGAACGGAACCCGCGAAGTTCGCTCCGGGTCACTTGATCAGCAGCGTTTTTCGTCGGTGCTGATCCCCGCATGACGAACCGGGCGGCCCCACGCTCGGAATCCATATTGGTCGTGTGACGCAGCGAAGCCCTTGCGCGGGTTCCGCGTAGGGCGCAGCGATCATCGCCCTCTGGTCGGGGGCCGTTGCGCGAACGGCGGAGGGCGCGGCGCAGGCGAACGACACGGCCCCGGCCCGGCCGCCACGACCGCGGAGCGTGCGCGACAGCGGCCGCCTCCAGACCGCGATCGGTTGTCGCCGGGTCCGTCAGTACTCCCGTTTCGTCGTCCTGCCCGGCATCGGCACGGGATACCGGCCGTCGGGGCCGGCCTTCAGCGGTGCCGGCGAGTCCATCGTCAGCGTGTCAAGCCCGGGGGCGAACTCGTGGTCGGAATTGAGGATCTGCTCGTAGGTGATCTCCCGGCCGGTGTGGGCGGCCATGCGGCCCATGGAGGTCACCAGACTGGCCTCGACGCCGCGCTTGGTTTCGTTGTACGGCTTGTCGTTGCGGATGGCGTCCATGAGGTCGACCCACTCATTCACGTAGGGGTCCTCCTCGCCCGGCTTCGGCTTCGACTCCCAGATCATGTCCGCACGCTGCATGCTCTGGCTTCGGTAGAGGCTCGAGGGCCCTCCACAGTCGCCGTGTCGGGCGGCGATGGCCGAGCCCTTGGTGCCGTGGAGGTAACTTGCGTACATATCGGCGCAGCCGTCGATGCATCGCCCGTCGAAGTAGAACTTCGTGCCGTCGGCGTAGGTGTATTCGACGGAATAGGTATCGAGGTTCTGGTCGACATACGTAACCCCCTCGGGGCTCTGGCGGTAGTGACGGCCGCCCAGCGCCTGGGCCTTGACCGGCCAGGCGTTCTTCATCCAGCCCAGGTGATCGATGATGTGGATGTAGAAGTCGCTGAAGTTTCCGCCGCCGGCCCAGAGGAAGCTGTGGAACCGCTGGACCTGGTACATCAGTTCGCTGATCCCCGGAGGCTTGGGCAGGGAGGCGAAGTAGCCGATCGGCCCGTGCATGCGGTAGCCCCGCTGCAGGATGATGTCGCCGATCTCGCCGTCGTGCACGCGCTTGGCCAATTCCTCCAGCGCTCGGCTGTGGCGCGACATCAGGCCCACGCCGACCTTGAGGTTCTTCTTTGTCGCGGCCTCGCCCAGCTCGAACATGCGCCGGGACGTGGGGCCGTCGACGGTCACCGGCTTTTCCATGAAGACGTTCAGGCCCTTCTCGATCGCGTAGGTGAAGTGGACCCAGCGAAACGCCGGCGGCGTGGCGAGGATGACCACGTCGCCCGGCTTCAGGCAGTCCATCGCCTTCTTGTAGGCGTCGAACCCGAGAAACCGTCGCTCCGGCGGAACGTCGCCCGAGGCCGCATGTCGCTCGCTCATGCGCTTGGCGGTCCGGTCGAGCCGGTCCTGGAAGACGTCGGCGAGGGCCACGAGTTTGACCGAGCCGTTCTTGACCGCGAAGGCGTTGTCCACCGCACCGCCCCCGCGCCCGCCGCAGCCGACCAGGGCCAACTGGATCGTGTCGGTCCCCGCGGCGTAGACCTGCGGAACGGCCGCGCCCGCGAGGGCGGACGCGGCGGCCATCCGGCCGGTGGTCTTGAGAAACTCTCGACGCGACTGCGTGTTCTTGCGGGTATCGCTCATGATTGTCCTCCAGGCAACAGGCCAACTCGATTTCGCGGCTTACGGTCTCGTATATACCCGCCGGGGGCGCGCCGCACAAGCCGTCGCACGGCATTGCTCCTTCGCGCGAAGCGGTCCACGTCAGCGGGCTCTGCGGCGAACGTGGCCGCCCGGCCACGATCACTTGCGCGGGCGTAGTACGGGCGATCTGCGCTGTGCCCGGCGGCCGACTCTCCAGCTCGCCCCCGAGGTGCGGATCGGGCAGCCCGATGAACTTCGAATCCACGCACACTTCCGCCCCGGCAGGCGGAAGGCGCCGGCGATGTGGTTCCGCGGCACCGATCGTGGTCAACGAGCCGTCTTCATGCCGCGACTACAAACGTAACCGTCGTCTATGAAGCATGTTACATCGCCCACAACGGCATCGCAGCCCGCCGACTTGCGCATCCGTTCGGCCCAGGTGAATCCGAGATTGCGGATGCAGCGCCCCGGCGGCGCGGCGCGCCTTCGAAACGCGCGACGCCCGAAGCCGCCATACGACCGCTTGCCTCTTGCATGCGTGTACGCGAGACGCTATAGTTCGTTCTACTGGATCCCGTCCGGATCTGTATCGTCGGGCGGGACGGGTTCAACCGCCAGTTCCAGAGCCCGGGACCGGTCGCGCCGCATATCATTGACCAGACACGACCGCCGGCGGGCAGCAAGGAGGTGTGTACTGAAGAAGACCCCCCATTTGTGTGTGTAGAGGCATTTCGTGTTGCCATTGGACGTCTTGACCAGATCACAGGAGAAACTGCAATGAAGCGAGCGAATGCTGTCTTGGCTGGTTTTACAGGCTTGATGCTTCTGAGCGGCGGTGCCGCCGCCGTTGCCGTGACGGTCAACCAGTCGGGCGGTGGCGACTTCACGACGATCAAGGATGCCGTCGCCAGCGGGGCGACCGAGATCGTCATCACCGACAGCGGCAAGTATGAAGAGTCCTTTGCCATC
>CAZTVU010000289.1:0-743 GCA_964617025.1 uncultured Planctomycetales bacterium | reverse complement strand
CCGGCGGCCCGGCGGTCACGCTCACCTCAACGAAGACCGGCGATGACCGGCCGGTGATCACGCCGCCGTTCGCCGACTGGGCGGGTCCGTACACGGACACGCACCGCACCGACCGGAAGGCAACGGTCGCGCTCTTCGCGAGCGGGTCGGTGCTCCGCAATCTCGTCATCGAGGCGGATACCGAGAACGGCCTGTACATGGCCGCCAACAATGTCCTCGTCCACAAGTGCGTCTTCCGGCCCCGCCGCGGCGGCGGAAGCCTCGGCTTTCCCAAGGGCCTGATCCTCTTCGGCCAGCAGGGAGCCGGCGGCGCGGCGACGCCGGGAGGGCGCAACTGCAACGGCACCGTCATCCGAAACAGCGAACTCTGCGGTACGCCCCCGGGCGCGACCCTGGAGCCCAACAACGATTCCTTGCTTTCGTCGGGCTGGCTTGCGACAGGGCTGGTGGACGGCACCGCCATGGTGCGGGTGGACCACTTCACCTCGAACGGCGAGACGGTCGACATCACGTTTGAGCAGTGCTATCTGCACCACTGTCGGGATGCGGCCATCTTTCCCTCGAATCGGGTCGGTACGGGGGTGGGCGCGATCAACCTCCGGGTGACCGGCTGCCGGTTCGATGCCATGGGGAAGTTCGCCATTCGGGGCCGATCCACGCACCTGTTCGTGGATCACTCCATCTTCACCCGCACCAACCAGGGAAACAACGGCGACAGTGAAAACTCGGCCATCGCGATCAGT
>CAZTVU010000288.1:0-5224 GCA_964617025.1 uncultured Planctomycetales bacterium | reverse complement strand
CGCGATGCGCGAAGTGGCCGCCCTGGTCGGCGCGGAGCTGACGATCGGCGAGCCGACGGCGGGCGGCCCTCCGCCGGGCCACGGCCCGGACCGCTTTCGCGAGATCCCGATCACGTATCGATCCCGAGAGGCCGGCCGGCTGCTCTACGGCGGCAGCGGGGCGGCGGCGGCCGTCGAGCGCGCCGCGGCGGCGCTGCGGCTGATCCTGGAGCACGCGCTGGAACGCGAAGAGGCCGTGGGGGATCTGGCCGAGGCCATGATCACGTGCTTCGAAGAGCTGAACATGCTCTACACGCTGGTGCCGCGGATCGTCACCACGGCCGACGCGACGGAGATCGGCGAGGTGCTCGTGCACGAAACCAGTCGCACGCTGCACTGCCGGCGCGTGTCGCTGCTGCTTTTGGACGAAAGCGGCGAGGCGTTTCGAGTGCTCGCCTCATGCGGCCTACCCGCGGAGGTTTGCCGCACCACCATTCCCGTTGCCGGCACGATCGCCGGGCGCGCCCTCCGCGACGAGGATCTTCTGGTGGTCAACGACGCGGCGGCCCGGCCCGACCTCGCGCGGATGTCCCGCGGCTGCTACGAGGGCGCCGCCTACGCGGTGGTCCGCGTCCCGCTGTGCGCCCGCGAGGAGCCCCTGGGGATCCTCACCGCGACCGAACGATGCGACGGCGGCGAGTTCACGGCGCGGGATCGAAAGCTGATCGAGGGGTTGTCGGCGCTCGGGGCGTCGGCGCTGCTCAACTGCCGGCTGCACGCGGCGCTGGACCGGCAGATGATCAGTACGATCCGGGCGCTCGCCTCCGCCGTCGACGCGAAAGACCACTACACGCACGCGCACTCCGCCCGCGTGGCCCATCTGTGCGTGGCCACCGCACGGAAGCTCGGCGTCACCGATGCGGCGACCTGCCGTGAGATCGAGCTGGCCGGCCTCCTCCACGATACCGGCAAGATCGGCATCCCCGACGCCATCCTTGCGAAGCAGGGCCGCCTGACGCCCGAGGAGTTCGCCGTGATCAAGACGCACGCGGACATCGGTGCCGGCATCGTACAGCACGTGCCGGGGCTGGCCGGCGTGGCCAAGGCGATCCGGCACCATCACGAGCGCTATGACGGGCTGGGCTATCCGGGCTGGCTCGGCGGCGGCTCCATTCCGCTCGCCTCCCGGCTGATCGCCGTGGCCGACACGTACGACTCGCTCACGTCCGATCGACCCTATCGAAAGGCCGTGGACCCGCAACGGGCGCTTCGGGAGCTCCAACGCAATCGGGAGACACAGTTCGACCCCGCCGTGGTGGATGCCTTCGCCTCGGTTGTCGCACGCGAAACGGCCCTGCCGCAATCCCGGGACCGACCCTGTCCATAGCGGGCCGGAGGCGCGACGAAGAACCTGCTCCCTTTGCCCGGCCTTCCGACGGCCGCGATCAACTCAGGATCGGAGGGGCCCGGCCGTTGGCGTGCAGCAGCACCAGCTCGATCGTCAGCCCCGGCCCGAAGGCCATCGCCACGATCCGGCCTCGGGCGCCGGAGGCGAGAAGGGCCTTGAGGATGAAGACGATGGTCGGCGAGGACATATTGCCGTAGGACCGCAGGACCGACCGCGAGATCGCCAGGGCGCCGTCGGGAAGGTCGAGACATTTCTCCACGCTGTCGAGGATTTGCGGCCCGCCGGGGTGCGAGAGCCAGTGGTCGACATCGGCGATGGTCATTCCGCAGTCGGCGAGGAGGCCCTCGACCGCCGGGCGCAGGTGCGCGGCGATTGTGTCGGGCAGCTCCTGAGCCAGCTCCATCCGCAGCCCGTGGTCGCCGCCGAACCATGCCATCTGCCCGGCCGCCTCGGGCAGGCTGACGCAGCGGCAGCCGACGACCTCGAGGCCCGACGGCTCGGAGGAGAGGATCATCGCCGCGGCCCCGTCGGCGAAAAGCATGTTGGCGGTCATCTGGTCGAGCCGGTCGGTGTATTGGTAGTGCAGGCTGGACAGCTCGCAGGCCACGATCAGGGCGCGGCGTCGGAGCGCCGCCGTCTGATGCACGAGCCGCATCGCCGCCAGCGCCGCGGAGCAGCCCATGAATCCGAGGTTCCAGCGGTCGACGGAGGTCGGCACCGGCGTGTGCAGGAGAATCGGCACCTCCAGCCCCGGCGCGCTGGCATGCGTGCAGCTCGCCGTGATGAGCGTGTCGATCCGCGCCAGCGCCTCGGGCGGAAAGCCCTCCAGGAGCCGTTTCACCAGCGGGCCCGCGGACTTGTGGAACGCCGCCGTCCGGGCGCCCATCCCCGGGCCGTTCGGCTGCCGCTCCGGGCGGAGGTACAGCGACTCGCCGTCGACGCCGTCGAACGGGTAGTCCAGCGCCGCCAGGTGGCGCTTCTCGATGCCGGTCAGCCGCGCGACGCGCTGCAGCAGCCTGGCCGTTCGCGGGTCGGCGCAGCTCTGCTTGAGCATCTCGATCCCCTGCTCGGCATCGAGATGCCGCTCCGGAACCGCGGTGCCGATATGCTGCATGAAACAAGACGACGTCGTCGGCGTGTTCATAGCGTTCCCTTCACGTGCATCCCCTTCACCAGGTGCACCAGCAGGCCCCGCGGCAGGATCGGCCGCCGTTCGGCCAGGAAGTGAAGCGGCCGCGCGCCGAGGATCCGGCCGACGAACCGGATCCGCCGCATCGTGCGACGATGGCGTCCGCGCATCAGGGCCGTGTATCGCGGCAGCGGATCGCCCCCCTCGAGAATGGCGGCGGCGGCACAGCGGGCGCTTCGCATCGCCTGGCCCATGCCCTCGCCGGAATAGGGCTCGACGAACCCCGCGGCGTCGCCGACGAGGAGCACGTTGTCGACGCCGAGCCGCTCGGGCTCCCACGGAAAGCCGGCGATGCCGCTGGCGTCGAACCGCCGGGGGGCATCGGCCGGGATGGCCTGCCAGATCGGCGCGTCCGGGTTTCGTCGGCGAAGCGTGTCGAACGCCCCGCCGTCCCGCTGGTCGGCGGTGTCCGCGGCGATTGCGACCACGCAGTGGTTGACATCCGGCGTCGCCAGTCCGACGTACCCGCCCCGAAGCCAGTGCAGCTCCAGCGCGCCGACCTCCGGCAGCGGCGGGACGGGCGGCTGAAACCACATCTGCCCGAAGAGACGGCGACGCACCGAGCGACCCTGAATGCCCAGCCGGCGGACGAGTCCGCCGAAACCGCACGCGAGGAGGATCGTCCGGGCGCGGATGCGCTCGTCGCCGACAACCACCTCCCAGCCGGCGGCGGTCCGCTCCAGGCCGGCGGCCATGCCGTATCGCACCTCCGCGCCGGCGGCCGCGGCGGTGTCGGCCAGGAGCGTGTCAAGCACGGAGCGCGGGACCATTCGCGTCTCGCCGCGGGGCCGACACGTCAGCCGGTACGATCCGATGATGAACGAGACCCTTGCCCCCGGGATGCCGGGCAGCGGCCGATCCGGGCCGAGCAGTTCGCGCAGCCCGGCGGTGCCGGCGCCCGACAGGCACCCGCCGCAGACTTTTTCACGGGGGAACCGCTTCTTTTCGATGAGGACGACGCGCCGCCCCGACCGCGCGAGACGGATGGCCGCCGCCGAGCCTGCGGGGCCCGCGCCGATGATCGCGACGTCGATGCCGCCGTCAGGAGGGCGCATGCATTCCTCCCGGCTTGCGCCACACGAGCGACAGCCCGAACGGGATCTGCTTCTCCACGCGGGCGTCGATCAGCCCGGCCTGGTTCGCCAGCTCCGCCAGCTCCTCGACGCGGAAGGCCGCCTGGACGGATCGCGGGCCGTCGATGTGGAACACCGGCGACCGGCTTATCAGACGCGTGGCGATCCACGTCAGCGCCAAGGCGAGGCGCGACCGCGCCAAGTCCACGACCAGCACGCCTCGCCGGGCCACCCGGGCCGACTCGCGAAGGATCGCGACGACATCCGGCTCGTCGAAGTGGTGCAGGAACAGGGAGCACGTGACCACGTCGACGCTGTTGTCGTCCAGGGGGATCTCGCGCGCATCGCCGACGATGAGCGCGGCGGCGCCGTCGTACCAGGCCCGCGCGAGGCCCAGGGCCGCGCCGGAGCGGTCGAGCCCCAGCAGGGGCGCGCCCGGCATGACGCCCCGCCGTTCCGCCAGATGGGCGAGGAATCCGCCGCCGCCCGTTCCGAGGTCCAGCACGGACATCCGGTCCGTCGGCCCGAGCCGGCCCAGGCCCCGGCGGCGCCGCTGATCGACGCCGAGAAGCCGGTTGATGCGATTGAGCGCCCGAAGCGCGTGCGCGTGCGTGTGCCGATCGAGGCCGGGATCGTCCATCAGTTCGGATCGTCGAAGGCGCATCATCCTGCGGACTCCCGGAAGGCTACTCATCGCCGTAGCGATCATAGGTCTGATGGTCCACCGCGGCCTTCGGATCGAGCAGCGGCTTGAGGTCCGCGGGCGTTTCGTCCACGAACCGGACGAAGTCCGCGAAGTGCTCCTCCGCCACGGCGTAGTCGCCGTCGGCGTAGTTCCGCCATCCCTCGGTGTCGAAGAAGAACAGGACCTCCTGGCCTTCGGGGTCCTTGCCGAGCGTGGTCAACTGGCGCTGCGTCAGCTCGATCTCCGTGCGATGGGTGGCCACGTTGTTCGCACTGGTGTAGAGCACATCCAGATTGTATCGCGGCGAGACGGCGATCGTGCGGAGGCGCTGCCCGACGCCGTAGAAGCGGTCGAGGGCGCCGACGGTGCCCTGATCGACACAGGCGGCGTCGGCCTTGCCCTTGAGCACGTCGATCACCGCATCCTTCGCGTAGCGGCGAAGCGTCACCTTGGCGAAGTATGGCCGGTCGGGCGGGTGACCCTGATCGGTCAACAGACGCGTGAGGAACGCGCCCGGCGCGTTGACGTAATTCGCGGCCAGGGCGAGGCGCGCCCCTTTCAGGTCGCCGAAGGTCCGGCAGGGGGAGTCGCTCGCGACGACCAGCTCGATGGAGGTGCCGGGGACGCCCTCGAAGCCGCGGTCGAGGTCCGTGGTCCGCGCATGGGCCGGACGCGCCCAGGCCAGCGGAACCGCGCCGTTGTCCTCGGCCTCGGCCAGCCAGCCGCGCACGAGCAGATAATCGAACACATGGCTGATGACCATCTGCTCGCGGCCGTCCAGCAGGCCGAAATAGATCTCGCGAGGGGTGTCGTAGAGCCGGGGCTCTCCCCGCACATCGACCTCGCGCTGCACGAGGTCGATGAACGGCTGGACGGCGCTGAGCACCTCC
>CAZTVU010000287.1:4000-5238 GCA_964617025.1 uncultured Planctomycetales bacterium | reverse complement strand
GTTGCCTTTCAGCGTCTGGCTCAAGACCCACCCGGGTCTGCGCGAACGGATGCGCGATGCGTTTGCCGCGGACGGGGCGGGCGGGTTCCGGGTCTTCCGAGACGGGTTTCTGGAGACGCTGGCCCGTCAGCACGAGGTCGACGAGTCGAATTACTACGGCTCGATCATCTGGGTGCTGATGATGCTGATGCTCTGGATGCGCCGATAATGGCGTTGCCCTCGGCGCGTTTTTCGGCCGATAGTAGAAATGTCGGCCGAGACGTCCGGTCGCCGTCGTGCCGACCACTGTCGGGAGCCGGTCTGATGTCGCAAGCTGCACGTGGGCATGTCGTGGTCGGGTCGGTCGTGGCGGCCGTGGTGGCCGCGTGGACGCCCGGCGCATACGGGCAGAACTTCTATCAGGTCAGCAGACCCCGTGTGTATCGGATCGATCCGCCGCTGTCGCCCCCGGTGGGCGTCGGCTGGATCCCCCAGATGCTCGCGACGCGGATCGAAGGCGCCGGCGGCGCCGGCACGCTCCTGCTCAGTTGGCAGACGCCGGATGGCCAGCAGGGGGATGCGATCGAGGTCAGGATCGATCTCGAGACGCCGCCCCCCGCCGAGTCTTCCGACGACACCCTTTCCGCCACCCGCATACCCGCGCTCGCGCTGGCCCGCGCGATGGACTACGACGCGGACCGGAGCGTTGCGGTCATGACGCGAACCTCCGGCACCCGCCAGGCTCAGGTCGGTCTGGGCCGGTTGGTGGTCGACGGCAACGGCAACGTCACCGGCGTGGCGCTGGCCGTGTCGATCTCGCCGCTGGTGACCGGCGGTCTGGGCAACAATGTCGGCCCTGAGGGGATTGCGTTCGGCGGGCTCCGGTCCGTCGGCGGGTCGACGCGCGACACGGCCCTGGTCATGTTTGCGGGCGACCCAGCCGGGTTGTGGGCCGCGGACAGGTCCACCGGCGCGTGGATCGACGCCGATCCCGACAACTCCCGCGGCGCGAGCAAGACCACGCCGCTGCTGGCCTGGAGCGGGAACACGGGAACGGTGAACCATGATCCGGGCCGGCATCAGCTTCGGGCCGTGAACGCAGTCGGCTACAACACTTTTCTGCTGACGGCTCGTCGGCGGAATCCGGATGACGCGGGCTCAATCGAGTATTTCCTGATTCAATATGACACGCTTGTGGGGCGGCAACTGGCCGTCCTGAGCCTATCGGACGTGTTTGACAGCCGGATCACGTCGCCGTC
>CAZTVU010000287.1:0-3982 GCA_964617025.1 uncultured Planctomycetales bacterium | reverse complement strand
GGCGGCGGGCTGGACATCGCCGAGCGGACGGACGGGACGATTCGGATCGCCGTCAGCACCGCCGGCAGCGGCAAGTTCATCGGCGTGCTGGACGGGCGCCTGGTGCCCGAGGGCAGCCCGGTGATTGGCGACGGCGGTGGGGGAGACGCGGAGCCGGCGGTGGTCTGGGTGTGTCCGGGTCTCGGCTTCGCGCTGCCGGCGGGAGCCGTGATCTTCGCCGCGGGCGTGACGGTCGCGGGATCACGGCGTCGTCGCGGCCTGCGTTCGTAGCCCGATAACGCGGGAGCTGCGGTAGTCGCGTCACTGCCGGCCCGGTATAATCAGGCGTACCCGGCGTCGCCAAAGGCTTGCCGCAACCGCGCAAACCGTGCGACATCGAAAACCTCGTGCGACGGCCCTCGATGCCGTCGGGGAGCAGGTGCAGTGAGCCGACCCAACATCGCTCGCCTGTCGGACCGCATGCCTCGCGGACCGCTCGCGTGCGGATTCATCGCGCTGTGGCTGGTGGTCGCCGCGCGGACGGCCGACGCCCAGTCGTTCTATCAGCTTACGAACCCGCGCGTCTATCGCGTTGACCCGCCGACGGACAACCCGTGGTCGCACGGCTATGGGTTTGGCGGCCTGGGGTTTGACCCTGGGGAGGCCGGCGCTTTCGGGAATGTTCTGCTCGTCTGGGAGTATCCGCCCGGCGGTCTTGCGGAGGGGCAGCGAGGCGACCTGGTGGAGATGTCGATCGATTGGGGCTCGCCCCCGAAAGGAGGATCGTCCAACGACGCGACGCTCGTAAGCCGGCTTTTCGACTGGGGCTGGTGCCACAACATCGACTACGAATCGGATGATCGCGTACTCGTCCACTCGCGATTCGACTATACCGCCGGCTTTCCGAATCGGACGCCCGGTACCGGCATCGGGCGATTCACGCGCAGCGGGGAGAATCTCGCCGGCTTCACCATGACGGTGCCTTTTCAAACCTTCAGTATCGGCGGGGGCGAGCGGATGCGCGGGGCGTTCGCCGGCACTCGGACCGTGGCCGGGACCGCCTATGACACCGTCGCCGAAATCATGATGAACACCACGATTTCCGGCATCTTTCTGGTGAACGCCGCCACGGGTTCACTGATCGACGCCGATCCGGATGCCCCCAACGGCAGCCTTACCGGCAACCCCTTCATCGGGTTCGCGGGCGACACCGGCGTGACGAACATCGCGAACCCCATCGTCCCGGGCCGGACGTTGATCGCCGGGTTGGACGTGATCGGCGACACGGCGTTCGTCCTGATGGTGCTCAACTGGAATGCCACCGATCAGTACCTCGCGCTCATGCAGGTGGATCTGGTTCAGAAGCGGGTCATCGGCGTTGCGAACGTCAGCCAGATGTTCGACCCGGCGCGGGGGGGGCAGTGCTCGGGATATACGCAGGAGATGGATGTGACGGCGACCGGGGACGGTAAAGTCCGCATCCTCATCGCGGAGTGCACCGACCGCACCCTCACCTCCCTCCTGGCGATCGACGGCGTCGCCGTCCCGGAGGGCAGCGACCCCGTGGATCCGGACGCGATCTTCCAGCCGACGGACGGATCGGGTGACGGCAATGGCGACGGCGGAACGGCGGACACGGAGCCGGCGGTTGTGTGGGTGTGTCCTGGCATCGGGATCAGCTTGCCGACCGTAGTGACCGTCGTGGGCCTGTGGTTCACGGCGCGACTGCGGCGGGAAACCCCGTACACGTGAGGCAGCGCCCTCAAGACGGCGCACGGGCCGTCGTCTCGGCGGGTGCCTTCGGACGCACGACAGATCTGACCTTGCGCAGCCCGGCAACGAGCGCTGCCAACCACTTGCGGCGATAGATGGTGAGGCTGACGTGGGGACGGAGCGCCCGGGTCCACTGCATCTTCCACGGCTCGGCTTCGCCAAGGAGATCGTGTTCTCGAATGCCGCGGGCATAGTGCGATTCGATAATGCGACGGCGCAGGGTCTTGCCGACGTTGGCGGACCGTACCCGTTCGACGAAGCTCGTCTTCAAGCAGGCGTAGCGACCCCGGTAGATCAGGCCGAGATCGTGGGCGATCGGCTGGTCGTCCACCGTCAGGAGCGTCGCCTCGAGCCACCCGCGGGGGCCGGCCCGCTCGACGAGTTCGCGATAGAATGCGTCTTCCCACGGACGGGCGCTTATGGCCGACCCGCTGGCGTGCTTCCAGCTTTGCCGCTCGATTTCAATGATGTGCTCGTAGGTCCGGGCCAACTCCGCGGGGTCGCTGTGGAAGTGATATTCCACTTGCCCGAGTTGGCTGACACTCTTTTCGCATCGCTTGAGGTCGCTGCGGAATTTGCTGGAGCAGGCGGCCAGATAGCCCTCCCAAGTTCCATCGAGCGGGAGATACGGCGACGCGCTGCCCGGCCGGCCCTCGAATGGCAGGCCGAGCTGGCGGCAGGCCGTTTCGATGGCTCGGTGGGCTTCACCGTTCTCGACGAGCCGGCTCACCTCCAGAACATCCCAATGCGGCAAGTGCTCGTGCAGGAACTTCAGGCACTCAAGGAGTGTTTCGGCGCAATTGCCGGCGCACGCGATCCCGTGATGCGGCGAGAACCAGTGGCTTGGGTCCGCCAGTAAACGGCAGGGAACCACGCCTCCCAGCCGGTGCCGCACGAGGACCAGCGGCCAGACCGCGGCCAGCCTCCCCGCCTCTTCGGCGACTAGCACCGGCGCCGCGCCCTGCGGGGCGTGGGCGCGGCGCAAGGCATCGCACCACTCGAACGTGAGGAACTTGTGCTCCGGCGCAGAACCGTCGAGCAACGAGTTCCATTCGTCGGCGCGCTTGCGGATCTCCGCCCAATCCTCGATCAGTCGCAGTCTCATCAGCTTGGTAGACGTACCGATGTTTGGGCGACCTGGTCAGCGACACGCCGGTGAACGATTCGGACCGTTGAAGCAGGCCTCAAAACTCATGAAGTCGGTCAGATCCACGTCGCCATCCTCGTCAAAATCGGCAACGGAGCAGTGACGCGCAGCCGGTGGCGTGTTGGGACCATTGAAACACCTCTGGAACGGGCCGAAGTCGGTCAGATCCACGTCCCCGTCTTTGTCCAAGTCGCCGTACCCCAGATGGAGGATCACGAGGCCGCCTTGGCTGTAGGCGACGTACGCGTAGCTGCCCGACACGGCCACGCCCAGAGCCCAGTTGTTGTCGTCATAGCCGCCCACCACTTGCGGCGCGGCCAGGTTCGAGATGTCGACGACCCGAAAGTCGTCGTCATCAGCCACGCACACAGTGTTGGCGGCAATAGCCACCTGCTGGGCGATTCCGCTCGTATCGCATGTTGCAACCAGGACGGGTGAGGGTGGATTGGAGATATCGATGATTTGCACGCCTGCCGGGCCGTCGGCGACAAAGAGGTGGTGTCCGGAGACGGCTACGTCATAGGCGGACCCTCCGGTGCCGTTGGGGTAGCCCGCCACGCGCACGGGCGCGGCAGGGTTCGAAACGTCGATGATTTGAAGGCCGGCGTGCCTGTCCGCCACATAGGCGTGGCTTCCGGAGACTGCCACGCCGTGCGTGAACCCCTCCGTGTCGCAGGTGCCCACGCGGACGGGCGAGGCGGGGTTCGAGATATCGATCACCTGCAAGCCGGCTTCGCCGTCCGCGACGTACGCGTATTTCCCGGAGACGGCGACGCCGAACGCGGTCCCCGAGGTGTCGCAGCCGCCCGTGCGGGTCGGCGCGGCGGGGTCCGAGATGTCGATCACCTGCAAACCGGCCGTCTTGTCGGCCACGTAGGCGTAATGTCCCGCGAGCGTCAGGCCGCGCGAACTTCCGCTGGTGTCGCAGCCGCCCACGCGGACGGCCGTGGCGGGGTTTGAAATGTCCAACACCTGCAGTCCGAACAGGGCATCGGCGAGATAAGCGTAATTGCCCGAAACGGCCACGTCGAAGGACAAGTTGGTCGCGTCGTAGCTGCCCACGCGGCGGGGCGACACGGGAAC
>CAZTVU010000286.1:0-5282 GCA_964617025.1 uncultured Planctomycetales bacterium | reverse complement strand
CACGCGGCGGGCCTTGTCCAGCGGCCCCTCCTTTGCCGACGGCTGAGTGACGGCGGGCCGCGTCGTGGCCTCCGCGGCGACGCGTTCGGCGAGGGCCCATCCGTACGACCGGCGGGCCACGTCGTCGGGGGCGTCGGCCCGCATGGCGATCTCCGCCATTTCGCACGCGCGGCCGATGTCGCGATCCTCCACGCAATGGAACCATGCAATCTCCGCGGCGAGATCCGCGTCGTCGCCCGCCTTGGACCAGGCCGTGTCGTACGCCGCGCGGGCCCGTCGCAGTTCGGCGGCGGCGACGTCGGGTTGGTTCCGAAGCCTGGCGATCCGGGCGAGCAGGCGATGAGGAATCGGGCTGTCCGGCTCGGCCTTCAGCAAGTCCCGCACGAGGGTCTCGGCGGCGTCGAGCTGGCCGGCCCCGATCTTCGAGGCCGCCATGTCGAGCAGGAAATCGGACGGCGTCTCCTTCTCGCCACGCGTCCGCTGGAACATCGTCAGGGCGTGCGTGTACCACGGCTGCGCCTCCCGATGCATCGACAGGTCGTCGAGCAGCAGGGCGAGGTCCCAGGCGAGCGTCCCGTTTCCGGGGCTCATCCGCACCATCTCAAGCGCCAGGGCGACGCGCGGCGTGGGATCGTCCGAGGCGGCGGTCATATCCACCCGAAGCCTGCGGGCCGAAAGATTGTGGGGAAAGGCCTTCAGGGCGAGGTCGAGGGACTGCTGCGCGGCGCGCAGGTCGTTTCGGTTGAAGTGGTACAGGGCCATTCGGCGGTGCAGGTCGCTGGCCACCTCGCCGGGCAGACCGGTCTGCCGGAGCTGCCCCTCCCACAACCGGACGCGCTCTTCGAGCGTCTGGAGCGAGTCGGTCATGGCCGCGATCCAGAACACCCACGCCGACCAGTCGTCCGGTTCGAGGCGCGCGTACTTCCCGAGCATCTCTCTCGCCTTGTCCTCGCGATGGAGCGCCCACAACAGGTCATGCTGCCACAGGTAGCCCTCGGCCAGGGTCGGCTCGACGCGGACGGCGGCCCGCATGAAGGCCAGCGTCAGCTCCGCGTCGGCGTCGCTGGCGTCCGCCTGCGGCGTGAGCGGGTAGTCGCGGCCGAGGTCGACGAGCCACTTGCCCATCGACCGAGGCGGAGCCGGTGCGGCGCCGCCCGCGTTCGCCCCGGTCTGGGCCGCCGCAAAGCGAACAGGGCATGCCAGCAGTAAGGCGGTGAATCCCACTCCCGCCCACGCCGTGCCGAAAGGCCGTGAAGACGGGCCGCGGCAGGCCGCCCCCTTCCGCGCCCGACCTTTGTCGCTGCGTCGCTTCGTCGCTTCGTCGCCTCCCCCGGCTGCAATATGCGCTGACAGGGCGGTTGCCCGCACTCGTCCGTCTCGCCTCGCCGTCGATGCCTGCCTGGCCATGGTCCCACCGTCCTTGTGAAGGGCTCTGGTCATTCCGTCGGCTCCGGAAGCGGTTCGCCGACCACGGCGTCAAGCGTGGTCGGCAGGTCGTTTGTGTCGTGATAGAGCGCCGCCCGACGCTGCAGGAAATCGGCCTGCCGCTCCATGCCCGCGCGCCGGCACGCCTCCGCGAGCATCATGTGCACCCACGCCGCCTCCGGCGACTCCAGCAACTCCGCGTGACGAACCTTGTCGGCGAGATCGGTCACGGCGTGCGCGGCGTGGCCGGCGGCCAGGTCGTATCGAAGACCGATCGGCAGGAGCAGCAGGCGCTCCGACAGATTCAGCGGCGTCCCGAAGACGGGATGAAACGCCTCGTAAGCGCCGGCCAGATTGCCCAGCGACAGTTCGCAGTCCGCCCACAGGATGCGCGTCGTCGTCTCCAGCGCGGAGAACCTTCGCCGCCGCCCGACCGCTTCGACGACGGCCCGGAAAACCTGGGCCGCGCCTGCGTGGTTGCCCCGCGCCCGCAGCAGGGCGCCCCACTGGCGGGCCGCCGCCAGCAGCGTGCTGCGGAAAACCGATACACTGCGCAGCACCCGCTCCAGCTCCCGCTCCGCGTCCTCGAATCGTCGGACGGCAAGCAGCGCCGCCACCACGCGGGCGCTGCGCGCCGAACGGAGCGATGCGAAGAACAGCAGCAGCCAGCTCACCAGGACCAGCATCAGCCAGACCGATGTCGCCTGCGAAACGCCCGGCACGGCCAGCGGTCCCGCCGTCGCGAATGCCGCCAGCAGGCTCAGCACCAGCAGGGCGCGGATGACGTCGGCGAAGAACAGGCGCCGGCGAAAGAGCCCCAGGAGTTCGTCGATCTTCGCGTCCGTCACAGAGGCCACTCCGCCGCCGGATATCGGCTCGCCACCGTGCGGAGCTCGGAGAATCGATCCACCAGGTCCGTCGGTGCGATGAGCATTGTCGCGTCGCGCCAGAGCTCGGCCGCCCGGTCGTGCTGTCCCGATCGGTCGAACGCCATCGCCAGCAGGGCGTACCCGTAGCCGGCCCGCGTGCCGAGATGGCGTCGAAACAGGGCTCGCCGCTCGTCGGCGCGGACAATCGCATCGTCCGTCTGCCCCATCACCAGGAACCGGAACAGGTTGACGAGCTCCACCTGCGCACGGACGGCGTCAGGCAGGTCCTCACGTCCGAGCTTTTCGATCATGGCGACGGCGTCCGTCAACTGCTGGGTTCGCAGCAGGGTGCCCGCCAGCGCCGGACGGACGGCCCAGGAAAGGCCCCGGTCGTCCCCGTACTCGCGAAGGATCGATTCCAGCACGTGCTGGGCGACCGGGTACTGCTTCTGGTTGTCGGCCACGGCCGCGAGGACCATCAGCGACTGGGCCCGGATCGTCGTCGGCGGGACGGGCCGACGCAGCAGCGACGTCACGAGCGATTCGGCACGCGGCCAGTCCTTGAACTGCACCGCCTCCCAGAGGCTGCGCACGCCGGCGTCCACCTGCTGCCGCCGCCGGGTCCGCAGCCACAGCCACAGCAGGGCGACCGCCAGAAGCGTTTGCGTCAGAAGGAACTGGGCCGCCGCGCCCCGGGCGAGGGCCTCCGGCCGGGCGAGCATCGCGCCCAGAACGCCGCCGCACAGGAGCAGCAGCAGCGTTTGCGGCGAGACCCACAGGCTTCGCGGCCGCGAGCGCTGGATCAACTCCTCGGCTTGCTCGAGCGAGATCATGTCTCTTGTGGCGTTCGCGACTGCCGGGCGCCCGTCCGGTCCGCGGGCAGGGCGATTGCCGCGACGCTTTCGCTACGCGTCACCGCTCGGCCGGCGGGTCCGGAATATCCCGCCTTCGTCGTCCCGCTGCGACCTCCGACGCAAGAGCCCGCCTTCGAAAGCGAGAAATGTACCGGACTCGCCGATAGAATGCCAGTATGAAACCGCAATGGTTCCCCTCGATCCTGATCGCTGCTGCGTTGGGCGGTACGGTGCCGGCCGTTGCCGAGACCGTCCCGTCGACCGCTTCGCGGCCGACGTCGCCCGAGCAGATCAACCGTCTGATCGCCGAGCTGGGCAACCGCTCCTACCGGGTGCGCGAGCGGGCCGCGCGGCGGCTTGCGGAGCTCGGGCCGGCGGCGATTCCCTTCCTGCGCAAGCAGATGAACAACCCCAGGCAGGAGATCGCGCTGGCCGTGCGCGAGTGGATGCAGGAGTTCGACGAGGTCTTCTTCTGCGGCGCCTCCGTTCGCATCGAGGCGGAGCCGGCGCGGGTTCGGTGGGATGAGCCCGTCCATCTCCGGATCATCGTGCACAACGACGCGGAGTTTCCGGCCCGGCTCCCGTGGAGCGTCGTCCCGTCGCTGCCGAGCCGACCGACCGGCCCGGCGTCCGGCGTCGGGGTCATGCTGGATGTGGCTGACTGGCTCGAGGTCACCGGACCGGCCGGCCGGCCGGTTGACTTGCGCGTCGATCCCATCGCCGACGACCGCGAGGTCGAGGCGGTCGTGAACGCCCGTGCAAAGGGGGGGGCGACCGGGCTGCTGGGGCCGGGGCAGCGGTCCATCGTCGGTGCGAGGGAGTTCAACCGGGGCTGGGCCCGGTATCCCCTGCTGGAAAAGGGGCGGTATCAGGTGCGGTTCGCCTATCAGCCGGAATGGAGCCGCCCGGCGTGGGTCGAGGCGGGGATCGGACGCATCGTGAGCGATCCCGTGGAAATCGAGGTCACCGAGGCCGCGCCGGAGTCGATCCGCGAGTCGGCTGCGGCGGCCCGTTTGGATCTGAGCCTCGATGGCGACGATCTGGTCGCCCGCGTCATCAGCACGTGGGATCGGCCCTTCAGCGTCAATCTCAACTACGGGCCGAAGTCCGTCTACCACGCGCAGTTTGACTGGCTCGCCGCAACCGCCGGGCGCGAGAGTGTGCCCTTGGCGGTCGAGCCGGGGGGCGACGGGCGTTCCGGCGAGCCGGGCCCGAGCCGCGTTCCGCTCGTTCGCCCCGGCGAGGGAGTCGAGGTGGCACGTGTGCGGGTTGCTGTCTTGCGAGAGGCGGCTGCCAGGGGCGGCGTTCCGACGGACGGGAAGACTCTTCGGTTCGGCGGCAAGTACACAAACTTCGCCACCCGTGAGACGATTCGTCAGATGGCCGGCAAAGCCGACTCGCCGGCGGCGAGGGCGCTGCGGGACTGGGCGACCGGGCACCCCTATCCCGTCCTGACCGGGGCCCTGTTCGCCCCGCCGATAAACACGCAACCGCAGGCTACGGCGACACGGCCCGGTACCTGAGGCGAACGGGGGCGGGCAGGGTCGGCCCACGCCCGCCGGCCGAGCCCGACCCGTTCTTTCGGACCGGCGCAAGCGCTCGCACCGAGCCAAAGAACGAAAAGGCGAAGTTGTGGTGATCCCCCTCCTGCGACGGAAAACGACAGGTTGCGATTTCTTGCAAGCGCTTGTCAATAAATGGATTGGAGGCGGCGGGAATCGAACCCGCGTCCCGTGACACTTCAGCCGGGGCATCTACGTGCGTAGTCGTCTGATTGAGTCTCGGATCGCCGTTGCCCAGTGACAAGCCCCGTCGATCCCAGCGTCGTGAGTTCTCGCTCGGCCGTCACGTCGCCAACCCGGCACGAGCCAGCCTGCTGTCTTCGCCCCACCGGCCAGCAGGCGTCGCCGGTGGAACGGGCGTCCTGGTTAGGCCGCCATGCGCAACGAGCTATCGTTGGCACATAAGGTTTTGTCAGGTGTTTAGCCAGGCCTCCTGACAACCTGGGCACGCAGCCGCCGACCTCAACTTGCCCGGTCGAACCCAATTCGCCCCCGAGCCACTGTGATTATATAGCCCAGCGTTGCATACGCCCACGCTGGCAAACGACAAAACGAGAAAGCGAGAACACGAA
>CAZTVU010000285.1:0-5353 GCA_964617025.1 uncultured Planctomycetales bacterium | reverse complement strand
ACCTTCAACCCGCAGATTAAGAGTCTGCTGCTCTGCCTAGTTGAGCTATCGGCGCGACCGGCTGAGTCGCCTGGCGTCGACAATTCAGCTCGGGGGCTGTTCCCACAAGGCCCAATCTATAACATGCCCGGCCCTGGGAATCAAGACGGTCATTTCGCCCGCCGCCGCCAACCTCCCCTCCGGCGCGGGCCTACTTCGACACCACGGACGCGCAGACCGCACCGTCACCGGCGAGCCGCTCACCACGGGCTCGCCGCATCGGGGCGAAGCGCCGGCGTGACATTCGCACCGCCGCCCGCATCGACACGACCGCGAAGCGGACTCACTCGGCCAGGCATTCCGTCGGCATCAGCCGGTTGGGGCCGTTGAAGCAGTGCTGGTACAGCGCGAAGTCCTCGAGATCGACATCGGCGTCGTTGTCCAGGTCGGCTCTCCCGCAATCGCCGGGATAGAGCGGGCTCCGGTTCGGGCCATTGAAGCAAAGTTGAATCAGGGCGAAGTCGGATATGTCCACATCCCCATCGTGGTCGAAATCCGCAGGCCCCGATCGCGAGCCCGTCGCCGTCGCCGGGATACCGTAGTTCGGCGAGGACGCGCTGTCGTAGGAGAACGCGGCATAACAGTAGACGACGCCCGGCGTCAGGCCGGTGTGGTCGAACGCGTCCGTCGTCCCCCAGGCCTTGGGCCGATCGGCCAGCAGCGTGCCCTCCGTGGGCGTCTGCGGGAAGGCACTGATGCCGTATCGAATGACGGTGCCCTTGAAATCCCGATCCACGGGGTTTTGCCACGTCAGGCGGACGAAGGTTCCCAGGCAGCTCGCCTTGAAGGCCGTCACGGGCGCGGGCGGGATGGCGTCCTGCCCCGGCGTGGCGATCGCGTGCGCTGCCGGCGACCAGTTGCCGCTGTAATCGCGCGCGAAGGCGGCGAGGTAGTAGGTTGCGCCCGGCGTCAGCCCGCCGAGGGTGCAGGCATCCGCGGAACCCGGCGCGGCGTAGCGAAGGGCGACGTACTTGTCCGCCGAAGGCGACGCCGGAAAGGCCGTCGTGCCGACGCGGATCATGGTGGCGACGAAGTCGGCGTCGGCGGGATTTTGCCACGTGAGCTGCGATTGGGCCGGCTCGCAGGACGCGGCGAACGACGCCACCGCCCCCGGGGCCGTGGCATCGAGCGTGCCGAGGAACTGTGCCACGAAGAAGCGGTCGCGATAGTGCTCGCCGGCGGGTTTGAGGCTGTAGTCGAAGCGCCAGAGCCCGAAGTAGTTCTCGAAGCTCTCGTTGGCGTTCGACGTATACGCCTTCGCGTCGAAGGTCATCCACTGGATGCCCCCGGCGATGTTGTGTAACTCGAATGCGGCCAGGTGGCTGACGTACAGGTCAAGCTGTGCGGTCTCGTTGTAGTCCCAGATGACGCGGCCGTCGCGGTTGCAGGGCGTCGGGTTCGACGGCCAGCCGTACTCCTCGACGAGGATCGGCCGGGCGTTGGCGCCCATGTAGCGCTTCACGTCCGGGATCTCCTGCGTGGAGATGTTCGGCCAGTACGAGTGAAAGATCGCCACGTCGACGAAGCCGAGGACGTCTTCCACATTCTCCCACCAGCGGAGGCCGGCCGAGACGGGGTGGTTCACGTCGATCGCTCGAACGGCGTTGCACATCCGAGCGAGCCAACTGACGATCTTGTCGCGGGCGGCGGGGTTGGCGTCCCAGTTGTCGTAGCCGCCGATGTTGGCGGGATGGTCCGGCTCATTCTTCACGTCCCAGAGGAAGACATGCTTGTTGTTCCTGAGCCGGTTGACGATCGCGGAGAGGTAGCGCAGGTGGTCCGTTTCCCTCGCGGTGCCCGCGGCCGGGAACGACGTCTCCCAGTCGAAGAGTGTCACGCAGCTTCGAATGCCGTTCGCGCCGAAGTGGTTGACGATGTCCTCGAGCATCTGGAGGCGGTCCGGCGGGGGGTAAGCACCGCCCCAGCCGCCGTTCGAATACGGTACCAGAATGCGGGCCGCGTTCAGCCCGAGCTTCTTCATCATCTGGGTCTCCGCGGTGATCTCCGGCCAGTCCCAACTGCTCCACATCGCCGCCCACATGTGGTTCTTCGGGTAGTAGTTCGTGCCTTTGATCTTGACCACCCGGCCGTCGCAGACGAACTGGTCGCCCTGGATGCGCACATACCCCTGCCCGCACGCCGTCGAAACCGTCGCCAGACCGAACAGGCAGGACCAAAGGATCAACCCGGTCATCCGCGCAGGCTTCTCGTTCATCCAGTCAGTCCTTCTCGCGCCATGTGAATAGGCTCTCACGGAATACATCCGACGACCGGCGGGCGGTTCGGCCCGTTGAAACACGCCTGAAATCGGGCGAAGTCCTCGAGATCCACGTCGCCGTCGCCGCTGATGTCGGGCTCGCCGCAATTCCCCACCGAGGCCGGGGGCACATTCGGCCCGTTGAAACACAACTGAAAGAGGCTGAAATCGCTCAGGTCGACATCGCCGTCGCCGTCAAAGTCCGCCGGCCCGGGAGGCCGTCCCGACGCATTCACGCCGGCGGCGTACGTCGGCACGGGCCGGTCGTCGTGAGCGAATGCGGCGTAGTAATACACCTGCCCGATCGTGAGGCCCTCGTGGTCAAAGGCGCCGATGGCACCCGGGGCGCCCGCCGGGTCGATGAGCAGCGTGCCTTCCGTCGGCCCCGCCGGCCAGCCGGTCGTGCTGAACCGGATCATCGTGCCGCCGAAGTTGCCGTCGGCGGGGTTCTGCCATCGCAGTCTGTTCATACGATCGGTCGGTGTGACCGAGAAGTAGGCCACCGGACCCGGCGGCAAGGCGGTCATCGTGAAATCAAGGGCCGCGGTCTGATCGGCGATAACGGCGACGCCGGCGACCGTCTGTCCGAGGAAGGACGCCTTGTCCGCCGAGACGCTGTAGGTGCCGGCGGCGACGTGGGCCAGCACGTATGTGCCGTCGACGCCGGTGATCGCCTGAAACGCCCCCGCGGTGACCGTCGCGCCCGCCACGCCATAACCGTGCTGATCGCGGACGACGCCTGCGATCGCACCCCGCGGGCCGGGCGCGCCGACGGCCTGCGACGAGACGTACACGTTCCAGTTGTCGGGCTGCGCCGGTCGCGACTGCCAGGCGACTCGGGCGGTCAGGCCCGCGTCGACGACGATATCCGGATCCGTCGCAAGATACTTGCCGCCGACGAGGACCTCGCGAGCGGACCAGGCGGACGTGTGCGTGGGTGCGGTGCTGTAGTAGATCCCGGAGTAATCGTGCCAGACCGCAAACAACCGGTCATAAGCGTCGACGTACAGCGAGGCGGCGATGTCGTCGGAATCGCCGGAATGGTTGGAGACGTTCTGCGGCGCGCTCCAGGCCATGCCGTTGAAAAACATGTAATACACCTCCCATCCCTGCGTGTCGTCCTCGGCAAACAGGCAAAGAACGATGCCGCCGCCGGTCACGGCCAGACTGTTAAGCCCGATCCGCGTCGGCGTGTGGCGTATGGTGATCGCCGGGCCCCAGGCGCCTGCGGCATCGCGCCGGCGGTAGAGGATGTCCGACCCGCTCGACCAGCCGACGTGCATGTTGCCCTGTGCATCAACGGCGACGCGCGGATAGGTGGACACCGCGCTGTCACTGCTGATGTTGTAGGCGCCGCTCCACGACGCGCCGTCGAACGTATTGACGAAGATGTCCCACTCGCCGCCGACCTGATAGTCCTCGTGCCAGGCGACGAGGATGCGGCTGCCCGCCGAGTCGCAGGCGATGGCCGGAGCGATCGACCGTCCGCCGGACCGGAGATTCACCGGCGCGGTCCACCCGCCGCCCAAGGTTCTTCGACGATACAGAATGTTCTTCTCGGCGGCCTCCTCGTAGACGACGTGCAGCGTTCCGGCGCCGTCGACGGCGATGTCGGGGCGGGTGGCGTTCGGGCCGGAGAGGGCCGTCGCGCCGCTCCAGGACGTGCCGTCAAAGCCCTGATACCACACGCGCCAACTGCCGCTCGGGTCGACCCCGCCGGCCCACACGACGTGCGTGTGCCCCACCGCATCGCGACCCAGCCGAGGCCCGAAGGCCCGACTGCCGGACGGCTGGTTGCTTACATTGAGCGGCGTTGTCCACGCCATCACGGGCGCGGCGAGTGCCACGCCGCACCCCGTCACCAGCCATCGTCCACCTGCCGCTCTCACATCGAGGCTCCGTGACTAGCGGGTCCAGCTCCTCTCACCCGGCCCCGCCCGCGCAATCCCGCACCGGCGGGCGGTTCGGACCGTTGAAGCATCGTTGGAACGAACCGAAGTCGGCGAGGTCCACGTCCCCATCGCCGTCGCCGTCCGCCCTCTCGCAGCCCGCAATCCCCGGCGGCGTCTGGTTCGGCCCGCCGTAGCACAACTGGAACAGGGCGAAGTCGGCGAGGTCCACGTCGGCGTCGTCATCATAGTCGAAGGGGCTTCGCGGCATGGCGGCGGCCGTGCGCCCCGCGGCAAAGTCCGGCTCGGGACGATCATTATGCGCAAACGCGGTGTAATAGTAGGTTCGGCCGGCGAACAGACCTGCGTGTTGGTGCGTCTGCGCCACGGAGGGCGCACCCGGCACATCCGCCACCAGTTCGCCGTCGGCGGGGTCCGTCGGGAAGCCGTCCGTCCGACAGCGAATCATCGTGGCCGCGTAGTTGCCGCTCGCGGGCGTTTGCCACCCCAACGCATTGGAGAGCGCCCCGGGCGTGACCGTGAGCGAGACGACCGCGTCCGGCGGCAGTGACGTGACGCGCAGATCGACGCCGGACGTCTGGTCCTGTCGCACGACGACGCCGGTTCGCGTCTCGCCGGCGAAGAAGGCCTTCGAGACCGAGACTGCGTACGTCCCGACGGCCACGCCGTTGATCACATACCGGCCGTCCTCGCCGGATGCCGCCTGGTATGGCAAAGCCGACACCAGGGCCCCGGCCACCGGATAGCCGTGCTGGTCGGTGACCGTCCCGGCGATTCGGCCGACGGGCCCCGTGGCGGGAACGGGCATGGCGGTGTACCACACATTGAAGACACCCGTCCCGCCGGCGCCGTTGCTGTTCTCCTGCCAGACGACCGCAAGCCGCCCCCCGCCGCAGGCAATGTCGGCGTTGATCGAGCCGGTGCCCGTCGTGGCCGAGAGGTTGGTCCATCCGCTCCACGGGCCGCCCCGGTTCGTGGCGTAGTAGATCTCGTTCTGGCAGTCCGCGACGACGTGAAGAAAACCGTCGGCATCGATCGCGACCTTCGGGCGCAGCGGGTTCGCCAGCCCCGCGGGCAGCGTCGCCGCCGTCGTCCATGTCGAGCCGTTCCACTGCTGATACCAGATCACGTCGCCGGAGCTGTAGAC
>CAZTVU010000284.1:0-5356 GCA_964617025.1 uncultured Planctomycetales bacterium | reverse complement strand
GGTCCGCGCGTTTTGGAGTGCGGCGGCCTTGCCGCCGCTTTTCCTGGGGCGCGCCAGGAGGCGTTGGGGTTCGGCAGAACGTCGGAGCCAAAGCGGTGGCGTTGCCGCCGCGGTCCACAGACGCTGACGGACGAAGGATGGCGACAGGCGGATAGCACGCTTTTTGTCCTTGAAACGGCGCCGACGGTTTGTTAAGATCCGGTTAAGGGAGGGTCAGGGGCGTGCACGGCCGTGTTCGGAAGGGGGATCTCAAGTCGGAGATCCCCGCAGCCGTGGCATACGCACCGGATACCCAGACCGAGAATGCCGGCCGGGGGCCGGGCGGCTTCCGGACGGGGAGGTAGAGAGATGAGCACATCAAAACGATTCCTGTGGGCTTGTGCTTTGTCCTGCGTGGCGGCCGTGTTCGTGTCGCCGGCGGCCTACGCGGGTACGATCAACCACGTCATCCACGTCAGCGTCGACGGGCTGCGGCCCGACGCCATCACGAACCTGGGCGCGACCGACGTGCCCAACTTCTACCGGATGCGGACGGAGGGGGCCTTCACCGACAACGCAAGGACCGACTACGACATGACCGTCACGCTGCCCAACCACGTCACCCAGATGACCGGCCGCGGCGTCGGCGGCGCGGCCGGGCATGGATGGACGAGCAACAGCGACCCCGCCGCGGGCCAGACGCTCCACACGAACAAGGGATCGTACGTCGCCGGCGTCTGCGACGTCGTTCACGACAACGGCCTGCGCACCGGCGTCTACGCCAGCAAGACCAAGTTCAGCCTCTTCGACACCAGCTGGAACGCCGTCAACGGCGCCCTCGACATCACCGGGCCCGACAACGGCCGCGACAAGGTGGACACCTACCTCTACAACGGAAACACCGCGACCCTGACCACCACGCTCGTCAACCACATGAAGGCCAACCCCTTCTCGTATGCGTTCCTGCACCTGACCGATCCCGACAGCGTGGGCCACAGCTCCGGCTGGAACCCCGCCCCCGGCACCCCATACAGCAACATCATCAAGACGATGGACGGCCGCCTGGGCGCGATCTTCGCCATGATCGACGGCGATGTCCGCTTCCAAAGCCGCACCGCCGTCATCCTCACAGCCGACCACGGCGGCTACGGCTACGACCACTCGAACGCCGCCCAGCGCGAAAACTACACGGTCCCCTTCTACGTCTGGGGGCCCGGCGTGCCCGCCGGCGGCGACCTCTACGCAATGAATCCGACCACGCGGCTCGATCCCGGCACGGGCAGACCGCCGTATCCCGGGTCCATCCGCCCGCCGTCGCCCGCGCGCCAACCGATCCGCAACGGCGAGGCGGCCAACCTTGCGCTCGACCTGCTCGGCCTGGGCCCCGTCCCCGGCTCGACGATCAACGCCCTGCAGGACCTCTACGTACCCGAGCCCGCGTCGCTGCTGCTCCTGCTGGCCGCACCGACCATGGCCCTGCGCCGCCGAGGCAGGTAGCGTGGCCGGTTCTTCGCGGCCGCGTGCTCACGGACGCGAAGGTTCGCCCACCGCTCCGCCTCGCCGCGACCCCGTTCGGAGTTGCGCGTTGGGCCTGTGGAGCCCCCGGCGCAAGCCGGGGGTTGCGAGGGCAACGGAAACAACGATGAACGGGGAACGATGAATGATGACCGAAGGCAGACGCAACGGAGCGACGAAAGAGGCCGGCGCGGGCGCCGGACCCACCTGTCCGACGCGTTGTGCGCGCAAGGGCGGCGGCGCAGGGTCGTGGGTGGGGGTTGTGCTGTTGGTCATGGGCGCACCGTCCTCCTACCCATAGATATCGTCGCGCGCCTTGCGTTCGGGGGCCTGCGAGCGAAACGGTGTGGCGGGCGCAGCCGCTTGTCGTTGCGCGATTTGCGGGTAGCGGGGGGCATCCTGTCGGCGGTCGGGGGTTCTTTTGTGTTGTCGGACAATTCCGCCTGATGCGATGGGACCGGCCCAGGCGGCCGCGAGGGCGGCGAGCGGGGACTTGCGGATGCACGGCACAACCCCGGGCTGGCGGAACCGGTGTCTCGATCGCCCGGATCACCTCGCACCGTGGCGGCACAACCCCGGGCTGGCGCCCGGGGCTCTGTTGGGGTCGGTTCGCGGCGTGTTCGTCGTTCGTCGTTCCGCGTTCATCGTTTCCGAAGCGGTGATGGTGGGGCGACGCTTCGCCCTCGGCTCAGCAACGACCCACCCTTCGGACTCGTCCAAACCGAGCCGACTGCGAGATCGCTGCGTGTTTACGCAGATCGCGCGGGGGGGGCATCCCACATCGCGAGCCCCTTGACGCGACGTCTATCGCTCGTATGCTGTCCGACAAGGGCGAGAGAGGAGCACCAGAGGAATTGGAATTGGCAGGGTGGCGCGGTGAGACGGTGCCCTCTGCCTCCTGCCTTCTCTTGACGCCATTTCGCGTTGCGTTTGGATTGCGCGCCGCTCTTATGGTGCCCTCGCATGCTGCTCTCAGCCGTCGGCGGCAATCGTGCCGCGATGACGGGACCGCGGCCCCTTGTGCCGGCCCGGGCGGCTGCGGTGCAGTGCAAAGCGTCAGCAGGGAGATTCAAAGTAATGAGAGCGTCGCTCGCCAGAAAAAGAAGCGGCGTAGTGTTGCTTGCCGCTGTTGCCGTCGCCGGGCAGGGAACCGCCTACGGAGCGATGTTGCCGCTTGTGCGGACGTTTCCCACGCCGGACATCTTCCCGAACGGCCTCACGTTCGTGGGGGACGACCTGTGGCTGTGGAACGTCAATCAACCCGACAATTTCTTCGTCCTCGACCCCATCGACGGACATGTTCAGGCCAGTTACCCAGCCCCCGAAACCTGGGGAGGGGCCGGGCTTGCGTACGACGGTCAGTACTTGTGGGGCTGCGCGGGGGGCACGGAACTGCGGTTCTTCGTGAAGATGGACGCGCGCGACGGGTCGGTGATTCAGAGCTATCCGCTCCCCGTGCCGGAGCCGACGGGGATCACGTTCGACGGAACGAATCTGTGGGTCAGCCAGATCGACGGGTACACCATCGCCGAGGTGGATCCGAACACGGGAAGCGCCATCCGAACGATCAAGAAGGAGCCATACTACTCGCTCGACTTGGCGTGGGAGGGCGCGGCCCTGTGGCTGGCCGCCTTCGAGCGGGGCGATCCGTATCGCAACCTCATCTATCGTATCGACCCGGCGACCGGGGTTACGCTGGCAGTCTACGACGGGCCGGCGGGAGGGGCTGGCGGCATGGTCATCAAGGACGACATGCTCTACGTCAGCTCGTGGTGGGATGCTCAGATCTACGTGTACGGCCTCCCGGAACCAGCAAGCTTCCTGCTAGTGGCGTTCGGGTGGACGCTCATGAATTCTCGGAGAAGGAGCGGTGTGTGGGATTAGCAAGGGGTGCGGCGGGCGCGAGTCTGCCGCTCACGCGTGTTCGGTTGTCGAGTTGGTTCAACTGAAGGAGGCATGGCCCATGCGTTCATCAACGAGGAAGTTGGCTTTAGCGTGCTTGTTGTCCGGCGTGTTTATGCTGGCGCTCTCCACCGCGTCGGCGATTGGCGATACCATCTGGATCAAACTGAGCAACGGGGCGACACCGCCTGCAGACAATTATCAGTACGTCAACCAATACAGCACTGACCCGCCGCCGTCCGCTGTCATCAAGCGTCCCGGTTCGTACTTCGTCTATTCCGACGCGAGTGGCAGCCCGGGGAACATCGGGTATATCGACGCGAATCTCGATCAGTACTACGGCGGCAATGTCACGGTTCGCGTCCAGACGACGAACGGTGGCACCGGCGCGAATAACGTGGGTAGGACCAATCTCACGCAACTCTGGAGCGGCAGCGCATGGTCTTCGATTGGCAACTCGAAGATCACCGGAACCCTTGGCAATGTTCAGGTCACCAAGGTCGGGGCGAGCGGCGGGGGTGTCGACCTCACCGGCGGCATCGGCGCCTTCTCCGGCATACTCTGGGGACCCAACCCGGATACCCCAGCAGGTGCCGTCGCGATGACGTTCAGTCCGGCCGGTCCCCTGAGTGGAACGATCAGCGCCGAAGGGCTCAGCATGACCAATGTGAGCAATTGAACGGTCAACGCCACCTGCACCACCCTCTCATCCACGACCATCGGCGAATCACTCACCGGAAGCATCACGGTCAACGGCAACTGCTCGAACAACATCACCGTCAGCGGATCGTTCACCGGCAGCATCACGTTCAACGGCACGATGAGCGGGAGCATCACGCTCAACGGCACCACCAACTCCGGCTCCATCACCATCACGACGATGAACGGCAACATCAGTTCTCCGAACGCCGGCCTTACGGGCGCCGTGTCCATCGGAACCCTGAACGGCAACATCTGCGCCACGAACCTGTCGACCGGCGACCCGTGGTGCAGCGTGCTCGGACAAGTCGAGTTCGGCGTGAACGGCACGGTGTGCGGATCGGCCATCACGGACTACAACTCCAACGGCACGCTCGACGCGTGCGAGTGCCACACGCCGCCGCAGGACGGCGATGGCGACTGCGACGTCGATCTCACGGACTTCGGTGAGTTCCAGGCGTGTTTCAACGGGCCGAACAACCTGTATGCCCAGGCCGAGGTAGTCTGTGTGTGCATGGACAGCAACCGGGACAACGACGTCGATCTCACCGACTACCAGGCGTGCTTCAACGGCCCCCCGACCAACCGCCCGCCTGTGGCGGCTGCGGCGACGGTGACGGCATGTCGGCCCTGGCCTCGAACGAGGTACCCGACGCGGTCCTCTATCTTGCCATGTCACAGGCAGGCGCGACCGTACGAGCGGGCGCGGCGGTCGACTGGACTGTTCGTCTCGCGGGCGCATCGCCCGCATCCTACGTGTTCGACCTCGAGCTTCGGAGGGATAGCGCCGACGGGCCGCTGGCCGGCGTCACGCTCCCGAAGCCCGACTATGTCGCCCCGTTGTCTGATGCCTGGGCCGTCGGGTGGAGCAACCACGGCGACAACACCTTGGCCGGCCGTCTTAGTGGCGTCGGCGATGCGTTTGCGGTGCCGTGGAGTGCGCCGTTCCCGTTGGCATGCCCGCCTGAGGCGTCCTGCCTTCTCGCGGCCGGCCGGATCGACACAACCGGTCTGCCGCCCGGGTGTGACGTGCTGGTGGTGCGTCCGTCGGCCTTGAACGCGCTCCGCTCCGACGTGGATCCGAGCAAGGATGCTCCGGGAGACTATGCGACGAGGGTCGAGCCGCTACCGAGCGCGTGCACTGTCGAGTTTGATATCGGCGAATAGCGGCGTGCCGCGCAAGGCTGATCCTGTGACCGCATGAGTTGCGTGCCACGGACAGTTCGCCTGCCCGTACGCCGGTGCGCAAGCCATCCGTTTG
>CAZTVU010000283.1:0-5374 GCA_964617025.1 uncultured Planctomycetales bacterium | reverse complement strand
TTGAACTCGCGCCCCAGCAGGCCGATCTCGTCGCGCCCGCGGACGACCAGCGGCGGCCCGGCAGGGCCGTCACGGCCGACCCGCCGCGCGTGGCCCGTGAGGACGGCCAGCGGCCGCACGACCATCCGGTGCAGGATGTGCCACGTCAGCAGGATGATGATCGCGCCGGCCACGGTGTCGGAGACGGTGGCCAGCACCATCATCGCCTGCGCCCGCTCGGAGATCAGCCGGGGGACGTCAGCCCGCACGAGCATCGCGGGCCGCCCCTCGATGTCGGGAAGCACCGTGTAGACCTGGAGGATGCTTCCGCCCTCGCGAAAGAGCACCGGCGAGGAACCCGTCAACTCCTTAAGGATCGCCCGCTCTTCCGGCGGCACGGCGTCGGCCTGAAGGACGCGGGCGGTCATCCGGACACGCATGCGCCCGGCAATGGCGTCAAGATCCGTGCCGTTGAGAAGGCGCCCCATGATCAGCGCACCGCGAATCGGGCCCTTCTCGTCGCTCGAGATGATCGGCCGGGAGCAGACCAGCATGGGCCCGTGATCGGTCAGCATGAGCCCCTTGACCACGCTGCGCGTGTCGGGGTGACGAAGCAACGGGCTGCCGGGGGGCAGCACGGTCCCGGAGAACTGCGACAGGCGAAGCGTTTCCATCGACGGCAACCGGAACGCGCCCAGCCAGGCAATCCGCCCCTTCACGTCGCAAATACAGAGCAGGTTGAGGCGATTGCTGGTGAATGTGTTGGGCATCATGTTCTTGCGGACGTACTCCGGTGCCCGGCCCTCGACGAAGTCGCACGTGTCATCCCATGCGGACCAGTCCCCGCAAAAAAGAGCGAGATGGTCCACTTCGTGGCGGACGGCATCCACGCAGCGCTCGATGTCATCGGTGGCGTGCTGTCGCTCCAGCGCCGCAAAGCTCGGTTCGAACACAAGCGTCTGGATGATTCGCGTCGTCAACAGAAACGACACGTACACCAGAGACAAGAGCAGGACGATCTTCCACTTGAGCGACATCGGGCAGCCCTGCGGGCGGACGGAACCTCGGCCGTAGGCGCGTTCCGATAAACGGGGCGCACCCTGTCCGCCCGCTTCTCTATCGTCCCGCGAGACCCCGGCTGTGAATAACCGCGCGCGTCAAGTGGAAAATGCGCTACGGGAGCCGTATACTCGCCCAGCGCGATAACGGAGTGGCCCATTCATCGCCTTCAACAAGGCGGGGAGGTAACGGATGACCTTCACACGCGTGCGCTCGTCCCTCGGTCTCGTGGCCCTTGCGCTGTGGTTCGCCTGCTCGGGGCAGGTGTGCGGACCCGCGCCGATCGAACGCCCGGCGGTGGTCGATCTGGGCATCCCGATCCCACAGGGCACGTACTACGGAGAGATGCCGGCGACGTCGACGGCGTATCTCGGTGCGCTGCCCCTCAGCACGGCGACCGACACGCTGAAGGTGACGCAGGCCTTCGGCGCGGACGGCACGCCCGTCACCGAGACCGGCGAGCCCCTCGCCCCCGGCCACACCACGACCGAGGACTTCCCCGGCGGGTCGAACGCCATGACCGTCCGCGCGATCGAACCGGTCGTCAACGGGTTCCGAGTCACCTACGACGCCAGCATGAACCTGGACGTCAACGGGCAGTCGGTCACGCTGACGGGCACGACCGTGCGGACCTACCAGCTCAACGCGGAACTCTCGATCGACGTCGAGGTGACACTCGACATCGGCACCGGCGGACCGAGCGGCTTCATTCGTATGACCATGCAGGCATACGGGCAACTGTACCGCTCGTGACCGGACGCGGTCGGCCCGCCGCGGGCCGACGACCGTCTCGGGTACCCACAACCGCCTTCCGCGCTTCCGGCCGAACGGTTGATCGCCGACGAGGGCGTCGCGCCACTATGCACTTCGAATCGCCGACAAAGGCCCCCGCGGCTTGAGCGATCGCGGGGGCTTTTCGTTCGCCGGGACGGCGCCGAACGATACAATGTCGGCTTCGATACCGCGCGCCCAAGAGCGGCCACGGAATCAGGGGCCCAGGCGCCCATGCGCCGACGAACGGACGATATGACTGCCGAGACCGGCAACGGACTGATCGATCGGGCCCTGCGGGCGGCGTCGGACACGCGCGACCTGCGCGTGGGCCGCGGCGCCCTCGCCGCCGCGCCGAACGCCTTTCGCGCATGCTTCGGCGACGCGGCGGCGGTTGTGGTCGCCGACGCCAACACGTTTCGCGCCGCCGGCCACGACGTGTTGCAACGGCTGCGCTCGGCGGGCATCGCCACGCGGGAGCCGATCGTGTTCGACGACCCTGACCTGCACGCGGAGACCGCCGGCGTCGAGCGGATCGAGGCCCTCCTGCGGCCGACCGCCGCCGTCCCCGTCGCCGTCGGCTCAGGTACGATCAACGACCTCACCAAGCTCGCGTCGCACCGCTGCGACCGGCCGTATATGGTCGTCGCGACCGCCGCCTCCATGGACGGCTATACGGCCTTCGGAGCCTCGATCTCGCACGAGGGCTCGAAGGAGACGTTTGACTGCCCGGCGCCTCGCGTGGTGATCGCCGACATGGACATCCTCGCCGCCGCTCCGCCCGCGTTGAACGCCGCCGGCTACGCCGACCTGCTGGCCAAGGTCGTGGCGGGGGCCGACTGGATCCTGGCGGATGCGCTGGGCGTCGAGCCGATCGAACCGACGACGTGGGCGATGGTGCAGGGACCGCTGCGGCGCTGGGTAGCGCCGGCCGAGGCGATCCGCCGGGGCGAGGCAGCCGCGCTCCGCGGGCTTGTCGAGGGGCTGCTGACGACGGGCTTCGCGATGCAGTACAGCCGGTCGAGCCGGGCGGCGTCGGGGGCCGAGCATCAATACAGCCACCTGTGGGACATGCAGCACCATCGGCATGAGGGGCGGGCGCCGCTCCACGGGTTCAAGGTCGGCATCGGCACGCTGGCCGTCGCACGGCTGTACGAGGCGCTGCTCGCGTACGACGTGTGCGCGATCGACGTGGAGCGCGCGGAGGCCGAGTGGCCCGACCTGGACGCGATGTGCCGATTCACCGAGCGGACGTTCGGCCCGCCGCTCACGGCGATGGCGCTCCGCGAAGTCCGGGCCAAGTACGTGGACCGCGCCGAGGTCGGGCGGCGGCTGCGGCGGATGCGGGAGGTGTGGCCGGACCTGCGGCGGCGGCTGCGCGAGCAGTTGATCCCGTCGGCGGAGCTGGTGCGGATGTTGCACGCGGCCGGCGCACCGACCGAACCGGAGCAGATCGGAATCGACCGCGCCCGTCTGCGGCGCAGCCACACCGAGGCCTGGCTCACGCGCCGCCGGTTCACGATCCTCGACTTGGTGGGCATGGCGGGCCTGTGGACCGCGCTTCTCGACCGCGACCGCCCACCGCAGGAAGCCTCGCATGACCTGTGACCCGGCGCCCCGCCCGCATCGGCATCCGCCAACGGACCTGCGGCCCCTCCTGCGCCGCATCCGCCACGTCGCCCTCGACATGGACGGCACGATCTACAGGGGCGACACCGTCTTCCCGTTCACGCACGGCTTCCTCGACCGTCTCGCCGCGCTCGGGATCGGCCACACGTTCCTCACCAACAACTCGTCGCGGAGCCGCGCGGACTACGTGCGGCACCTCGAACGCCTGGGCATCCCGGCCACCGCCGAACGGGTCTACACGTCGACGCTCTCGACAATCGATCACCTGCGGCGAAGCCTGCCGGCGGCGCGGCGGCTCTACGTGCTCGGCACGCCGAGCCTGCGGGCCGAATTCGCCGAGGCCGGCTTCACCATCGTCGGCGGCGCGGAGGAGCCCGACGCCGTCGTTGTCGGCTTTGACACCGCCCTGACGTTCGACCGCCTCTGCAAGGCTGCCTGGTGGGTCGCCTGCGGCAAGACGTTCGTCGCGACGCACCCGGACCGCGTCTGCCCCACGGACCAGCCGACGGTGCTCGTCGACTGCGGTGCGGTCTGCGCTTGCCTGACCAGCGCCACGGGCGTGGCGCCGACGGCCGTACTCGGCAAGCCCGACCCCCGAATGCTCACCGGCATCCTCGAGCGGCACGGCCTGCGGCCGGATGAGCTCGCCATGGTCGGCGACCGGCTTTACACGGACATGGCCATGGCGCGGCGGGCGGGCGTGCTGGGCGTGCTGGTGCTCACGGGCGAGGCCACGGCCGCCGATGTAGAGCATTGCCCGGACCCGCCGGACCTCGTCGTGCCCAGCCTGCGGGAGTTCGGCGAGCAACTGGCGCAGTCGAAAGGCGATACGGAACGAGCATGAGCCGGACCCGTGACAGCGAGCGCGGCAACCTTCTCCGCGAGATGGCCCGGTCGCCGTTGGATGTCCTGATCGTCGGCGGCGGGATCGTCGGAGCCGGCATCGCGCGCGACGCCGCGATGCGCGGCCTGCGGACGGCCCTCGTCGAGCAGCACGACTTCGCCTTCGGGACCAGCAGCCGCTCGAGCCGCCTCCTGCACGGCGGCCTGCGCTACCTCGCCCAGGGCCGCATCGGCCTGGTCCGCGAGGCCAGCCTCGAGAAGCGGATCATCCATACGATCGCCCCGCACCTGGCCGCGCCGCTGGCCTTCGTGTTTCCGACCTACCAGGGAATGCCGTGGGCGCCGTGGGCCCGCTGGAAGCTCCGCATCGGCGTGAAGCTCTACGACGGCCTGTGCGGCGGGCAGAACCTGGGCCGCTCCGCCGGGCTCGACGCAGCGGCCATGGCCGCGCGGCTGCCCGGCATCCGGCGCGAGGGCCTCACCGGCGGCGTCCGCTACTTCGACGGCCTGACCCACGACGCCCGGCTGGTCCTCGACACGCTGCGGTCGGCCGAACGCGCCGGCGGCATGCTGGTGAACTACTGCCGGTTCGACGACGCGGAGCGCGGCGCCGGCTTCTGGCGCTGCGCCCTGACCGACCGCCTGACCGGTCGGACATACGAGGTCCGCGCCCTCAACGTCGTCAACGCCGCCGGACCGTGGGCCGGTCGGCTCCGGCACAGCGCCGTCCGGCTGCGGCTGACGAAGGGCGTGCACCTCGTGGTCGACCGCGAGCGGCTGCCCGTGCCCGATGCCGTCGTGATGACGGAGGGTTCGCGGATTCTCTTCGCCATCCCGTGGGGGTCGCGGGTCATCCTCGGCACCACCGACACCGACTATGCCGGCGAAATCGAGGATGTCCGCACCGAGCGCGAAGACGTCGACTACATCCTGGGCGTCGTCAACAACGCCTTTCCCCGTGCCGAGCTGGCCGCGGACGATGTCCTCCGCACCTGGGCGGGCCTGCGCCCGCTGCTGGCCGGCTGCGTGGCCGCCGCCGCCCTCGTCGGCGCAGCAGCCTCACCCGCGCATGCTGAGTGGCGCAAGGCCGAGA
>CAZTVU010000282.1:0-5452 GCA_964617025.1 uncultured Planctomycetales bacterium | reverse complement strand
GGAAGAAAGTGAGAAAGTGGAAAAGCGAAAAAGTGGAAAAGGGCCCAGCGCAGACTCTGGCCGCCATCGAAGAATGCGCGTCTTGCTCACCGGTTGGGCTGGAAGACTCTGTCCCGCCCTTGACTCGAGCGCCGAGTGCCCCGCCCGTCTTGCACGGCGCGGCCCGCGCGTTTTGGAGTGCGGCGGCCATGCCGCCGCTTTTCCCGGGGCGTGCTGTGACACGCCGGTGCACGGCAAACCGTCCGATCCAAAGCGGTGGCGCTACCGCCGCAGTCCCCAGGCGCCGACGGACGCCGGATTGCGCGATGCGAACATCCGGAAGCGCCCGAACGCGGCCGGATCGTCGTCGGAAAAGGCTGCGGGGAGGAGCAGGGATTGGGGGATATCATCGAAAAGCAAGAAAGCGCTTCGGTCGGGCCGTACCCGGAGTACACGCCCGGTGCGGCGTCGAGCTCACCGCACCACGCGGTGTTTTACGCTTTTGGCCTTCCGTATGCAGTGTCGGGATCTACTCCGCCGGCGTTGAATCCGCCTCGGCGGCCTCTGCAGGGCGGGCGAGCGGGTTCGCGAACCCCTTTCGATCGCAGATGGCGGTCAGGATCTCCTTGAACGCCTTGACGTGGTAGCTGTCGAATCGCAGCGAGCGGGTCGCGTCGCCGTCGAGGTATTCCAGCGTTACATACCCCTTCGTACGGTAGCGCTCCGCGTCGAGCCCGGTCATCCGATCCCACGGAATGAGCTTGCCGTTGTAGTTCAGTCCGTCGTCGTCGAGCGCGACTCGTGTGGTCAGCACGCGGAAGAGGTGCACGATCAACACAATCGTGGCCAGACCCACGAGCACGGCGAGCAGTTTCTGCGTCGCGAGACTCGCCTCGCTCCGGTTTACGCTCTCGCTGAAGTCCCACTGGTTCGGGCCGACCGGCCAGAGTAGCTGGCCGCCGGCCAGCTCGACATCGAGACGGACGGCCGGTCCGATGAAGTAGAGCCGCTCGACTCCCGGTTTGGTGTCCTTGTCCTCGTAGGCGGGTTCCCCCAGGATCGCGACGAGTTCCTCCCGGCGCAGCGACCGCTTCTGCTCCAGCAGAGGCGCGACGCGTTCGGCGATGTTCTTCTTCGTGACGCGCGCGTCGTACGTGATGGGCTGACCCTGCGCCGGCTGCGGCAGTCGCTGTACGAACACCTTGAGGTTTTCCTTGGGGTACCCGATATAGCCGTCGTAAGCGAAGTACAGGCTGAACGCCCCGAAGAACAGGATGTAAATCAGGCCTCGCACCACCCGCTCGCCCGTCGGTCCGCTTTCGATTCGGTTCATGACCACCCGCCTGCTGTGCATTGACAGTTCTGCGCCGCGCCCCATCGCGTCAAGTCCGACGCGAACCGCGGATATCATTCCACCGGGCCGTCGGGATTGCAAGGACGCCCCGTCCCCATGTCGGACGGCGACCCGACGGCCGGAGAGCAGGATACCCCACGCCGCGGAAGGCCGTGTCCCCGGCCGCCCCGCAAGGCCGCCACCCGAGAGCGGTCGGAATACTGTGATACCGGCGATGGGTTTTCGCCTTTGAGTGTTTCCATTCGGCCGTTGCGTTTTCGGGTGGCGAAGTTCGATTCGGCCGGGCCCTGAAGAGGCTGCAAAGAACACCCGCCCTTCCGTTGAATCCGAGACCGTCTTGCCGAGCACGGCTCCGCCGTTGCGATATGCAGTGCGTGGTTTGTCACGGGGCGGGGATCAGTTTGTTCCAGACCCGCGGCCCGTTGACCTCCCGCAGGCTCAGACGCAGCAGACGGCCGGAAAGCTGCGCGGCGTTTTGCAGCTCGAACTCCTTCGTGGCCGTCTGCCCGGGCGGGAGGTTCGCGATCAGACGCGTCAGCGGCTCGCGATGCGCGGCCGCCAGTGAGCAATGGAAGCTGACCGTTGCCGCCGTGCGGTTGGTGACGGCCTGGCGGACCACGAGGGCATCGGCGCTTCGCTGTGTGAACGTTTCCACGTCGATCCCTCGCAGGCCGAGCTCGAGCCAGACGGGCGCCCGGCATCGGTAGCGGCGGTCCGCGTCGACCTCCACTTCGCACAGGATCGCCTTCGATCCCGCTGGACTGTGCAACGGGAACGTCAGCGTCAGTTGCTCTCGATGCGTACCCTGCGGGGGCAGTGAGAAGTGGATCTGTCCGGGGCGGACGTCCCAGCCCGGCGGCGCGGTGATGCGAACCGTTCCGCTGATCGGGCTGCGGAGAGGGTTGGTGAACGCCAGGATCCTCTCGTGATGGCCGACGCTCGATTCGACCTGCGGCGAATCGATCTTGAAGCTCTGTCGGAGGCGCACCAACAGCGTCGGCATCGGCTCGACGAAGGTCGGCATCGGTCCCACGCGAACCGGGCACTGGCCGTCCACCGGTTCAAGTCGCGTTGTCCGCCCCCACGGATCCGTCTGCGTTGCCCCGTGCGACAGTGGAAGCCAGTGCGTGACACCCTCCGGCGGCGCGTAGCCGTCCCACAGAGCCAGCACGGCCTGGCCGTCTCGATCGAACGCCTGGCATTCCGCGCGTCCGTCCAGCTCCACGCGGCCGATCCCCAGCGTTCCGCCGAGGCGATCGGCGATCGTGCGAAAGACGACGTAGTCTTCCGTCACCCGGGCCTCGCCTGACTCTTCGACCGACCACGGTTGGCAGAGGAACACCGCGCCGGGGCGGCCGGCGTATGCGAGGACGACGCGTCGGGTCAGGTCGGCAATGCGTTCCAGCCGGCCGTAGCGATCCGTGGGGGGCGCCTCAATGGTCAGCCAATCCCGCTGTGGGTCGCCGGCGCCGGTTGGCAGGTATGCTCCGAGCGCGTCGGTGGGGATCTCCGAACCGACGTTCCATGCCAGAATGGGCGGGTCGTCCGAAGGCCGCGTCGTAACCGCGGGCGGTCGGGTTACGTCGGCCGGCATCGCGAGCCGCGGTTTGCTGATGAGCCCCCGCATCTGGCGGCCGACCTCGGCCACGACGGCGGCGAGCCTCGGGTCCGCCGTGGTCTGAGCGTCCGCCTCATCGCCGATCTGCCAGTGCCCTACCAGCGCACCATACACCGACCACGGATACGCCAGCCGGGGCTGCCAGGCGCTTGCCGGAGCGCTCAAGAATCCGATCAGCGTCGCATCGTCGGCCCGTCCTTCCGACGCGGGGCGGTCGGGGCCGATCCAGCCGACGAGTTGGTGTCCGCGCTTGGCAAGCCGGGCGAGGTACGTCTCGAGGTGCGGATAAGCACCCGTAACGCCGGGCGCGCGGGGCGGGGGGGGGTGCCAGACGGGCACCTTTACCCATTCGGCGCCGAGCCGTTCGATGAGGCTGGCCTGGTCCATCAGTCGCGCGGGGGCCACCGTTGTTACCGCGACGCCGAACCCGGCCCCGGGTTTTCGCTCGGAATCGCGTCGGGGGCACATGCGCGCGAAGTCGAGCGTCTGCGATGCGAGGATGCTGGCCTCGGCGGCGATGGTGAGTTCCGCGCGATAGAGGCCCGGTCCCCATTCTGGCAGCACGAGCCGATCGGGTTCGGGCGGGTCCTGCCGTTTCACCGGCAGCCTGCGCTCGAGCCGTGTGACGCCATCCGCCCCGCGAACCACCAACCGCGCGTCGATCTCGGACCCTTCGGGATCGGACACGAGCACCGTCAGCGTCGGGGGTGTGCTTTCGTCGAAGACGTTGCCGGGCGCATCGGATGCCAGATGGACGTATGGGAGGCAGTGCACCCGGATGTCGTCGAACCACGCGCTGCCATGAATGTCCTCGATGTCATTCGCGGAGGCGGGTGTGCCTCGTCGGCCGTCCGGGACCGCGCCCGGTTGCGCGAGCCACACCGATACCGCGACGTATCGAGCCTCGCGAACGCCGCCGGAAAGACGCACGACCAGGTATTCCCAGGCGTCGTTGCGCCGGCCGCCGAGCTTGCGGCTGAACACGTGCGTGCCCGCGATCTCGTGCCCGGACTGGTCGAGAAGGCATGCGCTGATGAACGCGCGAGCCCGGGTGAGCCCCCGCGTCTTCACCCAGGCGGATACCGAATAGTCGTTGGCCGGGGATGCCTCGATGCTCCGCTCGCGGTAGTGGTAGGCGACACTGCCCCCGTCAAGATCCAGACGGAATGACGGCGGCGCGTCGTGCCCTACTGCGTCGTCGAAACCGGCATTCAGGTAGTGCGGAAATCCCCATGCGTGATGCCGTGTCCAGCGCATCGGGACCGTGTCGAAGTTCCCCAGACGCCGTTCGTCAAAGTCGAAGTGACGCACAAGTCTGCGCCGTTCGCTCCCCGGGGCAGGCGCGGGCTCGGCGACCGTGGCCGAATGCGTGGGCGCGGAGGTCTGGGGCGGGCGTGACGGGTCGTTGGCCTCCGGCGCACGCGCGGCCTCGGCGCAGCAGATGGCGGCCGAGGCGCACAACCCGAGCAGGGCCCCGGCAGCCGGCAGGCGGCGGGATGGATTGGTCAACCTCATGGCTCGGCGGGTTCGGTCGGCGAGACCCGCAACAACCCTGAATATCGGCCGGAAAAGCCGGCCATCAGAGCCGAACGTGCGTCGGTGCCGCGCCCGGGCGCGCTGATCGAGGTCTTGGGTTAACCGCCCTTGCGTCGTTAGCTTCCCGGTAGGGATCGAGACGTCTATGGGTTATCGGCAGCCGAACTCAGGGCACATGCCATCGACAAGTTGGTCTATTTTCCGATAGTCAGACTATTTAAGTCTTACTTTTTCTCTTAATGGCGAGCCGGGCCGAGCGATATGGGAAAATCATGTAACTATCCGTGGTGACGTCAGTTGCGATATCTTGTCGGGCCGACTTGACAGGCGTGCAAAACGTGCTATATTGTTATTGCTCGATTGGCTCGAGTCGCGTTGTTCCGGTTTACTTGACCCGTCGCCTACGCTCCTGCGGGTGCCTGAACCTGCGGGAATTAGAAGTGTGGGCAGGCGGACTGGCGAACCGGTTTTCTTTTGCGCGGGCCGTCGGGTGCCGGTGGGGCTCGGCGGCGGATGCGTCGGGGCGCGGCCCGGAAAAAATCTCCGGAAGGCCGCTTGACAGGCAAGGGCCGTCCGGTATACTGGCCGTTCTTCGGCTAAGCCGAACCCGGTAGCTCTTTGACAAGTAAACAGTGTTATTGCCGCGAGGATGTGATGCCGCACGCGGTCCTGCAAGTACCGCGGGCGTCGCGATCCACTCAGTCTCTCGGTGTCCCCTGCCAGGGAGGCAACGGGAGGCGAGGTGTGTCGGATCCCGGCGAAAGCCGGGAGCCTTTTCTCACATTCTCGTTTGCAGACGGTTTGTGAGAGCCTGGATGCACGCCGTGGCCTGTCGGACATGGCGGTGCATCGCTCCTGTCGAACGCATCGCCGACCCGGGCAACCGGGCCGGCGAAGCCTCGATATTAATTGACGAGTTTGATCCTGGCTCAGAACGAACGCTGGCGGCGTGGCTAAGGCATGCA
>CAZTVU010000281.1:242-5492 GCA_964617025.1 uncultured Planctomycetales bacterium | reverse complement strand
CCACCCGCCCCCGACGGGCCCGGCCCCCGCTCCGGCGAAGCCGAAGCGGTCATACTGCGCCCGTTTTGCCTTGTCGCTGAGAACCTCGTAAGCCTCCTGGACCTCCTTGAAGCGTGCCTCCGCCTTGGGATTGCCGGGGTTGCGATCGGGGTGGTACTGCTTCGCGAGCTTGCGATACGCCCGCTTGATCTCGTCGTCACTCGCGCTGCGCGACACCCCGAGGACTTCGTAGTAGTCTCGCTTGGCCATATGCCGGTTTATTCTAGTGATCACCTCGGAGGTTGGAAAGCTCACGCGACCCTCGCGACGGCACCCTTGCGCAGCGCGATCACGAGCCGGCCCGTCCCTCCGGCGCCGCTCTGGACCGTGGACGCGCGGCCCGATACCCTCCATGAGGCAACATCGCCGGAGGCTCTGAGATGATGAACATGGGTCTTGCGGCTCTTGCGATCGTGTTGGCGCTGGTAGCGGGCTGCGCACCGACCCCAAGAGGTGTCGGCGCGTGGCAGACCGGTCAGCACCCGCACCGCTTCGACGGAAAGATCAGCCGGACGGTGCATTGCAAGTACCTTCTCTATCTGCCCGACGGGGGTGCCGGGAAACCGGCGGGCGGGCGCTGGCCGCTCCTTCTCTTTCTGCACGGGGCCGGCGAACGGGGCGACGACCTCGAACTGGTCAAGCGACACGGCCCGCCCAGGCTGATCGAGCAGGGTCGCCGGCTTCCGTTCATCGTCGTGTCGCCGCAGTGCCCGGCGGACGAGTGGTGGCAGCCCGACGTGCTGGCCGCCCTGTTGGACGACATCATCATGAAGTACCCGGTCGATCCGGACCGAATCTACGTGACCGGCCTGAGTATGGGCGGCATGGGGACGTGGGAGTTGGCTCTGCGGTTCCCGGATCGATTCGCGGCCATCGCCCCGATCTGCGGACCGACGGTGCCCTTCCTGGCCGGGCGGATCCGGCATGTGCCGGCCTGGGTGTTCCACGGCGCCAAGGACACCGTAGTGGCCGCGCAGGAGTCGATCGCGATGGTGGAGGCCCTGAGGCGTGCGGGCGCTGACGTCAGGCTCACCGTGTACCCGGACGCCGGTCACGACTCGTGGACGGCGACGTACGCGAACGAAGAGCTGTATGATTGGCTCCTGCAGCATCGACGGTGATAGAGGGCCTGGGGTTTGGGGTTTGGGGTACCCGGGGCACCCCAAACCCTAAACCCTATCCCCAAAACCCTTCTCAGGAAACACCCGCATGCAACCGACGCGTGCACAGACCTTCCTGGCGTCCGCCGAAGGCTATGATCGCATGATCAACTGGTCGGCGAGGCTCAGCCGCGAATTGCCGTTCCTTATCGATTCGCTCGGACCGCCGGGGCGGCTGGGCGTGCTGGACGCCGGGTGCGGCTCGGGCCGGCATGCCGTCGCCCTGGCCGGCCGGGGCTATCGGGTGACGGGAGCCGACAGCAGCGCGGACATGCTGCGGTATGCACGTCGTCTCGCACGTGAGGCCCGCGCCCGCGCGCGGTTCGTCGCGGCACCTTTCGGGTCTATGGCCTCGCGGTTGCGTCGCCGATTTGACGGGATCCTGTGCATCGGCAATTCGCTGGCCCTGGCCGAATCGGAGCGAGGCGTCCGGAACGCGCTGAAGGAATTCGCGCGGCTCTTGCGACCGGGCGGCCGGCTGGTCCTTCAGATCGTCAATTTCGCCCGTGTACGCAGGCAGTCACGTTGCGGCGGATACGTCCGCGGCCCCCAGACCGCGGAGGTGGACGGCCGCGAGTACGTGTCGGTGAAAGTGTTTGACGTCGCCGGTCGCCTGGTCACGGTCACGGCCGTGACGCTGTGGCGCGAGGAAGGCAAGTGGCAGCGAAACGTCATGCAGGGCCGCCTGTTCGCCATCGAAGGCGAGCCGCTGACGCGGTGGCTCAAGGCCGCGGGCTTTCGCATCGTGGGGCGATTCGGCAGCTATGCCCGAGAGCCGTTCGATGCGGACAGCAGCGAAGACGTGATCCTCGTCGCCGAACGCGCCTGAGGCAAAGCGGCACGGCACAAGCCCGGGACAAGCCCCCCACGCGTCGCCATACGTCATCCCGTTCTCGTTAATCACGGCACCGACGCGGCGGCGCCGCATGGCCCCCGTGTCGCCGAAAGGCCCCCTCGTCAGAATCACTCCGGCGGGCAGGCCGCCACCGGAGAACGCCAGACGCGGCAGATGGGTTGACCCGAACGTCGAAAACCGGGCCGGGTAAACGAAGAATCCGTGGAATAGGCGCGACGGCCGTCGGCGTCGTTGACGAACTCGTAAAGCGGCGTCGTCGTGGCCGGCGGATCCTTCACATTCGCCGGAAGCACATAGAGGAAGCACTCGTCATCGCCCGCATCCGTTGTGCCGTGTCCCGCAACCCATCGCCACCCGCCCGCCGCCGTCGCCTCGGCCCGCAACGGCACCGCTCCGGGCCGCGGACGGTCCAGCGCGAAGAAGGCGATCGGCCGGCTCGGGACATCCTCCACCTGCCGCGCAGTCGCGAATCGGACGGGCACGCCGTCCTCCGACAGGTCGTACGCCGGCACCGGCAGCGCCAGCCGGGATTCGCCCAGGTCAAGCTTGTACATGATCTGGTTGTAGTCATACCGCGGCGTCTGACACGGGTTGCCCGAGAACGCGGCGGTGTAGGTGCCCTCAAAATAGAGGATGCGGCCGTTGTCCTTGTCGAACTCCACATGGTGGCGGGGGTTGTAGAAGCTGTACTTCTCATGGGTCACGATCTTGCGGGCGTAAACCCAGGGCCCCAACGGCGTATCGGCTTCGAGGTACCAGGTTTCCCCGAGCACCGACGTCCCCATGATCTCCGCCGCAATCATCACCCAACGCCGCCGATACTCGTTCCAGTACACCGAGCCGCCGTGCACCTGCACCGCCTTGCCCGTGTCGGCCTCCTGGACGTGGAAGAAGGCCTCCTCCGCCTTCAACTGCCCGGCTTTGATCGCCTCGGCCTGCTCCTTCGGCGCGATCGGCGGGGCATCCTTTCGCCACGCGTAGCGCGGACGCCCGTCAGCGGAGCGGTCGACCACGAACCGGTCGGCGCGACTGCCCTCCCGGAAGCATGTCCACGCCTCGTAGTTTGCGAGATCGCGAACCTTCTCGACATCGGCGGCGACGCGAACCGTCGGGAACGGCCGCGTGAAGTAGAGGTAGTCCGTGTCGCGCACGCGATACCGGAATGGGTGCCCGCCGGGGCGGCACGGTGCCTTGACATCCCACTCCACGACCTTTTCGAACACCTGCTTGGAATCGTTCCACTCGAGCAGGCCGCACTGGTGCGTCGCCATCGTCCCGTCCGGCCGAATCTTAGCATAGGGAGCGAACATCCGCTCCCGCCCGTTCTTGTCCCGCAGCACGAAGGGGCCGTCCGCCCACGTCGGTCCCTCGCCCGCCACTGGAGCCATCTCCTTGGAGTACCCCTCGGGGCTCGTGAAGTACGTCAGGTTCACGCCCAGGTCCGGGTCCAGGCCGCCGTCGCCCGGCAACGACGTCGTCGCCCCGGTCATCTGGAAGTTTCCCAGCGGGTAGGACGGCCGGTTGGTGTCGCCCCAGAACCAGTAGAGCTTGCCGGCGTAGATCGCGTTGAGGATGCTGTCCTGCCCGAAGACCTTCGCATTGCTGAGGACCGGCTGTTCGATCGGCACCGCCTCGCCGACCAGCACGCTGTCGCGGTAAATGCCGGCGCCGGTGATGCGGTACAACCGCTCCGCGATATTCACCCGCCGTATCGTGAGAACCGTTCGGCCGCCCGGCTTGACATCGATGGCCCGGCCCGCCATCCCCAACCCGTCCCTGGGAAACTCGTAGCCGTGGCTGCGGACATGGATGAAGACTCGTTCGCCCATCAGGCCCGGCTCGTGGAACGCCGCGATCCCATTGCTGTCGGTGTACAGCTTGATGTTGTTTACGGTCTCCAGCTCGACCAGCGGCACGCCCCGTCCCGTCTGTTCGTCAACTACCTTGATCGTGTGGTAGGGCAAGCCGGCGGTCGCCGCCGACGTCGCGATCGCCCCGACAACCAGCACCACGCAGGCCCCGACCGAAGCGCGCATGAAGGTCGGAGCGCCCGGCCCGCTTGTCCTCCTGCCCGGTTCGCCTTTCATGAGACCGTCTCCGCCTTGGGTTGTCGTGCCATGAGATCCGCGATCGCGTCCAGCGGGGCCTGACCCTCAAACAGGATGCGGTGAACCGCCGCCGTGATCGGCATCTCCACGCCGTGTCGCCCAGCCAACGCCATCACGCTTCGCGTCGTCGCGATGCCTTCAATCACGGATGCCGTCTCGGCCTGGACGTCGGCAACCGACTTTCCGCGGCCGATCTGCTCGCCGGCGGTCCGGTTGCGGCCGATTGGAGAGATGCACGTAGTCACCAGATCCCCCAGGCCGGCCAGCCCCGCAAACGTCTCCGGCTGCGCCCCCATCACCCGACCGAGCCGCGTGATCTCGACCAGCCCGCGCGTCAGCAGTGCCGCCTTGCAGTTGTTGCCGGCCTCGAGGCCGTCCAGGATGCCCGCGGCGAGCGCAATGACGTTCTTCGTCGCGCCGGCCAGCTCGACGCCGACCACATCCGTGTTCGTGTACACGCGAAACCAGGGCGTGGAGAACATCTCCCGCACCCGGGCCGCCAGCGCCTCGTCGTCGCTCGCCGCCACCACTGCCGCGGGCAGACGACGAACCACCTCCGGTGCAATGCACGGCCCCGACAATACGGCCAGCGGCATGCGCCCGGCGCCCAGCACGTCCGCAACGATCTCCGTCGGACGCAGCAGCGTAACGTTTTCGATGCCCTTCGTAATGCTGCAAATGGGGATCGACGACGGCACGTACGAACGCAGCCGACTCCACACCGCCCGAACGAACTGGCACGGAACCGCCGACACGAGGAGGTCTGCGTCGGCCGCGCACGAATCGTCGCCCGTGACATGCACCCCGCCGGGAATCCGCACGCCGGGCATGAACCGGACGTTCTCGCGCTGCCGCGCCACTTCCGCCATATAGGCGGCATCATGCCCCCACAGGGTAACCCGGTGCCCGTTCGCATCCAGGAGCAATGCGCACAACGTGCCCATCGCTCCATCGCCGATGATGGTCACCTGGCTGCTCAAACCACCCGACCCTCGGCGATCCGCCTGGACGACTTGAACCCGACCCGTTCTCCGCCCGCCCCGCGGAATCGGTCCGACCGCCGAGGAAGCCGCATGAAATCCCCGCA
>CAZTVU010000281.1:0-209 GCA_964617025.1 uncultured Planctomycetales bacterium | reverse complement strand
GTCAACCGGCCTGCGCCCTCTGCTGGCGGAGTTCTTCCAACCGTAGCGACACGTCATCCGCCAGCGGTTTGATGGCATTGCGCTCCGAAGGCGTCGTCCGGTCGATGATCATCTTCGTCCACTGGTCGCTCTTCTGCGGCATGTGGTCCTTGAACGGGCTGACGAGATTTGCCCGAGGCGGCACCGGCCCGGCCCCGCCCGCGAGCGGC
>CAZTVU010000280.1:0-5566 GCA_964617025.1 uncultured Planctomycetales bacterium | reverse complement strand
CAGACCGTCCGAGCCAAAGCGGTGGCGTTGCCACCGCAGTCCATAAGCGCCGACGGACGACGGATGGCGCGAGGCAGTAGGCCGGCGAGGCGCGAAGCGGATCGCCGCAAGCGCCCGAGCGCGGCCGGCTCGTCTTCGGAAAAGCGTGCCGGGCGGACAGGGCCCTCCGAAGGAGGCGCTTTTTCGCTCTCTCGCTTTTGCGCTTTCCTTCGTTGCGTTATGCAAAGACGGGGCTGAGAGGCCGAGCGCCGCGGCTTGAGCCGATATCGGGTTGAGAGGCACGCGGAAGGCGCCGCCCGCGTCGCTCGCCCGCCACGCCGCCCTCGACAACGCGACGATTGTTGCGATCATGGCGGGTAGCGCCGTCCCGGCCGGCGGCCGGCCGGGCGCGCGGAGGGGGCGGGGGCAACCTCGGCTGTGAGGAGCTGGACCATGCCGCTGTACGAACGTCACGTGTTCGTCTGCACGAACGAGCGGGCCGACGGCCATCCGCGCGGCTGCTGCAAGCGCAAGGACGCCGAGGCCCTGCGCGACGCCCTCCGCCTCGCCGTCGGCCGCGCCGGCCTGGCGAAACGCGTCCGCGTCAACAACGCCGGCTGCCTCGACCAGTGCGAGCACGGCCCGACCGTCGTCGTCTACCCCGACCAGGTCTGGTACGGGTTCGTCACGCCCGCCGACGCCGAGGAGATCGTGCATTCGCACCTCGTCAACGGCCGGCCTGTCGAGCGCCTCCGCCTGCCCGACGCGTGCGTCAACGCCGCACAATGCCCGCACAAGCCGTAGCCCCGCGGCCGAGCGTCGCAACGGCCTTGACGCACCGCAGGTCGCGGCCAGAATCAGGCATACATGCGCGGCTTGCTGGCGATGATCCTGGGCCTCGGCACCGCGTCCGCGGGCGCGGCCGAGTACTTCGTCTCGCCCGACGGCCGCGACGACGCGGCCGGCACGTCGGCGGCCTCCGCGCTGCGAACCGTTCAGGCCGGCATCGATCGCCTGCGGCCGGGCGACACGCTCACGCTCGCTCCCGGCGAATACGCCGAGCGAATCGCCCTTCGAAAACGCGGCACGCGCGACCGCCCCGTCACCATCCGTGCCGCCGTGCCCGGCTTCGCCGTCCTCCGCGGCGATCGGCGCATCCGCGGCTTCACCCGGGTGCCCGGCACGCGATTCATCTGGTCCGCGCCGGTCGATCGCCCCGTCTACTGCGTCTTCGAGCTCGACACCCGGCTGGCCCTGCTGAAGGCCCCGGCCCTGGCGGACATGGACCAATTCCGCCGATCGTACCTGCAGGACGAACAGGCCGGCGCGCTGTATGTGCATACCAGCGACGGCCGGCCGCCCGACGACCACTCCCTGACCGCGACGGTCCTGCCCGGCCTCGGCGTCGACGTGGCCGGCGAGCACATCATCCTCGACGGCCTCGTGATTCGCGGGTTCTTCGCCGAGCGGGTCCGCGACGCCGAGCGGGGCTTCGGACTCGGCATCAAGGGCCGCGACATCACGGTCGCCAACTGCACACTCCTGTTCAACGGCGGCGGTATCATCCTCGACGCCGTCGATGCCGTCGTCCGCGACAACACCCTGGTCGGAAACTTCAGCCCGGGCTACACCGAGCTGGCCCAGATCTACTGCACCGGAAAGAGCGAACGTGTCCGGATCGAGAACAACATCGTCCGTGACGCCCAGAACCACGGCATCCGCAACTACGCCACCCCGCGGGACGGCTCCGTCACCGGCAACATCGTCCTCAACCAGCTCATCGGCATCGACTTCAAGGCGAGCCGCGGACGGCGCGTGGCGAGGAACAACGTCGCGGTCGGTTGCAGTCAGTTCAACTGGTTCTATGGCGGCAACGCCGTCGACCTCACCGAGGACGCCAACACGTTCGAGTTGCCCGGCCTCTGGGACGGTGACGCCTCGCGGCGGGCCGGCCGCAACACGCTCGTGTTCGGACCCGACCGGCCCGATCCCCGGTTCGCTGACCCGTACGCCCTCGACTTCCGCCTGCAGGCCGACAGCCCGTGCCGCGCCCGCGGCCCCGGCGGCTCGGATCTTGGGGCACGCCCGTATGAACCGACAGTACTCTACGTTCGCCCCGACGGCGACGACACCGCCGACGGCTTCAGCATGGCCCGGGCCCTCAGGACCCTTGATCGCGCCACGGCGGTCGCGCGGCCGGGGTTCACCATCTATGTTGCCGACGGGCGGTACGGGGGCATCCTGAGACCGGCATCGTCCGGCACGCCCGACAAGCCGATCGTCATCCGAGGCCGAGGTCGCCCACTGGCGGCCCGCGTCGCCGGCCTCGACGTGACCCAACGTGCATATCTGCGGATCGAGAACCTTGTGATCGCCGGGGATGCGATCATCCGCCGCGCCGAAGCCGTGCGCATCGAACAATGCTGGTTCGTCGGCCCCGCCGCCGTCCGCGTCGAAGACGCCCGGGACGTCGGGCTCCGCCGCATCACGGTTTCGGACTCGCCCGGCCCCGCCGTGCTGATCACCGGCCGGTCGACCGGCATCCGGATCACGAGTTCGATCCTGCGATCGCGGGCCGGCCCGGCGATCCGCAGCGAGATCGGCCCCGAGGCCCCGCTGTTCTGCGAGTACAACGCCTACAGCGTCCCGCCGTCACAGCCCGTCGCCGTCGTCGCCGGCCGCAACGCGACCGAACTTGCCGCCCTTCGTTCCCTCACCGGCGCCGACCGCTACAGCCTCACGGCCGATCCCCAGTTCCACTCGCCGGACGGCGCCGGCATCCGCCCCGGCTCGCCCTGCACCGGCGCGGGCGAGGCCGGCCACAACATCGGCGCCGGCGACGTCGTGCCCGCCGACCTGCCGCCCGTCATCACCGACATCAGGCTGCGCGACCTCACCCCCACTTCCGCAAGTTTCACATGGTGGACGCCGAACACCTCCAGCGCCGCGATGCGCCCGCCGCTCGACTGGTACACCCCACACCCCGTCCACGCCGAACTGCACTACGGGACAACGCCGTCGCTCGATCATCGCATCGCTTCCCTTGGAGACCTGTATCATCGCGTCACGATCCGCGATCTTCAGCCCGGAACCGTCTACCACTTCAAGATCGTCATCCCCGACCGCCCCGGGGCCGACAGCCTCTACGGGCCGCGCCCGCCCGGCCCCGCACCGCCCGGATGGCGCGGCGCCGCGAGCGATCTGACGGCCTTCACCACGCCGACGGCGAACGAATGGAAGCCCACGCGCCGCCGCTTCTTCGTGTCGCCCGGCGGGAGCGAGGCGAACGCCGGGCTGGACCCGACCGCGCCCACCACGCTCACCGCCGTCAGCGACCGCGCCCGCGCCGGAGATATCATCACCCTGCTCGACGGCATCTATCGGGAGATGTTCGCGCCCGCCGGTGACGGCCTGCCCGACGCACCGATCACCTTGCGGGCACAGACGCCCGGCCGCGCCTGCCTCGACGGCTCCGGCTTCGTGCGGCCGACGGCCGTGGCCCTGTTCGGCCGCAGCCACATCATCATCGACGGCGTCGTCATCCGCCGGTTCGCCGATCGCGCCTACGGTTGCCGCGCCGGCCTGTTCGGCAGCCAAGTGTTTCTCGCGCGGTGCGGTCACATCACGCTTCGCAACTGCGTGCTGGCCGGGTGGGGCGTCGGATACGGTGCCGGCCTCGTCGCCCGCGGCGGCGAATCGATCACCATCGAGAACTGCGTCATCACCGGCTTCGCCGAAACCGTCGTCGGCCGCCAGGTCCGACAGACCTCGCTGCTCAACAACACGTGGTACGTCCCGCAGATCACCAACTTCGACCTCGACGGCCGCGTGATCGTCCGAAACAACCTCTTCTTCGGCCAGGAACGTCAGAAGGTCTTCCAGTATGTGCCGATGGTGACCGCCCGCCGCCCGGCCGATTCGGACTACAACGCCTTCTATTTCGGCCCCGGCAACACCGCCCGGTACATCGGCTACGGCATCCAGCGGCGCGACGAAACCGACATGGGCGGGCTTCAGCGCGTGCAGCGGGAACTCGGCCTGGACCAACACAGCATCGAGCCGCAACCGGCCGACGTTCGCCTCTCCGGCCCCGCTCCCGTGGATTACCTCGACTCCGCCGCCCTGTACCAGTTCACGCGCCGCATCGGCGACGCCGACCTGATCCCCACGCTCGACATGTTCGACGTCCCCCCGCGCAGCCGCCTCAACACCGCCGGCGAAGGCGGCCGCCCCATCGGCGCCCGCCCCGTCCCTCCGCACTCCCCCTAGCGCCGTCGGGACAACGTCGGCAGCTTTCACCAAGCCTGCCTATGTGCTAGGCTATCAGCCATGCGCGGCTATTCCCTGGTCAGCCTGGCGATCGGGGTCTTCTACGCCTCAGCGGTCATCGCCTTTGTCGGCGGCGTCTCCATCGGCGTCTGGCTCTGGTTCGCGGCGGAGGAGATCGCGCGTTCCGGCTCCGCCGGTGTGGCCATCGTCAGCCCTGTCCGCCGGTTCACGGCCGCCGAACTGACGAGCTACGCCGTCATCATCGGCACCGGCGGCGTGGCGTTCGGCCTCCTCTTTGGCTTCGTCGCCCAGTTGCTGTCCATGCTCCGCAACCAGGCCGTCAACAGTGATCGCCAAGTCCAATTGCTGAGCGAACTTGTGTCTCTACGTGAACAGGAGATGTCGGCCATCGCGGCCCGCCGGGTCGCGCCCTGCGAGGGGTGCGGCAAGGTCGCCGGCGTCGAACGTATCGAGTCCGGGCAGTGGGTCTGCGTTGAGTGCCGCCGGGCCCTGCGCACGGCCTGACCGCTCGTCCGACCCTCTCCTCCGCGCGAATACCCAATACGATCTTCGGTATCCAGTAGCGCAACGACCAGCGGGCACGGACTAGACCTCCCGCCATCGGAACCGCCGCATGGGCGCAATTCAACCTCCGCCCAAGCGCGCTCGATAGGGAAGACGGCGCCCCATGATCGGAGCGATTGCGGGATTATCAGACCTTGGCGTCTCGCTCGCCCTTGCTCGAGCGGCCCTTACGCCCGTGCGCCGTGCGGGCGAAGCGGTACGCGATCCGGCATACCCGGCCAAGACCTCACAGGACCGCCGGCTTGGCGGGAATCCGGATGGGGAAATCGACGCCGTCGAGCTCTCGCCCGAGGGCCTCGCCGCTGCTCGGCGGCAGCGAGCCGCGGATATTAACCGAAGCACCGAACAGGACGACCGGGCGCAACTCGAGAGGCTCCGCAAGCGGGATCGGGAGGTCCGGGCGCACGAGGCCGCCCATCAGGCGGTCGCTGGACAATACGCGGGCAAGGCGAGCTTCACATATCAGACGGGGCCCGACGGCCGCCGATACGCCGTCGGCGGAGAGGTACCCATCGACATCTCACCGGTGGACGGCGACCCGCGGGCGACAATCCTGAAGATGCAGCACGTTCAGCGTGCCGCCTTGGCACCCGCCGAACCCTCCAGCGCCGACCGGCAGGTCGCCGCGAGGGCGGCGCGAATCGAGGCCAAGGCCCGCGCCGAGTTGCAGAGCGGCCGAGGTAACCGTTCACGGTCCGGAGGGCAGCAGAGGCGGAACGGGGTGATTGTGGAG
>CAZTVU010000279.1:3560-5662 GCA_964617025.1 uncultured Planctomycetales bacterium | reverse complement strand
CGGGCGCGGCGGCCGGGGCCGATGCCGCGTTCCTCTCGTCGCGGCAGCCGGCGGCGGCCAGCAGGATCAGGACGGGTGCGATTCGCACGTGTTGCATGGTATGCTCCGTTCTCGTCTCAGTGCCATCGTCGCGGCGGCGGCGGGGGATATGCAAGGGCGCCGTTCGCGCGGCCTCACGCCAGCCCGCCGAGGAGTCGGCCGACGGTGTAGGCCGCGGCCGCCGCCAGCGAGCCGACCAGGCACATCTCCGCACCGGACCGCCACCAGGGCCGGCCGGTGATCCGCGTTTTCGCCACGCCGAGGGCGAAGAGCGTCAGGCCCGTCAGGACGCACGCGGTCGGGAAGGCGTTTGCCCGCAGCGCGGGAATGAACGTCGCGAGGACGTGGGCCGCCAGCGGGACGAACCCGAACGAGCCGAACGAGAGGAACGTCGCGACGGCGTTCTTGACCGGCGACTCGCTCGATTCGACGATGCCGAGCTCCTCGACCATCATGATGTCCACCCAGGTCTTGGGATTCGTCGCGATGATCTCGACGATCGTGCAGGCGTCCGCCTCGGTCAGGCCCCGTTCGACGTAGAGCTCGACCAGCTCCTGCTTCTCGCCGTCGGGGTAGTTCTCCACCTCCCAGAGCTCGCGGGCCCGTTCGGCCTGGTTGTATTCGTTCTCGGCCTTCGTGCTGAGGTAGTCGCCGATCGCCATCGAGAGGCCGTCGGCGACGAGGTTCGCGAAGCCGAGGATCAGCACCACGCCGGCCGAGAGCGACGCCCCCGCGACGCCGGCGACGACGGCGAACGTCGTGATGATGCCGTCGAGGCCGCCGTAGACGACGCTCTTGATGTACTTGCCGTGTTCGTGGCGGTGCGTTTCGGGCACGTGCGCCTGGTGGGCCTTCCGCGACGCCTCGGCGTCGCGTATGCGGTAGGCCTCTTGGGCGCCCTTCAGGTCGCGCGTCGGCATGGGGCACTCCTGTCGTTGCGGGCCGCAACGACTGAAAGCGAAAAAGCGGGAAAGCGAAACCGCGACAAAGTCATTTCGGGAAGGCCGTTTCTCGATCCTGCCGCGGGTGCGATCCGGGAACGACCGGCGCAGGCCCAAGCCTGCGCCCGCGACCCAGCATACCGGAAGAACGGGGACTTGCCACCGGACGGCCGAGTTCGGGCGAGTCGCTCATCTCGAGGGGGGTGCGGACGGGTCGGCATCGCCGTCGTCGATCACCCGGAGGCGGTAGCCCACGCCCGGCTCGGTGAGGATGTAGCGGGGCCGCGACGACTCCGCCTCGATCTTCCGGCGAAGCTGGCCGACGTAGACGCGGACGTAGTGCGTCTCGTCCACGTCCGCGGGTCCCCACACCTCGCGGAGGAGGTGCTGGTGCGTGACGACCTTGCCCGCGTGCGTGACGAGAACCCGGAGAAGCTCGTATTCGTTGGGCGTCAGCCTCACTTCGCGGCCGTCGACGCACACGCGGCGGCACGCGAGGTCGACTACCAGCCCGCCCGTCCGAAACACCGGCTCCTCCACCTGCTCGGACAGCCGGCCTCGCAGCGCGGCCCGCATCCGGGCCATCAGTTCGCCCATGCCGAACGGTTTGGTGACGTAGTCGTCGGCGCCGGCGTCGAGGGCGGCGATCTTGTCCGCCTCGCGGCCGCGGACGGAGAGAACGATGATGGGCACCTTCGACCACTCGCGCACGCGGCGGATGACGTGCAGGCCGTCCATGTCGGGAAGGCCCAGGTCGAGAATGACGATGTCCGGCCGCTCGTCCGTCGTCGCCAGGATGGCCTCCTGGCCGTTCGTCGCTTCGATGACGGCGTACTGGTGCGCGCTGAGGCTGGTCCGCAGGAAGCGCCGGATCTGAGGCTCGTCGTCGACGATCAGGACTCGGAACGATGGGTCACTCATGGTGCGCCTGCGCTGCCTGTACGGCGAGGGGCTGCGGCTCCACCGGCAGCCGGATGGACACGATCAGGCCCCGGCCCGTCCCGGGGGCGCCGGCCGCAATGGTGCCGCCGTGGGCCTCCACAATCCCCCGGCAGATAGACAGCCCCAGACCGGTGCCGGCGACGCGCCGGTCGGCCGCGCGGACGCGGTAGAACTTGTCGA
>CAZTVU010000279.1:0-3550 GCA_964617025.1 uncultured Planctomycetales bacterium | reverse complement strand
CCGCTCGAGCTCGTCCTGCGCAACGCCGACGCCGTCGTCGGCGACGTCCACCACGACATCGGATTCCTGCCGGCGGGCGCGGACGGTGATGGCTGTCCCGGCGGCGGCGTACTTCGCGGCATTATCGAGGAGGTTGACCAACACCTGCTCCATCAGCACGCAGTCAAGCCGCAGCAGGGGCAGGCCGGGCTCGATCTCGACGGCCACGCGGTGTTGGCGCAGCGGTTGCTGCATGCGCTCTAGCGCTGAGCCGATCACTTCCTGGATCTCGACCCACTCGCGGTTCAGCCCGAGCTTGCCGGACTCCAGGCGTGTGATGTCGAGCAGGTTGCCGACGAACCGGTTCAGCCGTTCGCCCTCCTCCTGGATGGTCTGCGCGAGGTCCTGGCGTGCGGCCTCGTCGTATTCGCGCCCATACGCGAGCAGGCTGCTTGCGGCACCGATGATTGACGCGAGCGGTGTCCGGAGGTCGTGTGACACGGAGGACAGCAGCGCGGCGCGGAGCTTCTCGGTCTCGGTCAGGACGCGGGCCTGCTCCATCTCCTGCCGCAGCCGGGTTCGCTCGATGCCGACGGCGGCCTGGTCGGCCAGGGCCTCGACGAGGCGCCGGCGGCGAGGCGACAGGGTGCCTGCCTGCCGGTCCCCCCGCACGCCGAGGACGCCGACAGTGTTCTGCGCGGTGCGCAGGGGGAAGAACGACCATGCGATGCCCGGGAGCGTGTCCGTTCCCCAGCCCGTCGCCTGGGCATGGCACCAGGCCCAGGTCGCCGCGGCCAGTTCGCTCTGCGTCAGGGTCGTACCGGGCGGGCAGACGGCCGTCGGCGCCAATTCGCCCGAGGACGGCAACAGGATCGCCGTTTCCGACCGAACGATCTGCCGGACCTGGTCGGCCACCGACGCGCAGACCTCCGGCACGCCGGCGGCGGCGGCGATCGCCCGGCTGAGGGCGAAGAGGGCGCTGGTGCGGTCCTCGCGTCGCTGGGCCGCTTCGGCCTGTTCGCGCATCCGGGCGGTGATCTGACTGGCGATGACGGCCACGATGAAGTAGATGGCAAAGGCGAGCGTTTCCTGCGGGCCTGCGATGGTGAATGTATAGAGCGGGGGAATAAAGAGGAAGTTGTACGCCAGGGCGCTCAGCACGCAGGTGAACAAGGCCGGCCACAGTCCGCAACGAACGGCGACGAAGAGTACGCCGAGGAGGAAGATGAGTGACAGGTTCGGCAGGGAGATCAGGTGGCGCAGGAGGTGAGCGACGAGGACCGTGGCGGCCACGGCGGCGACGCTGGTCAGATAGCCTGTGACGGCCCATTCGGTGCCCCCGGGCGCGGCGCAGCCCCGGTCGGCCGTATCGCGGTCGTCACTGCGGACCACGTGCACGTCGATGGCGCCGCTGCGGCGAATGAGGTCATTGACGAGCGAACCGTATCGCCACTCCTGCCACCATGACCGGGACGACTTGCCAATGATGATCTCCGTCACGTTCCGCGCGCGGGCGTAGCGCACGAGGTCTTCCGCCGGCGACCGGCCGGGGATCGTGACGGCCTCGCCGCCGAGCCGCTCCGCCATCCCCAGGGTCCGGTCGACCCGGTCGCGGTCCGCTTCCGGCATGCGATGGTGGGCCGGCGTCTCGACATAGACCGCGAGCCACTCGGCGTTTCGCCGATCGGCCCGCCGCTTGGCAGCCCGGACCAGCCGCGGCGAAGACGGACTCGGGCCGACGCAGACCATGATGCGGTCCGTCGTCGGCCACGGCCCCGGGATGGCCTGCGCCCTCATGTAGTCCTGCATCTGGTCGTCGACGCGGTCGGCGGTACGTCGCAGGGCCAGCTCGCGCAGGGCGTTGAGGTTGCCGGGGCGGAAGTAGTTCCGCATTGCCTGCTCGGCCCGCTCCGGCACGTAGACCTTGCCGTCGTGAAGGCGCTGGATCAGCTCCTCCGGCGGCAGGTCAATCAACTGCACCTCCGCCGCCTGTTCGAGGACACTGTCGGGCAGCGTTTCGCGCACGCGGATGCCGGTGATCCGGGCCACGGCATCGTTGAGGCTCTCGAGGTGCTGAACGTTGAGGGTGGTGTAGACGTCGATGCCGGCCGCGATCAGCTCCTGCACATCCTGGTATCGCTTGGGATGGCGGCTGCCCGGGGCGTTGGTGTGGGCGAGCTCATCCACGAGCGCGAGACGCGGCCCGCGGGCACGAACGGCGTCGAGGTCCATCTCGTCCAACTGCGTGCCGCGGTACTCGACGCGCCGCCGCGGGACGACGTCCATCCCGGCCAGAAGCGCCTGCGTCTCGGCGCGGCCGTGCGTCTCGACGATCCCGACGACGACATCGACGCCCTCTCGCCGGCGCGCCTGGGCGGCTTGGAGCATCGCGTACGTCTTTCCGACGCCGGGGGCCGCGCCGAGGAAGACCTTGAGCCGGCCTCGCCGCTCGCGATGCGCAGCCGCGAGAAGCGCTTCGGGCGAGGGGCGGTCATCACGATGGTCGTCGCGGTTCATTCGAGGGTCTCTGAATCGTGGCCGATAGCATTATCCCTCGGGTCTAGGTTCGCGAACAAGGTCGTCCAGGGCGATGTTCAGCCGCAGGACGTTCACCCGCGGCTCCCCGAGGATGCCCAACTGCCGGCCTTCCGCGACGCGTCGAACCAACTGCCGGACGGATTCCTCCGGAAGCCGCCGCGTCCGCGCCACGCGCGGGACCTGGTAGTCGGCCGCCGCGGGCGTGATGTGGGGGTCCAGGCCGCTCCCGGAGGCGGTCACGAGGTCGACGGGCACGGCCCGATCGCCGTTGGCCGCGCGGAGGGATGCGGCCGAGGTCTCGACCCGCCTGACAAGGGCTCTGTTCGTCGGACCGAAATTGGAGCCGCCCGATGCGCTCGCGTCATAGCCGTCGGCGCCCGCGGCCGACGGTCGCGGATGGAAGTACTCGTCGCCGTCGAAACGCTGTCCGACGCACTGCGATCCGACGACCTTGCCGTCCCGGAGGAGGAGGCTCCCGCCGGCTTGGAAGGGGAAGACGACCCGGGCGACCGCGGTCACGGTCAGGGGGTAGATCACGCCCGTGATCGCGGTCATCACGAGCATCATCACGACGGCAGGTCGGGCATGGTTCAGCATGGCGGCGGTCCTCTCATGCGAGGCGGAGCGCGGCGACCAGGATATCGATCAGCTTGATGCCGACAAACGGTGCCACGAGTCCGCCGAGTCCGTAGACGAGCAGATTCCGCCGCAACAGCGCAGCGGCCGACAGCGGGCGGTACGCGACGCCCCGGAGGGCCAGCGGGATCAACGCGATGATGATCAGCGCGTTGAAGATCACCGCCGAGAGGATCGCGCTCTGCGGGGTCGCCAGCCGCATGAGGTTCAGGGCGTTCAGCTCGGGGTACGTCGCGGCGAACATGGCCGGAATGATCGCGAAGTACTTGGCCACGTCGTTGGCGATGCTGAACGTCGTGAGCGAGCCGCGGGTGATGAGAAGCTGCTTGCCGATGGCGACGATCTCGATCAGCTTGGTCGGGTTGGAGTCGAGGTCCACCATGTTGCCGGCCTCCTT
>CAZTVU010000278.1:0-5690 GCA_964617025.1 uncultured Planctomycetales bacterium | reverse complement strand
GAGCAGATAGCAGTAGGCCCGATGCTTGTACCGGCCCACGCGCCCGCGAAGCTGGTGCAGGTCGGCCAGGCCGAACCGGTCCGCACGGTTGATGAGGATCGTGTTGGCGTTGGGGATGTCGAGCCCCGACTCGATGATGTTCGTGCAGACGAGCACGTCCGCCTCGTGCCGCACGAAGCGCAGCATCGCCTGCTCCAGCTCGTGCTCGCGCATTTGGCCGTGGCCGATGACGATCCGGCACTCGGGCACGATCCGTTGAATCTCGTCGGCCGTCGTCTCGATGTCGTGGACGAAGTTGTGGACGAAGTACGCCTGCCCGTCGCGGTTGAGTTCGCGCACGATCGCGTCGCGGATGAGCGACGGATCGTAGGGCCGGACCTGCGTGACGATGCTCCGGCGGTCCATCGGCGGCGTGGCCAGCGAGCTGATGTCGCGGATGCCGAGCATGGCCATGTGCAGCGTCCGCGGGATGGGCGTGGCGGTGAGCGTGAGGACGTCCACCGTCTCGCGGAGGCGCTTGAGCCGCTCCTTGTGCTCGACGCCGAACCGCTGTTCCTCGTCGATGACGACGAGCCCCAGGTCGGCGAAGCCGACGTCCCGGCTCAGCAGGCGATGCGTGCCGATGAGGATGTCCACCCGGCCCTTCTTGGCCCCGGCGATGATCTCGCGCTGCTCCGTGCGGCTGCGGAAGCGTGAAAGCGACTCGATGGTGAACGGGTACTCCGCCATCCGCTCGCGGAACGTCCGGTAGTGCTGCTCGGCGAGGACGGTCGTCGGCACGAGCACGGCGACCTGCTTGCCGTACTCGACCGCCTTGAACGCCGCCCGCATCGCCAGCTCCGTCTTGCCGTAGCCGACGTCGCCGCACAGCAGACGGTCCATCGGCCGCTCCCGCATCATGTCCGTCTTGATCTCCTTCAGGACGGCGATCTGGTCCTCCGTTTCGGTGTAGAGGAACGCCTCCTCGAACTCCCGCTGCCAGTCGGTGTCGGCCGGAAAGGCGATGCCCGGCCGCGACGCCCGCATCGCCTGGATCTTGAGCAGCTCGGCGGCGAGATCGTTGACGGCCGCCTCGACCCGCTGCTTGGTGTTCTTCCACCGCGTGCCGCCGAGCTTCGAGAGCGGCGGCCGGGCGGCGCCGGCTCCGATGTACTTCTGCACAAGGTCGATCTGCGTGACAGGCACGTGGAGGACCGCGCCCTCGGCGAACTCCAGCGTCAGGTATTCGTCGGTCTTCTCCGAGTCGCCCTTCCGCTGCGTCTTCATGCCCTTGAAGCGGGCGATGCCGTGTACGACGTGCACGACAAGATCGCCCGGATCGAGATCCAGCCAGGATTCGATCGGCCTCGCGGCATGCGTGCGGCGGATTCGTCGCCGCTGCTGATAGCGGTGGAAGACCTCGTGGTCGCCGACCACGATCACCCGCGCCGTCGTCCAGCAGAACCCGCGGTGAAGGAATCCGATCTCAAGGTGGATCCGCGCCGAAGCCGCCGGCCGCCCCGCCGCCCCCGCAACACCCCTTTCATCAATCTCCCGTTTTCCCGCTTCGTCGCTTTCCCCCGTCCCTCCGTCGCTCCGTCGCTTCGTCGCTTCGTCGCTCTTCGGCGTCTCGGCGCTCTCCGACCCCGCCGCCGCCACAAGCTCCGCCAGGCGCTGCTGCTCGCCCGCGTTGTCGCAGTACACGATCACGTCGTACTCGCGTGCCAGCGCGCGCAGCTCGCTCACGGCCTCGACCGCCTTCGTCTCGAACCGCTGCACGCTGTGTACGTCGAACCGGAAGGTGGACTCCGGCCCGCCGGCGCCGCCGAACCGGGCGATGTGCAACTGCGTGAAATCGTTTGCCCGCCGAAAGACCGCCTCGACCGGAAACAGACCGACCGGCCGGCCGAGCCGGTCCAGGAACGATCGTCCGAGTTCCTGGATCTCCGCCGGCTCGTCGAAGGCGACGATCGTGCCCGGCGGCAGGTATGACAGAAAGCTCGTCGTCCGCTCATCCGTCGCGGAGGCGGTCGTCACCGCCAGCGGCCGTGGGCTGGCCACGCGAATGGTTCGCAGCTCGCGCATCGACCGCTGCGTCGACACGTCGAACTGTCGAATGCTCTCGATCACGTTGCCGAAGAACTCGACCCGCACCGGATCGATGTGGCCGTACGGGTACACATCCAGGATGCCGCCCCGAAGGGCGAAGTCGCCCGGCGACTCGACGAGGTCCAGTCGGGCGAACCCCTGCTCCACGAGCCACGCGGCGATCGCGTGCGGGTCGCGGTCATCGCCGACGGCAAGCACCAGCGAGTTCGACTCGAGCGCCTCGAAGCTCGGCACCGGCTGCATCAGCGCCTGGATCGGCGCGACAAGGACGGCGGGCCGAGTTTCGGGCTCCGAGCCTTGGGTTTCGGGCATCGCGCGACGACGGCGGCGGGTTCCGGGGCCGGCGTCGAGATCCGGCGCGGGCCGCGATGGGCCGCGCTGCTCACGAAGCCCCGCGCAGATCCGCAGCCGCTCGGCGGCGATTTCATCGGCGGCGGCCCCCTCGCCGGGCATCGCCTCCCATGCGCCGAACACGTCGATCGTCCGGCCCAGGAACAGCTCAAGGTCGTCGCGGGCTTCGTCCGCCTGCTCGAGGTGCGCCGTGACGTACAGGAGCGGTCGATTCAGGTCCGCGGCCGCCTGCCCGGCCAGCAGGGGCGCAAAGGATCCCCACGATCCCTCGGCATACACGGGACTCTTGCCGACGTGCAGCCGAGCGACCAGGCCGCGAAAGGTCTCATCGGCGGTAAGCCGCTCGATGACGATCACCGTAATTCGGATGATAGCCGCGCCGACATGCGGGTCAACCGGCACGAAAGCGCCGCAGGAGGCGACCGGCCGGCCGTCGCTATGCGTGCTCGCCGGACAGCCCGTGCCGATGGAATTTGTTGTACAGCGTGCGGCGCGTGATGCCCAGCCGCCGGGCCAGTTCTTCGTGCGTCCCGGACGAGTGGGCCACGGCCTCCTGGATCGCCAGCCGCTCAAACTCGCCGAGCATCTGCTGGAGCGTCCAGCGCCCGTCGCGAATCATCCAGGACACCGCGGAGGCCAGCGCGGCGTAGACGCTGTCCGAACTGCCGTTCCGGGTCCGACGGCGCTCCATGACCTCCCGCGGCAGATCGCTCAGTTCGAGGCGATGGCCGGCGGACTTGAATGCGAGCGTCTGCCGGATGATGTTCTCCAGCTCGCGGACGTTGCCGGATCCCACCGACGTCGTCAGCACCTCGTACACCCGCGGGTCGATCGCCTGGATGCCCGGCGGATAATAACTGGCGTACTTGCGGACGAAGAACTGGACCAGCAAGGGCACGTCTTCGGGCCGGTCCCGCAACGGCGGGACGTTCAGGCTGATGACGTTCAACCGCTGGTAAAGGTCAAGCCGGAACTCGTTATTCTGGACCAGCGCGGCCAACGGCCGGTTTGACGCGGCGATCACGCGGGCCGAGACTTCGACTTCCACATCCGAGCCGACCGGCATCACCTTGCCGACCTGAAGCACGCGGAGCAGCTTGGGCTGAAGGGCCTTGTCAAGCTCGCTGACCTCGTCAAGCAGCAGCGTCCCCGCCCCGGCGGCGCGGAAGTACCCCTGCCGCGCCTCGGTGGCGCCCGTGTAGGCCCCGCGGACGTGTCCGAAAAGGGCGCTCTCGGCCAGCGTGCCGTGGATGGCCGCGCAATTCACCGAAAGGAAGGGATGATTCCGCCGCTTCGGATCGAGACGGTGAATGGCCTCCGCGATGAGCTGCTTGCCGGTACCGCTCTCACCGTGAATCAGAACGGGGGCGTCCGATACCATCGCGGCCCGGCGCGCCTGAAGGAGCAGATCGGCCATCAGGCGACTCTGGCCCGCGATGCCCGTCTCGTCGAAAATGTGCCCGCCCCGGACCTCCGCATGCTCCTGAACGCGGGCTTGATAGCGCTCCAACGCCTGGCCGACCCGCTCGACGAGCGCCGATGTCCCGTCGCCGTCATTCCAGTCGACGAATCCGCACACGCCCAGGCTGACGGCCTCGCAGCAGACATCCAGACCGGTCATCGGCCCGACCAGGGCCACAACCTGGGTCGACGGCGAGACGCGGCGGACCGCGCGGAGCAGGCCGAGGGGATCGTTGCGTGTCAGCTCGCAGCGGTGTCCGCGGGCGTCACCGACGAAGAGATCGGCATCGCACGACGAGCACGACGCCTCCTCCCGTTTGCCGTCGCCCCAGCGCTGGCCGGCTTGCTCGGTCGCCGATCCTGTTGCGGAGCAGGACTTCCCGGCGGAATCGGCCTGGGGAGCACGGATCGCCCGCGACGGAACTGCGCAGGTGAGATCCAGAACAACAACGGGATAGTCCCGGTTCTTCAGCGCCCGCAGGCACTCATCCGGAGTGTGCGTCGTGACGACATCGAGACCCCCGGCGACCAGCGCACCAGACAGCTTGCCTGCAAGCGCAGCTACCGGGTGGCACACCAACGCGTGCGAACCGTTAGTAGAACAGGTCTGCAAGCTTTCTCTCTCCCGCCGACGCCAAGCCGACCCGCTCTCCCAAACGGACCGGCTTGTCCTCCCTGTTGAGAAGGGCAGCCGTTCACTTGGAGTATACCGCAACCGACCTCAACAATGCAAGTCATTTGCCGAGGCAAATGTGTTTTTTTTAATTACCGGCCCTGGCAGGAGTTATCGTCAGTACGAATCGTTTCCTCCCTTGTTGTAAGCAACTCGGAGGCCAAGGCCTTTACCGCCATAACATTCTGTAAAAATAAGGTTTATGTTCGTAACGGCCGAGCCATCCAATCCTCACACAGCCCAAAGCATGCTAGGACCCATAGGAGACTTGGGAAGGCGAGTTCGCGCGAAGACGGGCTGCCTGGTAAAGCCGCGGGTGCGGTAAAGGGGGTGGTACGGGGGAATCGGGTCCGAAGCGCGTTCGAGAGTTCGTTCGTGGTGCGATGTCCTCCGAGAACTTCGCGAAATGCTTGTCCATAACGCCTTTTTGGACAATAGGTTACATGAGAAAGCTTTGATCGACTCGACGTATCGGGCGTCATTCTGATCAACGTGCCGTTACAGCCGGAGAATACGGTACAATCTTCACAAGTCCCTTCTCGGTCGGTTGAAGACATCCCGTGATCCGGCAAGAAGGAAGAATCGCCGAACGAGGGGGTTTTATCGCCACGACGCACACGCCGGCATGCCACGGGTGCCTGCCGCGGGCTTGCGTTCGGTTCGATCGTCCGACGGCGCAGAACTTGCAGTGACCGTAGGCGGAGAGTGAGGAGGAGGCTGCGCGGGACATGCGGTTCATGGGAACGTGCGGGGCAATGATCGGACTGCTGGTGCTAACGGGTTGCGGCGGCAACTCGTCCCATCACGGCTGTCGTTGCTCGAGGATCCTCGACGCCGACTGGCGGGTCCTGCCATCGCCGCATCTGTTGTTTGACCGCGCGGCAGGTTCGCCCCTCCAGCCAGGTGATCGCCCGATTACAGCCGAAGACTTCGCCTTTCGGAGCGGTTGGCCGAGCACGTCGACCTACTACTCCGGAGGCGAGGTTGTCTTCTATCGTGAACGGTACTCGGACTACCAAGGTGATGGATTCACGAACTTCAATCACGTACGGCGGCATCGGGAGTCGTATCGCATAGGGGCGGCGTTCCGATGACCTGCAACGGATGAGATAGCCCG
>CAZTVU010000277.1:0-5708 GCA_964617025.1 uncultured Planctomycetales bacterium | reverse complement strand
CCCTGCGGCTACCATGCTGCCGCTGAAGGTCACGCCGCCGACCGCCAGGGCCAGGGCGCCCGAAAGCCGGGTTGCCGCATCGGCGGCGTGTGGGGCGCTGAGGAAGACGACGAGCGACGCCAGCAACGACGCCGCGCCGCCGAACCCGTTGAGCAGGGCCACCGCCTGCGGCATCTGGATCATGGCGACGCGGACGGCCAGGACGCAGCCCGCGGCGGTGCCGACCGCCATCGCGCCCCAGAGCAGCGTGTGCGTGAGCAGCCCTTGGCTGTACAGCGTGAGCAGGACGCCCCCCAGCACGCACACGGCGCCGAGCAGGTTGCCGCCAACGGCGGTCCGCGGCGAACTCATCCGGCGGATGCCCCAGACGATGCCGACGACCAGGACCAGCGAGAGGAGGTTGAGGAGTGCGGAGTTCATGCCGGGGGTTCGCACTTGTCCGATTTGAACATCCGGAGCATGCGGTGCGTTACGAGGGCGCCGCCGACCACGTTGACCGTGGCGAGGACGACGGCCACGGCGCCGAGGAGGCGGCTTTCGACGGTCACCGCCGCCCCCGTTGCGGCGAGGGCCCCCAGCACGGTCACGCCCGACAGGGCATTCATGCCGGACATGAGCGGCGTGTGCAGGAGCGGGGGCACGTCCCGGATGACCTTGTAGCCGACGGCCGTCGACACGATGAACAGCGCGAGCAGCAGGAACGGGCTCATTGCGGATTCCCCCCGGTGGCGTGGTGGGCCATGGCCTCCAGCGCGCCGGCGTGCACGATCCGGCCGTTGCGCGTGACCAGGCAGGGCGATAGGATCTCGTCCTCGCGATCCGGGTCGATCCGCCCCTGCCGCACCAGGTGTGCGACGTAGTTGTACATATTGTTCGCGAAGAGCCAGGTGGAGCTGATCGGGACCATGCCCGGGATGTTCTTCGTGCCGTCGATGCTGATGCCGTATTTCTCGGCGACCTCGCCGGGGACCGTCGCCTCGCAGTTGCCGCCCTGGTCGATGGCGATGTCCACGATGACCGACCCGGGGCGCATCCGTTTGACCATCTCCTCCGTGACGAGGATCGGTGCTTCCCTGCCGGGCACCAGGGCCGTCGTGATGACGATGTCCGCGCGGGCCACCGGGTCGGCGAGGGCCTGCCGCTCCTTTTCGAGCCACTCCTCCGGCAGCGTGCGGGCGTAGCCGCCCTCGCCGACGGCGACCTCGGCGGGGACATGCACGTCGATGAGCTTGGCCCCGAGGCTCCTGGCGTGTTGGCACGCCTCCTCGCGGATGTCGGCCGCGAACAGGGCGGCGCCCAGCCGCTTGGCCGTGGCCATGGCCTGAAGGCCGGCAACGCCCCCGCCCAGGACGAGCACGCTGGCCGGCTCGATCGGGCCGACCGCCGTGCCCACCAGCGGCATGAACTTGGCCAGCCGGTCGGCGGCCATCAGGACGGCCTTGTAGCCCGCGACGGTGCTCATGGACGTCAGGGCGTCCATCGGCTGCGCCCGGGTGATCCGGGGGACCGAATCGAGCGTGTAGGAGATGACGCCCCGCTCGGCCAGCTCGCGAATTCGGGCGTGGTTGTCGGGCGAGGCCGGGTGAAGGAATGTGACGAGGAACTGCCCGGGCCGCATCATCTCGATCTCGTGCTTGCCGAGGTCCGGCCGCGGCTGGGGCTCCTTCACCTTGAGAATGAGGTCCGATCGGGCGAACAGGTCCTCGATGTCGGCCACGACCTCCGCGCCGGCGGCCTTGTAGTCATCGTCCGCGAAATACGACCCGACGCCCGCGCCGGCCTCCACCAGCACATGCGCGCCCTCAGCCCGCATCCGCTTGACGGTGACCGGCGTGGCGGCCACGCGCCGCTCGCCGTGCATGACCTCCTTTGGAACGCCGAACGTCAGCCCCTGGAAGTTCATCGGCCCTGTCTCCTGTAAACTCCGCCCCGGCGATGCACGCGCCAACGCCGGAAAGCGAAAAAACGAGACAGCGCGAAAGCGAAAAAGACGCCGACGGATCGTCCTCCCCGCATCCCGTCATCGGTGCCGTCCCGCCGGAGGGATCGAGCGGCGCCTTTCTCGCTTTTCCGGTTTTCCGCTTTCCCGGCGTCGCGGCACGCGACGGCGGGGCACTGAGCGTGATGGTACCCTTGACGGGCCGCCGGGGCAATTCGCGGCGCGGCGGCGGCCGCCGGCGCGGGCGGTTGCCGGGCCGGGCGCAGTTCACTATAGTACGTCCTGCATCGCCGAATGCCCCAGCCGTACGACCGACACGCCGGTGCGCGTTCGACACGGCCACGCGGCCTCCGGAAAGGCGCCTGAGTTATGATCATCGGCATCCCGCGCGAGATGAAGCAAGGCGAGTACCGAGTCGGCATGATCCCCGCCGGCGTGGAGGAACTGAAGCGGGCGGGCCACACGGTCGTGGTCCAGACGCAGGCGGGAGCCGGCTCCGGGATCGCCGACGACCAGTACGCCGCCGCCGGCGCCGAGGTCGTCGCCAGCGCCCGCGACGTGTTCAGCCGTGCGGAGCTGATCGTCAAGGTGAAGGAGCCGCAGCCGATCGAGATCGCGATGATGCGTCCCGGGCAGGTCGTGTTCGCGTTTTTTCACTTCGCGGCGGACCGAGCGCTGACCGAGGCCGTCCTCGGCTCCGGCATCGTCGCGATCGCGTATGAGACGATTCGCGACAAGCGCGGGCACTTGCCTCTCCTGACGCCGATGAGCGAGATCGCCGGCAAGCTGAGCATCCAGCAGGGCACCAAGTGCCTGGAACTTCCGATGATGGGGCGGGGTATTCTATTGGGGGGCGTCGCGGGGGTGGAGTCGGGGACCGTGCTGATCCTGGGCGGGGGCGTGGTCGGCTCGAACGCGGCGAAGATGGCGGCCGGCCTTGGGGCGCGCGTCATCATCCTGGATGTGGACATCGAACGGCTCCGGTACCTCGACGACATCATGCCGGCGAACGTGGAAATGGTCTTCAGCGACCGCTACACGCTGCGACAGTATCTTCCGCAGGCGGATCTCGTCGTCGGAGCGGTGCTCATCCCCGGGGCGCGGTGCCCGGTGCTCGTCCGTCACGACGACCTGAAGCGGATGAAGCCCGGCGCCGTCATCGTCGACCCCGACATCGATCAGGGCGGGTGCGTGGAAACGGCGCGGCCGACGACGCACTCCGACCCCACCTACGTCGTAGATCAGATAGTGCATTACGCCGTCACGAACATGGCGGGGGCCGTGAGCCGGACGAGCACGTTCGCCCTGTGCAACGCCACGTTGCCGTACGTCCTGCAATTGGCCAACGTGGGCTACCGGCGGGCGGCGGCGCTGGATCCGGGACTTCTGGCGGGCATCAACACGCAGGAGGGCCGCCTCACGAACGAGGCCGTCGCCCACACGTTCCACCTGCATTACCAACCGGCTGTGCTGGCATCATGAAGAAGATCGTCATCGCCGTCGTGATCCTCTGGGCCCTGGTCGGCGGGTACTTCTACCTGCGCACGCTGCGGATCCGCATCACGCCGTTCGAGGCCGAGATCAAGGTGGCCCGCCGTGGCGACCTGTCGATTCCGATCAAGGCCAGCGGCAAAATCCAGCCGCGGAGCAAGCGGGAGATCAAGAGCCGCGCCAGCGGCGAGATCATCCCGCGCGAGCCGAGCGAGGTCGAGGTCGGCCAGATCGTGCGGCAGGGGGACGTCCTCGTCAAGCTGAAGGAGGATTACGAGCGCCGCAGCCGCGACGCGCGAAAGGAAGCCCTGACGCAGGCGAGGATCGCGGTGGCGATGGCCGAGATCGACCTGCGGCAGCGCAAGGAGGTGGCGATCCCCGCAGCCGAGGCGGCCCGGAAGCGGGCCGCGGCCAACCTGAAGCGCGTTACCGCGGAGTACCTGTTCAAGGAGAATCTTCTCAAGACCAATCCGGATGCGATCCCGCCGGTCGAGTGGGTCACGATCCAGTCGCAGTACGAGATCGCGCAGGCGGACCTGGCGGCGGCCCAGGCCGACCTCGACAAGGCGAAGCTGTCGGTCGAGGCGGGCGAGAAGGACGTCGAGCGCCTCCGCAGCGCCGCCGTCAGCGCGGAGCGCCAGCTCGAGGACGCGGAGGAGCGCCTCCGCGAGACCACCGTCCGTTCGCCGATCGACGGGATGATCCTGCAGCGCTTTCGCAACGTGGGCGAGATGATCCAGAGCGGCACCGAGTCGCTCACGGGCGGGACGGTGCTGATGGAGATCGCCGACATCAGCGAGGTCTACATGATCGCGAGCGTGGACGAGGCGGACATCGGCAAGGTCCGCGAGATGGCCCCGGCGAACGCCCGTCCGGGGATGCAGGTCGCGCCCGCGGCGACGTCGCAGCCGACGACCGCGTACGTCGAGCAGGATGTGATCGAGGAGCGCACGCCGGTCGAGATCACGGTGGAGGCCTTTCCGGACGACCTGTTCCACGGCGAGATCGAGCGGATCGCGCCGGAGTCCGTGGTGCAGCAGGCGGTGGCCACGTTCGAGGTGCGCATCCGGATCACCAGCCCCAACCGCGACAAGATCCGCGGCCTGGCGGGGATCCAGGCGGAGGCGAAGTTCACGTCCGTGCCGGTGAAGGGCGCCGTTCTGGTGCCTTACGAGGCCATCATGCGGGACGAGAAGACCAACGAACAGGGGGTCTACGTCCCCGTGATCCGGCCCGGCTCGCGCGAGGAGGAGCCGGAGTTCCGCCCGTGCCGGCTCGGCCAGGACAACGGCGTCGACGTCGTCGTGCTCAGCGGCATCGAGCCCGGCCAGCGGGTCTATACCAAGCTGCCGGTCAAGACCCGAACGGAGAAGAAGGCCGCCGGCGAAGAGGTCGACTGATGATCCGCATCCGCGGGATGACCAAGTGGTACCGGATGGGAGATTCGGTCGTGCACGCGCTGGACGGCGTCGACGTGGACATCGGCGCGGGCGAGTTCGTCGCGATCACCGGGCCTTCGGGCAGCGGCAAGAGCACGCTGATGCACCTGCTCGGCTGCCTCGACCGTCCCACGCGCGGCACCTACGAGCTGGGCGGGGAGCCGGTCGCGCGGCTGAGCGACCGCCAGCTCGCCCGCGTCCGCAACGAGAAGATCGGCTTTGTGTTCCAGACGTTCAACCTGGTGAACCGCACCTCGGCGGTGGACAACGTGGCCGTCCCCCTGGTCTACGCCCGCAAGGGCCAGACGCGCGGGCCGGCGATGCAGGCCCTGGAGCGCGTCGGGCTGGCGCACCGGGCCCACCACAAACCCAGCGAGCTGTCCGGCGGGGAGCGTCAGCGCGTGGCGATCGCGCGGGCGATCGTGAACCACCCCCCGCTGCTGCTGGCCGACGAGCCGACGGGCAACCTGGACTCGCGGACGGGGGAACAGATCCTGGGCATCTTCGACGACCTGCACCGCAGCGGCGTGACGATCGTGCTCGTGACGCACGAGATGGCCGTCGCCGCCCATACGCAGCGGGTGATCCGCATGAAGGACGGCAAGGTCCTCGACGACCGCAAGGTGGACGAGGCGTACCGGCAGGAGCTGCTGGCCGAGCGGACGGGAGCGGGGGAGAAGTGAATGGGAAAACGGGCTGATGGGTGAAGGCCGGCGGGGTTGTCGGGTTGCGGGAATAGGGTTTGGGGTTTTGGGTATGGGGTTTTTGGGCTCGAGGTGGGCTGAATAGGTCCTCCGAAAAAGGAAAGTGGCAAGCTGTTGAGATTGCCCACATTCACT
>CAZTVU010000276.1:1753-5776 GCA_964617025.1 uncultured Planctomycetales bacterium | reverse complement strand
CTTTCACAACGAGGTCCGGGTCTCGCTGGCCGTCACGCACCCCGGCGTGTGCCGCGTCTACGATGTGGGCGAAGCGGACGGCGAGCCGTTCCTCTCCATGCAGTACGTAGACGGGGAGAACCTCGGCGTCCTGTTGCGCCGGATCGGCCGGTTGCCGGAAGACAAGGCCCTTCAGATCGGACGGCAGGTGTGCTTCGGGCTGGCCGCGGTGCATGCGGCCGGGGTGCTGCACCGCGACCTCAAGCCGGCCAACATCCTGATCGACGGCCGCGGGGACGCGCGGATCACCGACTTCGGCATCGCCGCGGTCCTGTCGCACCGGCGGGAGTTTGAAGGTGTCGTCGGCACACCGTCGTACATGGCCCCCGAGCTGCTGTGCGGCCTGCCCGCCACGGTGGCCTCCGACCTCTTTGCGCTCGGCAGCACCCTGTACGAGATGGTCACAGGCCGGGCCGCGTTTGAATCAGTGTCCCCGACGGACCCGCTCCAGCGCAGCCGCCCTCCCCGGCCGTCCGAGGTGGTCGAGCGGATCGACCCGGCCGCGGAGCGAATCATCCTGCGCTGCCTCGAAACAAAGCCCAACGACCGCCCCTCATCGGCATACGAGGTGGCGGCGGCGCTCTCCGGCGGCGACCTGCTGTCCGCCGTCGTCGCCGCGCGGGAAACCCCGTCGCCGGAGATCGTCGCCGCGGCCGGCGACCACCGGGTCAGGCCCACGGTGCTCGCGGGGCTGGCCGCTCTCGGCGTCGCTCTGCTGGCGGCCGTACTGGGGCTTGCCGACCGGACGATACTGCTTTCGCGGCTCGGGCTGGACAAGTCGCCGCACGTCCTCGAGGAGCGGGCGCGGGACATCATTCAGGCCTTGCGCGGCGACTCAGCCCCGCAAGACGACGGCGACGGGCGGTTCCTGCTGGATGTGGCTCGGCTGGATGAACCGTTGTGCGGCGCGCGGGCGATCGACGTGGTGTTTGAGTATCGCCTCGACACGGAGAGGGCATGGAACCCGGGTCGCCCTGATCCGTTGACGCAGTGGCGGCCGGGCCCGGCGGCGCTGGCGGGCACGGTGGTTCGCCTGGACCCGCAGGGACGGCTGCTGACCTTCCTGACACTGCCGGAACGCATGGTCGGTGCCGGCGCACCGGCGACCGAGCCGGACTGGCGCGTGCCCGCGGGGCTGGCGGGGCTCAAGATCGAGTCGTTGGAACCGGCGACGCCGACCGAACCGCCGCCGGTGTACGGGGACGTATTCCGCAACTGGCGCGGCGTGCGCGATGATGCAGCGGGCGCGGCCGTATGCGCGGAGGGGGCGGCCCTCGGCGGACGCGTGGTGTACTACAACGTTTCGCCTCTGCCGTCCTCCGGGGCGGACGGCGTTCGGCCGCGCGCAAGTCGGTTGTCATCCCCGTCGCTCGCTCCACAGGTGCTCTTCGTTATCTTCGGCGTGACCCTGGCGGGCGGGCTGGTGCTCGTCAAGCGGAATCTAGACCTCGGCCGGGGCGACCGAAAGGGCGCTGGGCGTGTCGCGGTCTTCATGCTGATCGTGAACATGCTTCTGGGGGCGACGCGCCACCACGTGCTCTACCGCTTCGGGCCGGAGGCCCGGCAGATCCTATGGGTAGTGCAGGAGGCCGTCTTCACGGCAGCGGCGGTCTGGGTGTACTACATGGGGCTGGAGCCGTACGTCCGGCGATTCTGGCCGCATTCCATTGTCTCATGGAGCAGGATTCTGCGCGGCACGGTGAGAGATCCCCTGGTCGGCCGTGACGTGCTGGCCGGCGTCACCCTGGGCGTCTTCGTCGTGTTGACACAGCAGGTAAGCGTCCTGACGGCCGGGCGGTTCGGGAATCCGAACCCGCTGCCCGTTCTCCCCGGCTGGCAACAGGACCTCGGTCCGCTGCTGGGATTCCGTCACACGCTGGGAACCTTCCTGGAGAGCATTCACATGGGAATCGGACGCGGGATGGCCGTGTTGATGCTCATGCTCCTGTTGCGGCTTGTTCTCAAGGTTCCGTGGCTTGCCGCGCTGACGTTCTGCGCGAGCTGCACCGCGGCGTATGCGATCGCGAGCAGTTCGTCAGGCATTGCGACATGGTTCGCGGCGGCGGCGGTCGCTGTGGGTACGGCCATCGTGCTGGCGCGAGCCGGGTTTCTCGCCATCGTCGTGAGCGTCTTCACGACGCGCATCCTCCTGAGCAACCCGATCACCGCCGACGTCCGCATGTGGTTCGCAAGCGCGACGGCCCTGGCGGTCGTGATCATTATCGCCCTCGTCGTATTCGGGCTCCACGCATCTCTGGCCGCGCGGCGAACGGCGGCGCCCGGGGTCAATTGAGCCCAATTCCGATCCGGAGCAACCAAGACATCCGTGCAGGGCGTGCATGTTCGGGCGCGGTCGACGTGCGGACTTCGCGCATGTCCGTCGCGTTGACCGGTGATGTTGACGGACGGAACGCTGAAATCGCTTTGCACGCAGATGGAGCTCTTTGAACGGGCGGCCGGATATCGCGGGCGGTCGCGCGAAAGGGTCGTGGCGCTGAGCGAGGCGGAGGAACTCTACTTCCACCTCTATCCGCACCATTATCGGGCGCTGCAGACCGTTCGGGTCGCCTCGCAGCTCGGCCGGCTGATCGCCCGTCGCGACGACCCGATCAACCGCTGCGAAAGCCGCCTGATCTCCCTGCTGATGAACGTCATCCTCGATGCCATGCGGAAGGGGGACCTCCGCCTGTGGGAACGGCAAAGCCCCTCGGAGCTGGCGTTCACGCTGTGGAGCCTGGCGTTCGGGACGCGGGCGCTGATGGACACGGGCGTTGCCACGCGACAGCTCGGCATCGCGGACGGCTTCCGCGCAGCCCGAGACGCGACGGGCCTCTTGCTGGACGCCATCGGCTGGATCCCGCATTCGAACGAATGGGACTATGCCGCGACGCGTCGGAAGATACGCGAGGAGCTGTTTGCCCGGGAATGGACGCAGGTGCTCGAGCCCGGGGAGCGACGAATGGCCTGAGTGACGCCGGCCCGATCGCGCCTGTGTGGCCTCCGATCGCCGCGGTCTTTGGACAGGACCGCAGGGCGCGGTTGGCCGGCGGTCCTTTGACTGACGCACAGTGGGTGGTGCCGCGTGGGCCCACCGGTCTTTGATAAGGAGAAACGCATGTTCGACTTTGGCGCGGTTTTTCAGGGCGTTGCGACCGGCCTGCAAGAAACGCTCGTGAGCACGATCCTCAACTGGATCACCATGCTCCTGAGTGCAATCCTGCCGGGCGTCCTGCCGGGGGCGTGACCGTAACCCCGGCCGCAAGCAGGGGGGCCGTTCCCGGGGGATATCCTCCGGGACGGCCCGATGTTTTCGCCGCCCGGGGCGCGGGTTTGCGGACCCCGATCCGGTCCGGCGTGCTTCTCTTACAAATACCGCACACGATGGGACGCCGCGGCAGGGCGGGCCTCTCGGCCTCTTGCCAAAGGAAGACATTCCAGCTACGTCTACCCGGATTGATTCGCCCCGGGTGGATGCCGCGGGCGGTCATCTTACGGCCCAGGAGCGCCCCGATGCCACCGTCCCTTGCCTTCGCCGAGTCGTATCAGCCCCTGTTGGATCTCCGCCAGACCGAGCGGGCGATCCGCATGATCAAGGAGTTCTTCCAGACCAATCTCGCCGAGGCGCTCAATCTTCTGCGCGTCAGCGCCCCCCTCTTCGTCGGCGCGGACACCGGCATCAACGACAACCTGAACGGCGTCGAGTTGCCGATCTCGTTTACCGTCACGGGGCTCGGCGGCCGCCGGGCCGAGATCGTCCAGTCGCTCGCCAAGTGGAAGCGGATGGCGCTGGCCGACTACGGCTTCGGCCCCGGGGAGGGCATCTACACCGACATGAACGCCATCCGGCCGGATGAGATCATCGACGAGACGCACTCCATCTACGTCGACCAGTGGGACTGGGAGCTGGTCATGGCGGACGGGGAGCGGAACCTCGCCTTTCTTCAGCGCGTCGTGGAACGGATCTACGACGTCATCCGCGCGACC
>CAZTVU010000276.1:0-1734 GCA_964617025.1 uncultured Planctomycetales bacterium | reverse complement strand
GCCGTGGCGTACCCGGCGATCAAGCCGTTCCTGCCGCGGGCGATCGAGTTCGTCCATACGACGGAGCTCGAGAAGCGGTGGCCCGAGCTGACCCCTCGGGAGCGCGAAAACCGCATCGCCGAGGAGTGCAGGGCGGTCTTCATCATCGGGATCGGCGCGGCACTGGCCGACGGCAGGCCGCACGACGGCCGCGCGCCCGACTACGACGACTGGTCCACCCCGACCGACCGGGGTCCGGGCCTCAACGGAGACATCTTCGTGTGGAACCCGGTGCTGCGCCGCGGGTTCGAGCTCTCGTCCATGGGGATCCGCGTGGATGCCGAGGCCCTCCGACGGCAACTCGCCATCACCCGGACGGAGGAACGGGCAAGCCTGCTGTTCCATCGGCGACTTCTGGGCGGCGAACTCCCCCAGACCATCGGCGGCGGCATCGGCCAGTCGCGGCTCTGCATGTTTTTCCTCCGCAAGGCCCATGTCGGCGAGGTGCAGTGCAGCTTGTGGCCGGACGACTTGCGCCGGGACCTCCGCGCCCGTGGCATCGTGCTCCTGTGACGGTGCCGCCTCGTCCGCCAACCGTCGGGCCATAGCCCCCGGGTGACGTCATTCCGTCCGCCTCCCGGCCCATGCATCCGCGCTCCCGGGGCCGGGCATCATACAACCTGCACCCGATGCCCCTCCCCTCTTCACGAATACTTCGCCGGGTTTTGGCCTTTCCCTAATCGTACCCTAATGCTCTCGCCGGACACTGGCGGAGGCGGAGCGGCATTCGCCCCGCTCACGTTGAGGAGTCTGGGCTTTACGAACCACGAAAGGACGAGACATGACAACAGAGACCGCGACGGCAGGGAACCACAAACGGCAACGGGGGTTTACGCTGATCGAGCTGCTGGTGGTGATCGCGATCATCGCCCTGCTGATCAGCATCATGATGCCAAGCCTGAGTCAGGCGCGGGCCCAGGCGAGGGCCGTGCAGTGTGCGACCAACCTGCACCACGTCGGCATGGCGATGGCAACGTACACCACGGAATACGGCGCGTACCCCGTATCGTATATCTATGCCAGCAACCCGGTCGGAAGCGAAGGCATCGCCTACGACCTGTACAACCAGGAACAATACGCCAGCAAGCCCAACGGATACATCCACTGGTCCTATTACCTGTACAACTCGGGCAAGGCGAAGCCCAAGTCTTTTCAGTGCCCGGACTTCCCGAACGGCGGCGCGCCGCGAACGTTTCCCGGCCCGAAGGGAGCCGACTGGGAGCCCGGCCAGGTCGATGACCACGGCAAGAGCGGCAGCAGCGCCGTCGAGGATCGCCAGGCCCCGCGGATCGCCTATACGGCCAACGCCGCCGTCGTGCCCCGAAACAAGTTCTCGACACAGGCCTCCGGCGGCCCCCGCGTCAACCGCTTCGTCAAGGACGCAATGCTGGGCGAGGCCAGCTCCGTGATCCTGGCGACGGAGTTCATCAACAACTGGAAGGCCGTGGGTGTTCCGCAGGGCAGCGGCATTCTGGTCAAGTCGCACCGGTCGATCCATCCGTTCTATCACCTCGGCACGGGCACGGACGAGTACAAGGCCCCGCTCGACAACGGCTCGTTCACCTACGGCGACAGGAAGAGCCCGACGCTGGGCCTTCGCCCGTACAACGAGCTTCGCGACAAGGTCGGCGTCATCGAGGGCTCGGCGGGCATCGAGGTCAACGTGGTCGGCCGGCATCATCCCGGCGGCACGAG
>CAZTVU010000275.1:2887-5787 GCA_964617025.1 uncultured Planctomycetales bacterium | reverse complement strand
CCGGGGCGCCTGGGGTGTCGTGCTCGGCGATGATCCGGGCGAGGTCCTTCCGGCGACGACGCGGCAGGGGGACCGTTGTCGGCCGCGTGCCGCGTGCGCGGTTGCCGCGCGCGGCGGCCTTCCTCCGGTCGAGGACCGTGACGGGCACGCGGACCGTGGCGAAGGCCTCATGCAGCGCCCGGTGGACGGCGGCGCGAATGCGTGCCAGGGCGTAGGGCGCAAAGGGTCCGTGCCGCTTCGGACTGTAGGACATCGCCGCGCGCACCAGGCCGATGCACCCCTCCTGAAAGAGGTCTTCGCCCTCGCGATCACACGTGGCCCGGCCGTTCAGACGCACGTTGCGCGCAAGGTGCACACGGACCAGGTCAAGGTGTTCTTCGACCAGCCTGCTGCGGCAATGCGTGAGGCTGTCGCTCTCCTGCGCCTTTCCCCGTACCAACATCGCGTCCCCCTCGCCCGCCCATCGGGCCCCACCCATATACCCTAACATACACCAAACATTCCGGTGAGTCAAATTCCCGCCCCCATGGATCTGGCAAGTGCTCGGAGAGGGCGTGCGCGGTTGCGCGGCTTGACATCCGTTTGCGGAAACGGCTAGTATGGCTAAGTCGCAATGTGCACCGGTTTTTCCAAACGGCGTATTGGCAGATGTTTACAGGCATCGTCGAGACTACGGGCGTTGTGCGGGCGCTGCGGCCGACCGCGGCGGGCCTGCGGCTCGTCGTCGATGCGGGACGTCTGCCCGAGCGTCCGGTGCGCGGGGCAAGCCTCTCGGTGAACGGCGTCTGCCAGACCGTGGCGACGGACGCATTCCCGTTGCTCGAGTTCGATGTGGTTCCGGAGACGCTTCGGCGGACGACGCTCGGGCGCCTGCGGCCCGGCGACCTGGTGAACCTGGAGCCCTCTCTGCGCCCGAGCGATCGGATCGAAGGGCATATCGTGCAGGGGCATGTGGACGGCGTGGCCCGGGTGACGGAGGTGACCGAGGGCGGGCCGGAATGGCTCCTCGGGCTCGAACTGGAGGACGAAGAGGCCGGAACCTACATCATCCCGAAAGGCTCGGTGGCCGTGGACGGGGTGTCGCTGACGGTTGCCGAGTGCGAGACCGCCAGCGGCGCGCGCTTCCGCGTCGCCCTGATTCCGACGACGCTCGAGCGGACAACGCTCGGCCGGCGGCGTCCCGGCGATGTGGTAAACATCGAGACCGACATTCACGTTCGCACGATCGTGACGTACCTTCGCCGCCTCGCCGTGCGCGAGGGGCCGGGAATCACCCTGGACCTCCTTCGGGAGCACGGATTCGCATGACCATGCCCGCCGACCCGTCCATTGCCGGTCCGCTCAAGGCCGATCTGCCGGGGGCCGACGCCTACCGGCCGATGATCGGTATCACGATGGGCGACCCGGGCGGCATCGGCGCGGAGGTAATCGTCAAGGCGCTGGCGGACCCGGAGTTGCGAAAGCGCGGGCGATTCGTCGTCTTCGGGCTGGCGGAGGCCCTGAGCTACGCGGCGGATCAGGCGGAGGTGAACCCGTTCTGGTTCCGCCTGCCGCACGAGACGGTCGGGCGGATCGAGAGCGGCGTGGTGGTGGCGGATTTCGACGAGTTTTCGGTGTTTGCCCCGGCGGTCCGGTCGGCATCGAGCGAAAGCGGGGTGGCCTCGATGCGGTTTCTGGAGACGGCGATCGCGGCGAGCCGACGGGGCGCCCTCGATGCCATCGTCACGGGCCCGATCTGCAAGAAGAGCTGGCGGCTGGCGGGCTATCGGTTTCCGGGCCACACGGAGCTGCTGGCGGCGGCGTTCGACGCGCCGCATGTGGCGATGATGTTCGTCGGCGGCAAGCTGCGGGTGACGCTGGCGAGCATCCACGAGCCGCTGTTCGACCTGCGGAACAGCTTCACGATCGGGCGGGTGTTCGACCCGATCGTCCTGACGGCCCGGGCGCTGCGGGAGTGGTTCGGGATCGCGGAGCCGCGGATCGCGGTCTGCGGGCTGAACCCGCACGCGGGAGAGGACGGCCTGTTCGGGGACGAGGAGACGCGCATCATCGAGCCGGCGATGGTGATGGCGCGGGAGCACGGGGCCCTCGCGGAGGGGCCCTACCCGGCGGACACGGTCTTCTGGCGGGCGATCCAGGGCCACTTCGACGCCGTGGTGGCCATGTACCACGATCAGGGCCTGATCCCGGTGAAGCTCGTTGCGTTTGACGACGCCGTGCAAATGACGCTCGGATTGCCGATAATCCGCGTCAGCGTGGACCACGGGACGGCGTTCGACATCGCCGGGCAGAACCGTGCGAACGCGGCGAGCATGAAGGCGGCGATCCGGCTGGCGTGCAGCCTGGCGTCGCGTGCGGGCGGTGGCGCGATGCCCGCGGGGGACGGCGTGAGCAGGGCCGGCGACGAGGCGTCGGATGAGTCGGCGTCGTCGCCGATGGCGGCCGAGGGTTGATCGAGAACCATTCAACGAGGGTTTTGGGCGATGACCAGGGGTGCCGGCCTCGCAGGACCAGGCGTGTCCCTCCGACCGGACCAGATCGAGGCCTTCTTCAAGGCGGTTCATGAGCGAACGCCGCCCGCGCCGCTGTCGCGCCCCCTGACGGGGGAGCAGGTGCGGTACGTGGAGGAGCAGTTGCCGCTGGCGTTCGAGTCGATCGGCATGAAGACGGTGACGGACGCGGCGCTGAAGACTGCGCTGCTGTCGGACACGTATCTGTACACGCTTCGCGAGCGTGCGCTGTACGTCCAGCCGGCGGAGATGCTGTCGCGGAAGTTCTTTCGCTTTCGCAGCCGGATGCCGGTGCTTCACACGATGCTGGTGCGGCTGTTCACCGATGCGGCGGGGATGGGCCAGCACAAGATCCGCTTCTGGAACCCGTTCTGCGGCGCCGGCGCCGAC
>CAZTVU010000275.1:0-2805 GCA_964617025.1 uncultured Planctomycetales bacterium | reverse complement strand
ATCGGCAGCGACGTGCTGCCGGGGGCGCTAAAGTACGGGGAGGCGGGGACGTACGAGTTCCGGCGGGCGGAGTGGCGGGCGTACGTCGAAAAGGTGACGGCCCTGTTCGGGCCGGAGAGCGCGGGCGAGGATGCGGAGCTGCCGCTGTCCACGAAGCACCTGCCGCCGGGCGTCGAGATGTTCTTCTCCGTGACGCGGATCGCCGACGGCGGGTATACGATCACGCCCGATCCGGCCCTTCGACAGATGGTGCGATTCCGATTCGTAAACCCGCTGCGCCTGCCGGAGCTGGGGCAGCTCGGGGCGTTTGACGCGGTGTTCTCGTTCTCGACCGTGCCGATGGGGGACACGCCGCAGGCGCGGCAGGTGCGGACGGCCCTCGCCTACGCGGTGCGGCCCGGGGGGTATCTCGTTCTCCGCGAGAATGCCGAGCCGGTTCCGGATCTGGTCGGCCCCGGGCGCGGGTTCGAGCAGATCGAGCCGGGCGTGTTCTGCCGGCAGCGGTAGGTCCGCGCCGGCAGGCCCGCAGCCCGGTCCGCGGCCCGGCGCCTCGAGCGCAGACGTTCGAAACCCGACGGCGCCGCGTTGTGGAGCCGCGCGCTTTCCGGTAGAATGAACGGGCCGCCGACATGAGCACGTTGAGCTGGCCCAACCGGATCACCCTGTCGCGGATCATCCTGGTTGCACCGTTCGTCGTGTGCATCCTGAACATCCAGGACCCGTCGTGGGGCACCGCCGCGCGTCGGGGCGCGGTCGGATTGCTGATCCTGATGGGCGTCAGCGACGTGCTCGACGGATTCCTGGCGCGGCGGTTGCGGGCGGAGACGCCGCTGGGGCGGTTTCTCGACCCGCTGGCGGACAAGCTGCTGGTGATCTGCACGGTGATCCTGCTGGCACGCCAGGGGACAAGCGTGCCGGGGTGCGTGCTGCCGAGCGTGGTGGTGGTGGCGGCGCTGGGCAAGGACCTGCTCGTCGTCGTGGGCTTCTGCCTGATCTACATCATCACGTCGCGGGCGTGCGTCGCGCCGCGTCGCCCGGGCAAGCTGTGCACGTTCGCGCAGCTCGCGACGATCTTCACGGTGCTGCTGCACCCGGACCTGCCGGCGCCGCTGCGACGGCTGCCGGCGGTGTGCTGGTGGGCGGCGACGGGCCTGGCGGTGCTGGCGGCGATCGACTACTTCCGATTCGGGCAGCAGTTCGTCGCCGGGGCGACGCAGACGAAGGCGTGAGATGAACGAACCGTTCTGCACAATTGACGAGGCGCTGGAGCGGCTCCGCCGCGGAGAGCTGATCATCATCGTCGACGACGAGCGCCGCGAAAACGAGGGCGACCTGGTCTGCGCGGCGGAGAGCGTCACGGCGGACAAGATCAACTTCATGATCCGCGCGGCCGCCGGAAAGCTGTGCCTGGCGCTCTCGGAGGAGATCTGCCGGCGGCTCCAGTTGTACCAGCAGACGCCGGAGAACACGGCGATGCACGGGACGGCGTTCACGGTCTCCATCGACGCCGTCGAGAAGTTCGGCGTGACGACGGGGGTGTCGGCCGGCGATCGCGCGACGACGATCCGGCGGTGCGTGGCGGACGACGCGGTCTGGTCGGACTTTCACCGGCCGGGGCACATCAGCCCCCTGCGTGCGCGGGAGGGCGGCGTGCTGGTCCGTGCGGGGCACACCGAGGCCAGCGTGGACCTGATGCGTCTGGCGGGCCTCAAGCCCGGCGGGGTGATCATCGAGATCCTGCGCGAGGACGGCGACGTGGCGCGGATGCCCGACCTGATCGAGTTCGCGCGCCGGCACGGGCTGCGGATCTGCACAATCGCCTCGCTGATCGAGTACCGGCAGCAGCGCGAGACGCTGATCGATCGCCTGGAGACGATCCGCCTGCCGACGCGCTACGGGGTGTTCACGCTGATCGCGTACCGGTCGATCGTGGACGCCGATCCGCACCTCGCCCTCTGCTGCGGCGGGGTGGGGGATCGTGACGCCGGCGGCCAGCCGATCCTGCACGAGGAGCCGGTGCTCGTGCGGGTTCACTCGGAGTGTCTGACCGGGGATGTGTTCGGCTCGATGCGGTGCGACTGCGGCGGACAGCTCGAGCGGGCGCTGGAGGCGATTCAGGCGGCCGGCAAGGGGGCGCTGGTCTACCTTCGCCAGGAGGGCCGCGGGATCGGGCTGCACAACAAGCTGCTGGCGTACAAGCTGCAGGAGGCCGGGCTGGACACCGTCGAGGCGAACGAGGCGCTGGGCCTGCCGGCGGACAAGCGCGACTACGGGATCGGGGCGCAGATCCTGCGCGACCTGGGCCTGCGCAAGCTGCGGATCCTCACGAACAATCCGAAAAAGCTCGAGCGGCTGGAGGTCTACGGCCTTCAGATCGTGGAGCAGGTGGCCATTCAGATCCCGCCGAACGAGGCGAACAAGCGGTATCTCCAGACGAAGAAGACGAAGTTCGGACACCTGTTGGGCGACCTGTGACGCCTCACCGCGGCGCGGCGGCCGGCGCCCGCCGGCCGGCCTCCGGGGACATCCGTGCGACGTGAAACCACGTACAATGCGAACGGAAACGCCGCCCGGAAAGGCCGGCCGCGGCAACGGCGCGGGCTCTCCCACCTGGGCGGCCGCGCCGCCGTCGTCGGCGACGAGCGGGTCACTCGAGACCTGGCGTGGGCGCTTGACACCGGCGGCGACGAAGGCCGATCGCTGACGCACGGCTTCCATGCGTATCCGGCCCGGATGCATCCGCTGACCGCGCAGCGCGTGCTTGCGGCCCGGCTGGGACTGGGTCCCGCGTCGGCGCCGGGGCAT
>CAZTVU010000274.1:0-5833 GCA_964617025.1 uncultured Planctomycetales bacterium | reverse complement strand
GAAAAACGTCTGATGATGGAGTGCACTCACTACCGCACCACAGGTGTATTCCCGATACGGCCCTTCCAACGTGCTTTTTCGCTTTACCGGTTTTTCGTTTCTCGTCTTCCCGTCGTTGCGCCAAGCAACGACGGAGGACGCTACGCCGGCTTCTTCTCGGGCTCGATCAGGCTCGCGATTCTCGCGGCGCGGTCCGGCAGCGGCGGGAACGGATTGTGAGGCTCCGCCTGGTACCAGAACGCCGTGCTGCACCAGTCGTCGCTCCGCTCGAAGAGGCCGTTGTTCCAGCCGATCTGCTGGATGGTCACCTTCAGGTTCGTGCGGAACCGGACGGGATCGAGCACGTGCCAGCGGTACATCGAGACGCACGCCTCCTTGAAGAAGTCGTTCTTCTGCAGGAACGTGCAGCCGTGATAGAGCGTCTGCGACGGCAGCATGCCCCAGCCGATGCAGAAGTAGTCTTCCGTGCCCGTGCCGCAGATCGTCGGGTACTCGACATCGCCGTCCATGTACATCTTCAGCTCGCCCTCGCCCCACCAGTGCGGCCCGAGCGCCCGCACGCCGATCACCGTGCCGACGTACATGCCCGGCCCGCGGACGTTGTCCACGATCACATAGTCCTGTTTGAGCACGGTCGGGTTCTGCCGGCGGAACTGGGCGTGGAAGCGGCCGGTGTTGGCCGGCAGCTTCGGCAGCAGGTCATAGTCGATCTGGAAGAAGAACGAGTCGGTTTTTTCGCCGGAGTCGTTCTCGACGGTGATCTTCGCGTGCGTGGCGAAGGGCATCGGGAAGAAGCAGTTGAACGCGCGGCCCAGCGGCGTCGTCACCCACGCCGAGGCGAAGTGGATCGGGTTGCCCTTGTCGTCAGAGGCCATGCGGCCGTGGGCCGTGCCGAAGAAGTCGCCGAACGGCACCTCGACCGACGGCGTCTCCTCGTTGTCCCAGTACATCCGCAGGATGAGGTTGCGGAGCATGTTCGGCGTCCGCTTCGGGATCGTAAACCACATGTGGCGGATGACGCCGCAGCCGTCAATGTCCATCAGCGTCTGCGTCGTCCCGGGCGGGATGTTGGGAATGCACGGCGAACCCTTGCGGCCCTCCTTCTCCTTGCCGCCGGCGCCGGGCTCGCCCTTGCGGTTCTCCCAGGTGATCGCCCGGCTGACGCCGTCGGTGATCAGCGGGAGGTCCGGGGCCGCGGTCATCGACGCGCCGAACCGCTCTGCGGGGCCGTCCGCGTTGTGGCAACCGATACCCACGAGCAGAAGCGCAGCCCCGGCAACCGCCCAGCCAATGTCACGTTGGGTCATCACGTCATCTCCTCTGTAGATTCGTGCGTTTCCGTCAGTTCACCGGCGTCGGTGTGACGACGACGGCCTGCCACAGCTCCGCCGTGGCCTTTCCGGTCTTGAAGCCCTCAATCCCGATCATCTCGCGGATGCGCGTCACCTTGACGGTCAGCGTCACGCCCGTGCCCCACCGGAAGTCCGCCAGGTTCGTCCGGCTCAGGACGTAGCTTCCTGAATCCGCGACCGGGCCGAACGACTTCGTGATGGGATCCGACCCGCCCATGGCCTGGCTCAACTCAATGAGCACCTTCAGGCTCGGGTCCGCGTTCGTCCAGATGACCGTGAAGCCCCCGAGCGAGGCGGTATCCGACGGCGACGTGACGCTGAATGCGCCGGGCATCACCATCGTGGTGTGTGCGGTGCCCCGCGTCGGCTCGGCGACCGTGATCTTGAGGTTGGCCGCCGAGGGAATCGTGCGGGCATAGTTGCCGTCCGCGTCGGGACCGATCAGCAGCAGATCGTTCACGTACACGGCTTGATCGCCCTCGAGGACGACGACCGCCGAAGAGGCGCTGTCGCTCTCCGTCACCCGTGCGGTGGCGACGGCGGTGTCGCCGCCGACCATCTGGCTGACGCGGACCACGCCGTGCGCCTCGTTCAGCGGGATCTTCGTGGGCGCGGGCGTGGGCACGATTTCGCACGACAGCCCCGTCAGCATCGCCGTCGCCAGACCCGCGACAAGACATCGTTTCAACATCGCCGCGACCTCCTCATGTTCGATCGACTCCGCGTGCCGTGCCGATCGCACGCCGCCTTACGGCTCGATGACGATCGTAAGCCCCTTCTGCGCACTCGTGCTCGGCGTGTCGCTGTCGGTCACCTTGAAGACCGCGTCCACCGTCTGCGCCCTCGTCGGCGTGCCGGAGATCACGCCGGTGTCCAGGTCCAGCGACAGACCGTCGGGGAGCGGGGGGCCCGGCGTGGCGGGCCAGCGGTACGGCGGCCGGCCGTCGGCGGCCTGCAACTGCACCGGCGCCCCCTGGGCCCGGTAGGGCTGTCCCACTTTCCCGGCGGGCAGGGCCTCGGTCGTGATTCGCACCGCCCGCGGTTTCACGACGAGCGTGAGCGTACTCGCTGCGGTCTGCTGCGGATCGCCGCTGTCGGTCACCAGCACGTTGAAGCCGATGCCCTCCGAGGCCTGAATCGGCGTGCCGTAGATCACGCCGGTGACCGGGTTGTAGTTGAAATCGCCGGTCAGTCCGGAGATGTCGAACGCATACGGCGGGATGCCGCCGGTCACGGGGACCGCCGCGCTGTACGCCTCGTCAACACGGGCGGGAGGCAGCGTCTCGCTGATTCGAAGTCTTTCGAGGACCACGAGCGTGAAGGTCCGCTCGCCGCTGCGCGACGGGAACGAGCGGTCGCGGACCGCGACCGTGATCGTGAAGGTGCCGAATCGCTGCGGCGTGCCGTCGATCCGGCCCGAGTCCTCGTCCAGGTGCAGCCCGGTCGGCAGGCTGCCGCCGGTGATCTCCCACGCGTGCGGTCCCTGCCCGTCGGCCGTCAGCGTCACGCTGTAGGGCCGGCCCTCGGCCGCGTTCGGCAGCTCGTCGGGCGAGATCGTCAGCGCCTCCGGGGTCACGCACCCGGGCAGCGACGCCAGCGCGGCACACAGCCACGGCCTCCACGCGCCTTGCGGAATACGCACGGCTCATTCCTCCCGGAAGACTCGCGCCTGGAGCTTCCGCTGCATCATAGCAACGCCACGGGTCCTGGCAAGGCGCCCCCTGTTCAACGGGCGCGGGGGCGGTTAGCATCGTGGCCCGCTCGGTTGCGCACGGCGTCCGGCCGGCACACCGGCGACCAGGAGCAGTCACCGAGACATGAAGCCCGAACTTTTCGACATCCCCTTTCTCTACTACGGCGTAAAGGGCTACGGCCTGATGCTGATGATCGGGTTCCTGACCGGGATCTGGTGGGCCGCCCGGCGGGCCGCGAAGGTCAAATGCAACCCGGATCTCATTCTGAACGTCGGCTTCGTCGCCCTCGTGTTCGGCGTCATTGGGGCGAGGGCCTTCTACGTCATTCACTACTGGGAGCGCAACTTCGCAGGTCGTCCCCTCGCCGACATCGTGAATGTCACGGCGGGCGGCCTCGAGTTCTACGGCGGGTGGCTGGGCGCGATGATCTTCATCGTCCTGTACATCGTCAGCCACGGCCGACCGATCGTCGCCCGGGCGCTGGGGCTGTTCTGGATCGCGCTGGCGGTGGCCATCCTTCTGCTCGTTCGCCAAGCCATGGGCCCGCGCAGCCCGTTGCCCCCCATCGTGTTCACGATCCTCCTCATCGTGATCGGCTTCTTCGTGGCCCGTGAGCTTTGGCGATGGTCGACGCGGGCGGGCCACGGACCGCCGGCCTCGCTGCGCCTGTATCTCGACATCATGACGCCGTCGCTCATGTGGGGCCTGGCCTTCGGGCGGATCGGCTGCTTCCTCAACGGATGCTGCTGGGGAGCGCCGTGCGTGAAGTACCATGTGCCCTGGGCCGTGCAGTTTCCGTGCGGCAGCCCGGCACAGCATTATCAGTGGCAGCGGTGCGAGGCGACCCTGCCCGCCCCCCTCCTGCACATTGATCCGCGGAGCGGTGTCGGCTTCCCGATCCCCCGCGACCTGCTGACCATGTCGCCCGAAAAGCGGCACCGCGGCGAGCAGCGGTATCAGCGGTTGCGCGAGGAGGTCGAGCGACTCAAAAAGACCGGCGGCGACCCGGAGGCCATCCGAAAGAAGGAGGCCATGCTCGCCACCCTTGAGAAGCTTCGGCAGGAAAAGATCATTCTGCCCGCCGGCATGAGCTGCGAGGCGACGTCCCATGCCCCCTTCACCGACAGCATGCGAACCTTCGGCCTCTCCGGGAGCGACCTGGAGACCCTCGCCCGACGCCCCGAGAACAAGTCGCTGCCCGTCCATCCGGCGCAGTTGTACGCATCGGTCAATGCGATGCTGCTGGCGCTGCTGTTGAACGCCCTGTTCTATCGTCGCAAGCGGCACGGGGTGGTCTTCGGCGTCCTCTGGCTCCTCTATCCGATCGCACGCGTCGTCGAAGAAGCGATTCGCGCCGACAACCCGTTGGATACCTTCGGACTGACCGCCTCGCAATTCGTGAGCGTCGTGGGCTTCGCCTTCGCCGTCGGGTGGCTCTGGTGGCTCTCCAGGCAACCGCTCCGAAGCCCGCGCGCCGTCGCATTTATGCCGCCGGAGCCGCCCCGAAAGGAATAGGTGCCCCGATGTCCGCGATGAACCTGAATCGAATCGGCGTATTGACCGGCGGCGGCGATTGTCCGGGCCTCAATGCCGTCATCCGCGCGGTCGTCAAGGCCGCCATCAACGATCACGGCCTCGAGGTCCTCGGAATCGAAGACGCCTACCTCGGCCTCCTCGAGGACCGCGTCCGCCCGCTGACGCTGGCGGATGTGTCCGGGATCGTTACGCAAGGCGGCACGATCCTCGGGACGACCAACAAGGTCAATCCGATGAAGTACCGCGTCGGCACCGACGCGGCCGGCCGGCCCGTCGTTCAGGACGTCTCCGACCGCGCCGTCGCCACCTGCCGCAAGCACGGCATCGACCTGCTCGTCTGCATCGGCGGCGACGGCACCATGGCCGCCTCGTATGGCATGATGCAGCGCGGGATCCACGTCGTCGGCGTGCCCAAGACCATTGATAACGACCTCATGTGCACCGACGTGACGTTCGGCTTCGCCACGGCGCTTCAGACCGCGACGGACGCCTTCGACCGCATCCACACCACCGCCAGCAGCCACCATCGGATCATGCTCGTCGAGGTCATGGGCCGCAACGCTGGCTGGCTCGCCCTTCACTCCGGTCTGGCCTCCGGGGCGGATGTGATCCTGCTGCCCGAGATCCCGTACGACCTCGACGCCATCAGCGTTGCCTGCGAGCGCCGACGCAAACACGGCAAGCATTTCACGATCATCGCCGTCAGCGAAGGTGCCGCCCCGCGCGGCGGCCGGCAGACCGGCGTCCTGACCGACGACCCGGTCGAACCGCTGCGTCTGGGCGGCGTCAGTCAGGTGATCACGCCGCAACTGCAGCAGAAGACCGGCATCGAGTGCCGCGCGACCGTCCTGGGCCATGTGCAGCGCGGCGGCACGCCCGTCGCATTCGATCGCGTGCTGGCGACGCACTTCGGCGCCGAGGCCGTTCGCCTCGCCGCCGCCGGCCAGTGGGATCGGATGGTCGTCGTGCAGAAGGGCGAGGTGACCTCGGTGCCGCTCGAGCAGGTGGCCGGGAAACAGCGCCTCGTGCCGCTCGACCATCCGCTGCTGGCGACCGCGCGCAGCATGGGCGTCGCGTTCGGCGACGCCTGACGCCGGCGGCCGGCAATACAAGCAGCGGATATCGGCGCGCAAGACAGCGGGCCGTCGCCTCCTCAGGCCGGCCCGCTGCAACCGAAAGGGGTGTTCGTATCGTGGCGCCCGCCGAAGCGGGCGATCTCGCGATGGTGCGCCCGGCCGTAGATCACGCCAA
>CAZTVU010000273.1:0-5853 GCA_964617025.1 uncultured Planctomycetales bacterium | reverse complement strand
CTTGTCCTCGGCGTGACCGCGGACGCTGCACGTGTTGATCAGGACCACGTCGGCGTCCCGCGCGTGCGAAACGGATTCAAACCCCTGCGCGCGGAGCTGCCCCGCGACGAGCTCGCTGTCGAGCACGTTCATCTGGCAGCCCATCGTCTCCAGAAAGTAGCGCATGCCGCCCACGAGTACCGAGTGCCGAGGCCGCGGTACCATGCTCCCGAAACACGGTGTTAAGCCCCGAAGCCCTGACGGATTCTAGCAACTGCCCCGGCGGACTCCAAAGCCGCCGCCGGACCGGCCGTGTCCGATGCACGGCACTAGGCACACGACAGAGCGGAAGCGGCGCAGGTGGTTCCGCGGTGCGAATGCGGCGGGTCCGCTCGCCTCCCCGGCGTTCCCGTCGTTGCCGCATGCAACGCAAGGGCAGTCCGGGCCGCCCAGCCCCGCTCCGGGGATCCCGGATTGAGGACCTCCTGCGAACCACGTAAACTCCTTCGGGACGACGCTTGTCGGAGGAAAGGGAACGCTCACGCGATGGTTCTTGCGCGAGCGAGTGACCGCAATTGCGCTACTCCCGGCCACGCGGACTCTTCGCGGAGGCCATCCCGGTCGAACAGGCCTCGTCCGCGTCGATGGAAGCCGTAGCGTCCCTATCGCTGCGCGGGCTTGGCAGGGGCTTGCTTTCCGCACCGGACCACGGTAGCATGTGATTCCGGAAGTGGAGCGGTGGTCATGCTCCTGCCATTCGCCATTCGCTGTTAGTCACGCGCAGCGTCCGCAGGGTTTGTTGCCGCGCCGGCGCCATCGGCGGCGCCAACCTGAACACCGGCACAAGGGCTGCCCGGAACAACGTATCTGGGGTTGACACCATGCACACCCCGCTTTCTCGCGTTCGCGGTCGGGGCCTGTCTGCCATTGCGAGCTCGGTCGTCGTTCTCGGGACGCTGGCCATACTGGGTTTGGCTTTGGAGGCTCGATCCCAAACAACGCAGCCGGCCGTACCGGCGTCGTCGAAGCTGCTGTTTCAGATGACCGACGTGGAACTCGGGCAGTACATCAGGGGCCTTCGCGAAACGGTCTCCACGGCACCCGAGCGCGCAGAGCATGTCGCGATGCGCTCGTGGTGGCAGCCCTTCCGGCTGGAAGCGCCCATGTTCAGCCATCGGGAAACCGACTGTGTGACGTTCGTGGAGCATGCGCTGGCGATCGCCCTCGCCGACTCGTGGGAATCCTATTGCCGACTCACCGCCCGCCTGCGCTTCGCAAACGGGGCGATCCCTCTGGCGCCCGGCGACTTCACGATCGACGGCTACCGCCTCAAGCCGCGTGATCCCTCGAAGGAGGTTGAAACGCTTCGCAACCGCAACACCTTCATCATCGCCGAGTGGATCCGCAACAACGCCTGGTGTCTCGAAGACATCACGAAGAACCTCGGAAGCGGCCCCATCAAACCGTGGATCCCGCTCCACCACATCATCCGGCCGAAGGCGTTCTTCGCCAGGCAGGGCCTCGTGGTCGATCGGTCCGACGAGAAAGTCATCGACGCCTTCATCCCCCGTGAGGCCGTGCGCGACATCTTGCCGGAGCTCAAATCGGGTGACGTCGTGCTCGTCATCGTCGGACCCTGGGAGGACCGGGACTGCGACCACATGGGAATCCTCATCGAGCGGACCCCGTGGGACACGGTCGATCGAGACGGCCCGCCCTCGGTCATGCACTCGACGGAGCCCCGTGTTCGGCGCGATTCGTTAATGGGGATGCTGCGGCGCTTCCCCCGCATTCAGGGATTCAAGTTCCTTCGACTTCGGCCAGAGGCCGAGGCCAACGCGATCGTCGAAGATGCCGCCATGACTGCGCGAATTACCGTTCCGGCGGCCGGGTCGACGGCGCCATGATCCGGAAAGGAGGCAGCGACGGTTCCTCACCTGCGACACCTTGCCACCGTTTTCGCATGCGTTGCCGCCGTTGAGGCGTCCGAACAGCCCGCGGCCGTGGACCACAGCGACGTCCCCGTCCATCAACTGTCGCGTACGCAGCTCGATGAGCACCTCCGCTTCTGGGCGGCGGACACGCCGGATCCGGTCGCCCGCCTGCGCCGCTTCGCGGAGCAGACGATCGGCCAGCCGTACGGCGGCGACCCGCTGGGCGAAGGTACGTACGACGCCCACGACCCGCGCCCGCTGTTCGCGCTGGACCGCAGCGACACTCGAAGCTTCGTTGAACAGACGCTCGCGATGGCCGTCGCCCCGGACTTCGCGACCTTCTTTCTCGTCCTGCAGCGTCTGCGCTACAAGGACGGCCAGGTCACGACCGCCGCACGCAACCACAATCTCCTCGCGGACTGGCCGCGGAACAACGCCTGGCTCCTGGAGGACATTACCGATCGCCTGGCCGGCCGCATGGCCTGGGTGCCGGCACACCAGGTCGTGCGGCGAAAGGCATTCCTCAAGGAACGGTTCGGTATCGACGTCGACTTGCCCGACGAGAAGTTCATCGGCCCCTGCATCCCCCGGCTGTATCTCCACAAGGTGCTCCCGGAGCTTCGGCCGGGCGACGTCGTGCTCGTAATCACCGGCGACGATCGCCAGCAATACTGTCGCGAGATGGGCGTGCTTCTGGAAGAGCCGGCCGACACGCATCGCCCGTTGCGACTGGTGCAGTCGCGTGCGCCGGCCGTCGAGAAGACGATCCTTCTCAAGACCGTTTGGGAGCGGAAGGAGATCCTGGGTTTCAAGTTCCTTCGATTGCGGGCGGATGCGGTTGGCGCGGCTGCCGCGCAGGCAGAGTCGATGCGGACCCGCGTGACGGTTCCGTGAGCGAGGTGTCGACCCATGTGCGGCGATCGCCTGTCGGGCGGATTTCGGAAGGCGTCGGTCGGGCTTACGTGGTTGGCCGTGCTTGTGGCGACCGCCAGGCCGTCCGCGGCCGGGCGGCATTATGGGTCCGGCCAGGCCCTCGAGTGGCCGGTCATCTGCTTCGGCTGTCCCGTGCCGGTCACGATCTCCGCGGGCATCACGAACAGCCCCGTTGGCGACGAGTGTCTGGGCGTGCCGCTCCCCGACGGCTACTCCTGGGATTCGACCATCGTCGTGGAGAGCAACGGCAATATGGGGGGTCCCGCATGCTTCGCCGCCTACGGCGCGTCGCCGCCGTGCATCCCGCCGCCGCCGTGCCTGACGCCGGCGCCTTGCCCGACATTCGTCTGTCCGTACTGGGGCACCCCGGGGTTTTCGCGGTGTGATGCCCTGGGGGGCTGCGACGGCGACTGCCAGGACTTCACGCTCCCGGCGCAGGGCACGCAGGTCTTCTGGCTCGAGGGGATCGGATGCGGCCCGGGCATGGTCTGCGCCTGGGGCTCGCGCACGATTCCTGCCGGCGCCGACTGCGACGAGAACTGCGGCTGGGACTGGTGGGACGGCCAGTGGGACTTCGTGGTCGTCCGGCCGCACATCCTTCTTGACGGCGTGGACGAGGAGGTCGGGCACGCGGCGCCGGGGTTCCTGCTGCGGGCGAACGAGGACCGGGATGAGAAGACAAGTGGGACTCCGCCGGAGCGCGTGGCCGACCGCGTCGACGCGAGCCCCTCGAAGGCCGGCGGCGGCCTGGTCATGCTGGGGGAGATGCAGAGAGTGCACCTGAGCGTCTGCCCCCAGAGCGATCCGCGGATGGGGACGCCGTCGGCGACGCTCTGTGCGGAGGGCGATGGCAAGGTGCGGGTCTTCGCTGTGGAAACGTCGCAGGCGCCGACGGCGAACTTCGAGTTGATCCTGGATTCCGCGGCGGGGCCGTCGGAGAGCGTGGACCTCGTGCCGCAGTATCTCGGGGCGAACGCCCCGCGACGGTACTGGGAGTTCTGGGTGGAGGGGGTGACGCCGGGGCCGGTCCGCCTGGTGTTGCGGGTGGGGGCGGGGCCGGTGTCGTGGCGACGACCATGTCTTTCTGACGGTCTATTCGTTCACGCTGACGGAGTGCCCGGAGCCGTGGTTGCCGAAGGGCGGCGCCGAGGACAACACGGTGGAGATGACCGCGACGCTCCTGCCGCCGACGGTGACGCCCGCGATGGAGCTCACGCTGTCGCTCGTCACATCCGACGCGGGGTACTGCATGAACGCCCCAAGCCCCTTCCCCGCCGGCGGCGAGGACGCCGTCGGGTGGAAGGACGTGCGGTTCGAGCCGGGGGCGGGGTATACGGTCTCCGGCGAGAACGCGGACAAGGCCCTGACGCCCGGCCCGGTCAGTACGACGACCGTGACCGTCAAGTCGTACGACTACGGCGCGTGGGGGCAGCTGGACGCGACGGCGACGATCGGGGGCGTCCTGCAGATGGCGATCGTCCCGGCGACGGTAACCGCGTACGCGCCGATCCCGCGAGACCGGGACGAGGACAGGATCGCGGATCAATGGGAGAAGGAGATGATCGTCGCGTGGAACGCGCAATACGCCCCATCGCCGCCGGTGGCGGCAGGCGACCTGACTTTCTTCGCGGCCGAGGAGGACGAGGAGGCGGCCGACCCGGACGGCGCCGGCCCGCTGGCGGCGCACGGGACGGCGTACGACCCGGCCGGCAAGCCGGGCGACGGGTTTACGGCGTGGGAGGAGTATCGGGGCTTCGTGGGGACGCACCACGACGCGAACTGCCAGGACACCCATCGGCGTCTGAGCCCGGCCCGCAAGGAGCTGCTGGTTGAGGTGGACATCATGGCGGCGGATTCGCGGCCGCTACCGGGTACGGCGTCGGGGACGACGTCCTCGAAGAGCTACAACGATCCGCGAAGCACGATCACGGCGACCAACACGGGTTGGCCGCTTAGCAGTCCTCCAAGCGACAATGGCGTGGATCCGCCGGATGGGCTCATGGATATGTATATCAACCCGGACACCATGCAACAGTGGCGCTTCCCGATCTTCTGCAACACCGCCCCAGATACAGTCGTGACGCATGGCAACATCGAGCTTGCCGCGGCGCTCGACGTACCCACGGGCTTTCGCATCGAAAAGTTCAGCCCCCCGACCATTGCCGATGTGAATGCGGCAATGGAACTTGCGGAATGGGGCTTCCTGAACACGGCGGGCGTACAGGTCTACTGGGTAGTGGATGACACGCAAGGCGACCGCGTCCGGCACTGCTGCCATTCCTCGACATGGATGGACGAATGCAGAGACGATGGGACGGCCGTAGGGCATGAAAACTACTGTCGTTTTGCACACTTGGCCTTCGCGGACCACGACCAGCATCACGATGAGTTCTATGTTTTCGGCGGCAGTTGGGGAATGCTCGTTTATTGCTTCACCATCACAGAGTGCTCCAAGGGCCTGGATTTCGCGCATTCAACGCTCCTGGCGTCGCAGGTCATGCGCGCGCTTGGACGGGACCTGAGGTGCATGGACGTGTGGCAGACCATCGAGTTCGCGCTCGGCCTCTCATTTGACGGTCCGGAGGGTAACAGTACATGGGTGGACAAGACCGATGATTGGTACTGCGGCGGAAAGAGACTTTTCCACCCCGAACGGCTTCGTTCGCGACTGGGCTACTTTGACTACGAGCTTCACGCATCTGCCTGGGATCGAATGGGGGAGTTGGGCGCATCGCTTGACGCTTTGCCAACGTTCAGTGCGTCTTGGGCGTGCGACGACGACCAATCCTCGATGACTCTCGTGGGCGATGAGTACTCGGTTGCAAGTGGTGATTGGACTTGGCTGCCTTGTTGGGATGATGACTCGGTTATGTGTGGCGTGATCGGCTCGCACGTCCTGCAGTGTCGTTTTCGTCAGGAAGTCTTGTCGGAGATACCGTCAATGGACGTTGCCCGTAACCGTTCACGCCTGTCGGTCAGATTCGCTTATCCAGCGGTGTCGGCAGGT
>CAZTVU010000272.1:0-5862 GCA_964617025.1 uncultured Planctomycetales bacterium | reverse complement strand
GCAGGGCACTCACGACCGCACCGCAGGTGTATTTCCGATTCGGCCCTCGGAGCGTGTTTTTTCGCTTTTCCGGTTTTTCGCTTTTCCGCTTTTCCGTCGTTGCGACACGCAACGACGGAGCAAAGCCTACACTCCCGTTCGCTTCTGCCGTATGATGCCGCCCGACCGACCGGAGGAGCCGACCGGCCATGCGAAAGATCGGAGACTACTACGTCGCCCGCACCGCCGTGGTCGTCGGCGACGTCGCCATCGGCCCGGAGTCGAGCATCTGGTACGGCGCCGTCGTCCGCGGCGACGTGGCGCCGATCCGCATCGGCGCCCGCGTCAACGTCCAGGACGGGGCCTTGCTCCACTGCAAGCACGCCGTACCCCTCGAGATCGCCGATGACGTCGTCATCGCCCACCACGCCGTCGTCCACTGCCGCCGCGTCGGGCCGCGGTCGCTCATCGCCATCCGGGCCACGCTGCTCGATGAGGTGGAAATCGGTGAGAACTGCGTGATCGCCGCCGGCGCCCTCGTCCCGCCGCGGACGATCATCCCGCCCCGGTCGGTCGTCATGGGCGTGCCCGGCAAGGTGGTCCGCGAGGTCAACGAGGACGATCTGGCCTACATCGACCTGGCCGTGCAGGTCTATCGCCGGCTGGCCCCCCGGCACGCCGCCGGCGACTTCCGCGAACCCCGGGCGGCGCGGCCCTGAAGCCCTCAGCAGACCGCGAGCAGGTCGTCGACCCCGGCGAGCTCCGATTGGATATCCTGGCCGTACACTGCGAGGTCCTGTTCGTCGAAGCCGAGCGGTTCGAGGACGCGCTCGGACGGCGGCACCGCGTCGGGCATGTCGACGGCCGGCACACCGCATTGTCCGCAAATCCAGTCGGCCGCCGCGACCGCGCAGACCACTTCCTTCGCCGGCCCCTCATAGGCCTCCGGCTCGTGATGAAACGCGATCGCATCCACCACAGCGTCCGGAAATCGCCACGCGCGGGCAATGCGGTCGCCCAGCTCCGTGTGGTCGAAGCCCAGATGCCGCCGCTCCGTCTCCCGCAGGCCCTCGCCGGGGTCGGCCTTGAGAATGCCTCGGGTAAAATCGTCGTGGACGTATTGATCCTCGAGGATGATGCCGATGTCGTGCAACAGACCGGCGAGAAACGCCTCATCCGCGTCCATCCGCCCGCACGCGGATGCCATCGCGCGCGCCCCAACGCCCACGCCGACCATGTGCTGCCACAACCGCTCGCGATCGTACGCGCCCAGCCGATGCTTCGCCCGGAACAGATCGCATACCGTCGCGGCCATCGCCAGGTTCCGCACCCGCCGGAAGCCGAGCTGAACCACCGCGTCCCAAAGGTGCCGGACCTTCGCCCGCAGACCGTAGGCGGCGGAGTTCACGGTCCGGACGATCCGCGCCGTCAGCGCGGGGTCGGTGCCGATGACCTCGGCCAGATCCAGCGCGCTGGCCTTCGGGTCGTTGACCACTCGCATCACGCGCAGCAACGCCACCTGAATCGTCGAGATATCGGTCACGCGGGCAATTGCCGCATCCAGTCGCGGATTATCAGCCGTCTTGTCCGAAGCCATGTCAATTCGAGACGTTATGAGCCGTTTTCCGGCCGCACGCGTGCGGCGCCTGACGATATGGGAGAGATCGGATATGCGGCAGAGGACGATGAGTTATTCAGCCGTTCCGCCGTTCGCGACGCATTCGACGCGGGCGGCGAGCCGGCCGCGCGGCGAGGGTAACGAGCGGGACAGGCACACGGCCCGTTCCACACAGATTCCGGACCGTATTCCCGGGGCGCGGTATTTCGCTCGCGTCCCGAACCGGACACCGGCAAGGCGATTGCGGGCGAGGGCCCCGGGGCATAGACTGCGCATCCGCGCCGTACTGAGGCCCGGCGGACATGTCGGCGTCCGGGAGGTGACTCGTGCTTGTCAGCGACCAGGGCATTGTCTGCGCCGGCCGACCGGGCACCGTGCGCCAGAGCTGCGCCTTTCCGCAGGTGTGTGTCCTGCCGAACGGTCGATGGTTGTGCGGGTTCCGGGCCGCGCCGACCAAGGGCGCGACGGCGGGCCAGCGCGTCCTGCTCACCCGCTCGGATGATGAGGGCCGCTCCTGGCAGGAACCGGTCGGCCCGTTCGTACCGCCGCCGGTGGAAGGCAGGCCGGGCCTCTTTCGCACCCTGGCCCTGACATCGCTCGGCGGCCCGCGGGTGCTGGCCGCGCTATGCTGGGTCGATCACTCCGACCCGTCGCTGCCGTTTTTCAACGAGCAGACGCAAGGTCTGCTTGATTCGCGGATCTTCCTCGCGGAATCGCCCGACGGCGGCACCACATGGTCCGCGCCCCGGCGGATCGATACGGCCCCGTTCCACGTGCCGACGCCGATCACGGGGCCCGTGCTCGTCCTGCCGAACGGCGAGTGGGCCTGCCAGTTTGAGCTGAACAAACACTACGACGACCCCGGCACGTGGCGGCACAAGTCCGTGCTGATCTTCTCCCGCGACGGCGGGCGGTCGTGGCCCGAGCATGCGGTCGTCACCGGCGACCCCGAAAACCGCATCTTCTATTGGGACCAGCGGCCCGCCGTCCTGGGCGACGGCCGCCTGCTCGACCTCTTCTGGACGTATGACAACGCAGCCGGCCGATACCTGAACATCCACGCGCGGTCTTCCACGGACGGCGGGCGGACCTGGTCGCCGCTGTGGGACACCGGCGTCCCCGGCCAGCCGGCGCCGCCCGTCTCGCTGCCGGACGGGCGCATCGTGATGGTCTACGTCGATCGCGAGGGGCCGCCCGCAATCCGCGCCCGGCTCAGTGGCGACGGCGGTCGCACGTGGCCGCAGGCGACGCAGGTCGCCATCTACGAAACGGCGATGACCTCCCAGACGAGAAACAAGTCGTCGATGCAGGACGCCTGGGCCGAGATGGGGGCGTTCTCCGTGGGGCTGCCGGCTACGGCGCCGCTGCCCGACGGTGACGTCCTCGTGGTGTACTACGCCGGCCCGCAAACGGATTGCACCGACGTCCGGTGGGCGCGTCTCCGCGCGGAGTGATCCCGGCATGACCCCGCGAGAGCGCATCCTGGCCGTCTACCGTGGCGAAACGCCCGATGTCGTCCCGTTCATGCTTGACCTGTCGCACTGGTTCTATCACCGCCGCCGGATGCCGTGGGACCTGAGCCGATCCTACGACGAGCCGGAGCACGAGCTCATTGCGTATCACAAGCGGGTCGGCGCGGGGTTCTACATGCCGAACCTCGGCAGCTTCTTCACCGTCGCGTATCCGCCGGATGTGAAGGCCACGGTCACCCGAAGCGCCGACGGGCGGGAGATCACGTGGCGGTTCGATACGCCCCTGGGGTCGATCCATCGCCGCCGCCGCTGGGAGGAGGCGACCTACGCCTGGGGCATCCCCGAGTGGGGGCTGAAGACCGAGCACGACCTGCGCATCCTCGCCTGCGCCCTCCAGGACCGCACATACGCCCCCCGTTGGGACCGGTTTGTGGCGTGGGCCGACTGCGTGGGCGACGACGGCATCGTCTACATGCCGTTCGGCTACAGCGCGATGGGGCAACTGCTCAACTACTGGTTGGGGATCGAGGGCACCGTGTTCGCGATCGCCGACTGGCCCGAGACCCTCCGCGAGGTCGTCGACCGGATCAACCGGAACAACCTCGCCTGCATCGATCTCCTCGCGTCGTCCCCGGCCGACGTGGTCATCCTGGGCGACAACTTCTCGAGCGACATCCAGCCTCCGGACTTCTTCGAGCAATGGTCGCGCCCCTTCTATGCCGAGGCGATTCGCCGGCTGCACGCGGCCGGCAAGTGCGTGGCCGTGCATATCGACGGCCGCCTGCGGGGCGCGATTCGCATGATCCGGGCGGTCGGCGCGGACTGCGCCGACGCCGTCACGCCAACGCCCATGGGCGACCTCACGCCCGCCGAGTGCCGCGAGGAGGCCGGGGCGGACTTCATCCTCTCGGGCGGGGTGTCGCCCGATGTGTGGCTGCCCGATGTGAGCGAGGAGACGTTCAAGCGGACCGTGCTGGACTGGCTCGACCTGCGCGAGCACGGGCCGCGGCTGATCGCCGCCGCCGGCGACCAGGTCCCCCCCGGCGCCGCGGAGAAGCGAATCGCGATCATGCGCGACCTCGTCGAGCAGTATGGCCGGTACTGAGCTGCGCATCGGCACCTCACGGGCGCTCGGGACCGCTTGCGGCGCGGTTCGATGGCCGCAGCACCTTTCCGATCGCCCGCAGCCGGGCATCGCCCTCCCTCAACGTCGGCACGAGCCAGCCCCCTTCGTCCAGCTCGTTCCACGCATAGATCAGAATCGCCCCGGCCGGGTTGGCCTCCTTGTGCCGGAGGCTCCACTCAATGGCATCGCCCAGCAACGCCGCCAGTTCCCCGGGCTCGGGTGCGGTGTAATGCAGCGAGGTCTCCAGCGACTCGGCGAGTTGCCCCGACTCCCACGGCATCGGGTTCTCGATTCGCGGGCGGCGGTCCCAGCCGGCCATGACCAGCGGCACCACGGGCGATCCGGTGTTCCGGCATTGCTCCCAGAAGCCACGCACATGATTCGCCAGTGCCGCGTACGGCTGCCGCCCCTGCCCGCCCCCCGTGGTGGCGTAGGCACCGATCGCGTCGAAGCCGAAGGCACGGGCCTGCTCCGCCGCCGCAGTCGGCGACCAGTCCTGCAGCACCAGGTAAGGGTTGCCCAGCCCGGCGGCGCGGGCCGCCGCCCGCAAGGCGTCAAACGCCCGTCGCGGCTCGTCTCCGGGGCCGAATAGCCTCCGCAGCTCGTCACGGCCGTTGAGATACAGATACACCAGAGGCCGATCCCCCATCACCTTCTGGTAGGTCGGCCGCTTCAGATAGTTGACGAGGACTTCGACCGTCGCTGCCCAGTCCTTCGCCGCCCCGAGGTGCGCGCTCTGCAGCAACAGGCAGAAGCGCAGGTCGCCCCGGTGGGGACTCGTCAGATACAGATCGAGGCCGTAGTTCATCGCCGGGGCGTCCGGATAGTAGCAGAAGGCCCAGTAGTCCAGCCCGGCGCCGGCGGCATAGGCGATCTCGCGATCCACCACCGCCTGCGTATCGCCGCGAACCTCGACGCGATCTTCCGAGACGATCCGGCCGAAGAAGGGCAGTCGATCATGCCACCGGCCGGGCCCCAGCGACCGCTCGACCGCGCGGCCCACGAGGCTCTTGTCGCCGTGCCATGCGTCCCAGCGGATCGCGCCGACGACGGGCCGAGACGCTCCCTTCGTCGCCGCGGTCGGCGCGGAGGCGGCCGGGCCGGCGCCGGCGTCCTGGGACGCCCCGCACGCGACGGCCGCACAGGTCCACAGGATTGCGAGCGGTATCCGATGCGCGACTGCTCTTCGCCGTTCCGTCATGCCCTTGCGCCCTTGACGCACGCCGGTCGGCCGACGCCGCCGGTTTGTTCTTCCGATGTTGCACCACACGACGCGCGGGCCGGGACCGCGGGCGTTACGAAGAAATGGACGAAGCGCCGGTCGATGCGCTCGCCGGTCGTCCGTCGGCCCCAAGCTGGGCGATGGCCCGGTTCGCGATCGCGCCGACAATAAGGATCACGACGATCATGACCACGACGCCCGCGATCGTCAGCCACGACCGCGCGAGGTTCTTGAAGTCCAGCTCGCGCAGACCGGCGGCAATGAATGCCACCGCGATCGTCCGCGGCGCCAGCCCCATCGCCGAGCCGAGGACGTAAGCCGCGGCCGGCACGCGCGTGCCGGCCATGACCAGGTTCGTGAGCGCGAACGGCGAATTCGGCGGGATTCGCAGCAGCGTGACGATGAACAGCGACTTCCAGAAACCGCGGCCCAGCAAGGCGTCATA
>CAZTVU010000271.1:4070-5928 GCA_964617025.1 uncultured Planctomycetales bacterium | reverse complement strand
CTCCGGGCCGGCGGCGGCCGACGTCTATGCCTTCACGGTCACGGACATCGACGGGGCCCCGAAACCGCTCAGCGAGTACCGGGGCAAGGTGCTGCTGATCGTCAACGTGGCCTCGCGGTGCGGTTACACGCCCCAGTACGCCGGGCTGGAGAAGCTCTACCGCCAGTACAAGGACAAGGGCCTGGTGGTCCTCGGCGTGCCGGCCAACGACTTCGGTCGTCAGGAACCCGGCTCGAACGCCGAGATCAAGGAGTTCTGCTCGACCAAGTATCAGACGACGTTTCCCATGCTCGCCAAGGTCTCCGTCGTCAAGGGGCCCGACCAGGCGCCGCTCTACCGCTATTTGACGAGCAAGGCGGAGAACGGCGTGCTGGATGCGACGGTGTCATGGAACTTCAACAAGTTCCTCGTCGGCCGGAACGGGCGGCCGATCCGCCACTATGCCTCGAAGGTCGCCCCGGACGACGAAGGGCTGCGCAAGGATATCGAGGCCGCGCTGGCCGGGTAGCCCGGCGCGGGGGCCGCTGTGCCGGCCGAATACCTCGCCGCGGACGGACACCGATCATGTATCCGCTTCGCGAGATTCATCATCCGTCGCGCCTCTGGACCGCGATGGCAACGCCACCGCTCTGGCTCGGAGGGCGTATGGCACGCCGGGGCGCTTGCGATCGCCGCAGGGAAAGCGGCGGCAGGGCCGCCGTAGTCCAAAGCGCGCGGGCCGCGCCGCGCAAGAGGGTCGGGCGACCGACGGCTGAGTCGAACCCGAGACAGGGCTCCGCTGAAAGGTGCGTCAAGGCGCGCGGCTTTGGATTGCGGCCGCAGGCCGCGTTGGGCCGGATCGTAGCTGAGCGGCGGGCGAAGCGTTGACCGGCCATAGCCACTTCTGCGCGAAAGCCCCGGGTGGCCCGCGGGACGCCGGTGCGATAAAGTCGCCTGACATGACAAGGTCTGTTCGAATCGCGTTGGCGAGCGCGCTGATTCCGGCCGCAACATGCCTGGCGTGGGGGCGCGACGGGCATCGGATCGTCGCGGCGATCTGCGGGCACTACTTGACGCCGGAGGCCCGCGCCGGCGTGGAGTTCCTCCTCGGCCCGCAGTCCCTGGCGGACGTGGCCAACTGGGCCGACGAGATCCGCGACGTGCCTGCCTATCGGTGGGCCGATCCCCTGCACTACGTCAACGTCCCCCCGGATGCCGACGGCTTCGACCTCGACCGCGACTGCCCGCGGGAGGGCTGCGTCGTCGCGGCCATCCTCCACTACACCGGCGTCCTTCGGAATCGCGAAGCGAGCACCGCCGAGCGCATCGAGGCGCTGAAGTTCGTCGTCCACTTCGTCGCCGACGCGCACCAGCCGCTCCACGTCTCGCTCGCCCGCGACCGCGGCGGCAACACCATCCGCGTCACCCTCTTCGGCGAGCCGATGACACTGCACGAGGTCTGGGACTCCGGCCTCATCGCCCGCGCCAACAAGCCCTGGCAGGAATACGCGCGCGAGCTGCACGATGCGATCACGCCGGCACAGCTTGCCCGCTGGTCCGCCGATCCGCCCGCGAGGTGGGCAACGGAATCGTTCCGCCTGGCGATGCGCCGCGCCTATCCGGTGCCGCCCGACGGCCGACTCGACCGGGAATACTTCGACCGGGGCATCGCCGTGGTCAACAGACGGCTCTCCGCCGCGGGCGTCCGCCTGGCGGCGACGCTCAACGCGGCCCTTCGCGACGACCCGCCGCGTGTGCGGGGTCCGTGGTCGACGTCGGCCCCGGCGTCGGCTCCCGCCACGGCGACGACGCGGCCGAGGTGACCGACCGTGAGCGCACTGCCGCACCGAGTCCCCGAACTGCTCGCCCCCGCCGGCGA
>CAZTVU010000271.1:0-4039 GCA_964617025.1 uncultured Planctomycetales bacterium | reverse complement strand
CGCCGTTGCCGGCGGGGCCGACGCCGTTTACTTCGGCCTTGAGGAGTTCAACGCCCGCCGCCGCGCCGTCAACTTCTCCCTCGCGTCGCTGCCGGAGACGCTCGGCTACCTGCACGACCGCAACGTCCGGGGCTACGTCGCGTTCAACACGCTGATCTACCCCGACGAGCTTCCGCGGGCCGCGGGGTACGTCCGCGCGATCGCCGAGGCCGGCGCCGACGCCGTCATCGTGCAGGATGTCGGGCTGGCCGACCTGATCCGCCGCATGGCCCCGACGCTGCCGGTCCATGCCTCGACGCAGATGACGCAGACGGAGCCGCGCGGGATCGCGCTCCTGCGGTCGCTGGGCGTTCGCCGCGTGATCCTGGCGCGGGAGTTGTCGCTCGACGAGATCGAGCGCGTCGCCGGCGCGACGGACATGGAGCTGGAGGTGTTCGTCCACGGCGCGATCTGCATCTCGTACAGCGGGCAGTGCCTGGCGAGCGAATCGCTCTTCGGCCGCAGCGCCAACCGCGGCGAATGTGCCCAGGCCTGCCGGCTGCCGTACCGGCTTGTCGTCGACGGCGAGGCCGTCCCGCCTGGCGGCCCGGCGGATGTGCCGTACCCGCTCAGCCCGAAGGACCTCTTCGCGTGCGACCGAATCCCCGACCTCGTCCGCCTGGGTGTGGCGGCGTTCAAGATCGAGGGACGGCTCAAGGATGCCGTGTACGTCGCGGCGACGACGCGGCTCTACCGGGCCGCCGTCGACGCGGCCGTCGCGGGGCGGCCGTTCGCCCCGTCGCCCGAGCAGCGGGCGGACCTCGCACAGAGCTTCTCGCGCGGCTTCACGCCGGGCTTTCTCGGCGGCACCGATCATCAGGGGCTGATCGAGGGCCGATCGCCCAAGGGACGCGGCGTGCCCGTCGGCACGGTGGTCGGGAAGACCTCGCGCGGCATCGTGGTCGCACTGACCGGCGCGGCCGCGCTCAAGCCCGGCGACGGCGTGGTGTTTGATGCCGGCCGCGCGGAGCCCCGCGAGCAAGGCGGCCGGGTCTACTCGGTGGAACCAGCCGGCCGACGAACGCGTGCCGGCAGGGCGGCGGAGCGCCGCTTCGAGCTGACGTTCGGCCGGGGCGACATCGATCTCGGCGCGGTGGCCGTCGGCAGCGTGATCCGCAAGACGGACGACCCGACCGTGCGCCGGCGGCTGGAGGCCGGCTTCCGCCGCGACGTCGTGCCGAACCGCGAACCGCTTTCGATCCGCGTGCGTGCCGCCGCGCAGGAGCCGTTGCGGATTGCCGTGAGTGACGCCCGCGGCAACCACGTCGAGGTGGCATCGAGCGAACCGCTTGGCCCCGCCGACCGGCATCCGCTGACCGTGGATCTGCTTCGCGAGCAACTGGGCCGCCTGGGCGATTCTCCGTTCGAGCTCGCGTCGATCGAGCTGACCGGCCCGGAGGGCCCGACCTCCGCGCTGCCGGTCATGGCCCCCAGGAGCGTGCTCAACGCGCTTCGCCGCGAGGCCGTGCGGCTCCTGCTGACCCGGCGGGCCGAGGCGTGCCGGCACGCGATCGTCGAACCGGAGGCCCTGGCCGCCGAGCGGGCGCGGATCGGCATGCATCCGACGTCGGTCGGGGATCATCCGCCGTCCGTGGCGATCCTCGTCCGTCGGCGCGAGCAGCTTGATACGGTGTGCGCGTGGGTCGCAGCGGGAGGCCCACCACCCGCCCTGGTCTGGTGCGACCTGGCCGAGCCCGGCGCGATCGCCGGGGCGGTGGCGGCGACGCGATCCGCAGGCCTGCCGGTCGGACTGGCAACGCCGCGCATCCTGGGCCCTATGCCGCACGAATGCTCCGCCGAAACCGAGCATCGCACCAGTGCGCCACTCTCCTGTGAGCGGTGCGGAATCGGCGTTCGCGTCCGGGAGGGGCATGGCCGACACGGCCGTGGCACACGGGTCGGTCGCGAACCGATCGGATGGGCCAACGCACCGAACGCCTGCGACGTGGGCCTGCTCCGGTGCATCGCCGACGCCCGGCCCGATGCGGTTCTCATCCGCAATCTCGGCTCGCTGGCCTTCTTCCGACGGCACCTGCCCGACGTTCCGCGGATCGGCGACGCGTCGCTGAATGTGGCCAACGAGCTGTCGGCGGCCCGGCTCATCGAGGCCGGTCTGGAGCGCGTCACGCCCGCGTACGACCTCGACCCGCCGCAGGTGCAGGCGCTATTGGCGCACGCGTCGCCGGCATGGCTCGATGTCGTGGTGTACCAGCACGTGCCGATGTTCCACATGCGACACTGCCTCTATGCCGCCCGGCTCTCGACCGGCCGCAGCTGCGGTGACTGCGGCCGACCGTGCGACCGGCACGAGCTGCGCCTCCGCGACCGGGTCGGCGTCGATCACCCCGTCGTCGTCGATGCCGCCGGGCGCAACACGGTCTTCCACGGGACCCCGCAATCGTCGCTGGATCGCATCCCCGCGCTGCGTCGGCTGGGGGTGCGGCACTTCCGAATCGAACTGCTCGATGAGACGCCGGCCGAGACGCGCCGGCTGCTCGAGCAGGTCGCGTCCGGTGCGTGACCCGCGCAACGAGCCGCAGGCAGGTCACGCTGTGGACTGCGGTGGCAACGCCACCGCTTTGGCTCGGACGGTCTGCCGCGCGCCGGGGCATTATTCCACGCCCCAGGAAAAGCGGCGGCAGGGCCGCCGCAGTCCAAAACGCGCGGACCGCGCCGTGCAGAACGGGCGGAGCGACGCCTATCCGAATCAACAACGCAGAGTGGGCGGTTCTGCGGCGCAGCCGCGGGTTCGCCCACCACGGGGGGGCTGCAACGCAGCCGACTCTCCCGCCGCCGCCGATGGCGGATGAACCCGCCGCGAACGCGGGGGAACCACCCAAAGCGGCCCACGGCCGCAAACAGACGACGCGTGCATCTTGCGCGCATGTTTCGGCGTGAGGGACTATGCTGCCGGGGCGCTACCTGGAAGCGGGTCGTGTGGGCGCTGCCGGGGCACCGGACTCGGCGCACGCGCGGAACAGCAGGCCCAGCCCCAGCGGACCGGTGCCGTCGCCGCCCTCGGTCGATCGGCACAGCTTCGTCAGCCGCTCCCGCACGGCGTCGCTGTGCATCGCCAGCCGGCCCCAGGAGAACACGGCGCGGCGGTACGTGCCGGTCCCGCCCGCGCCGCCGACGTTGTTCGCGATCGCCCCGTCCGGCCGGATGACCTTCGTCAGCAGCGTCTTCTCAACGCGGGCCACATCCTCGCGCGTGAAGACGATCCCGTGCTCGAAGCACAGGACGAGGAAGTCCGCATTGATCGCCGCGTGCGAAATGTCCTCCAGCCCCGTCCCCGGCCCATCCAGCGGCGGCCAATAGTCCCACGCGTACGTCCCGTCGTCGGCGGCCCGCAGTCGGTTCTTCATGAAGCGAGCCAGCCGCGCCGTCCGCTCGCGGTGCCGCCGACCGCCGGTGGCGTCGTCGATCGCGATCCACGCGCGGACCAGGGCATTCTGCATGTTCAGCGGCAGGTTGCGCCGCGTCGACAAGCCCCAGAGGTAGCCCTCATCGGCGCCCGGCCCCTCGCGGTACTGGTCGTCGTGCACGGCGACGGCCTCCTCGGCCACGCGGAGGAACCGGTCGGCCGCCTCGCGATACCGGGCGGCGAGCTTCGCGTCGCCGCGGACGACGGCGGCAAAGCGGGCCATCGGCGCGACGATCATCCCCGTGTGGACGGCCCAGGCGTATCGCTTGCCGTCGGTGTACTTCGTCGAGCTCCACGCGGGGACCACGCGACCGCGGTATTCGTCGCGACGGCTGTGCCGGTCGTCGCGGGCCGCGACGACCCAGTCGGCGAGCTTGACGAACAGCTCGGCGTATCGCGGCTCGCGGGTGGCATCAAGGACCTCGACCAGGCCCTGCAGGTGATACGCCTGTCCCCAGGCGATCCCGCCCTGGTCATTCGTCCCCGGCCTGGCCACGGCGGCCCTGATCTCCGGCTCGACGACGGCGTCGAACCGCTCCAGCAGCCACCGGCAATCGGCCGGCGCCGCCGCGCGGG
>CAZTVU010000270.1:0-5938 GCA_964617025.1 uncultured Planctomycetales bacterium | reverse complement strand
CCAGGCCGAAGTTGAGCAACACATCCGCCGGTTCGGCGGCCAGGAGCTTTTCCAGTTGCTCGATGGTCGGCATGACTCTACTTCCCGGGACCGAAGATCCGCTCCACCTCGTCCGCGATCCGCTTCTCGGTCTCCTCGTGGACGGCGCCCTGCAGGCTCAGGATGTCGCGAAGCAGCGAGATCGCCTCCTGAAACCCCTCATACTTCAGCATCGCCGCCAGGACCGCACGCATGTCCGCCAGGACCCTCTGCTGCCGCGGGCGGAGCTGCGCCCGATCCTCCGCCGAGTCCTGCCGGGTCAGCCGCCCCAGCGGGGTCAGGGCCTCCGCCATCGCATTACGGACCAGCTCCCCCATCGGCTCGACGACGCGGGCCCCGAGGCGCTCGCGGGCCGACGGCGTCAGGGCCTGGTTGACCTCCATCTCGGCCAGCACCTGCTCGAATCGCCGTCGCAGCGCGTCGGTCCGCGCGGCCTGCTGCCGCTGCCGCCGCTCCAGCCTGCCGAACTCCTGGCGGTGGGCCTCCGTCGCCGCCCCGGAACCGATCGCCGTCAGCACCGACAGCACCCCGGCGTACAGGTCCTCCTGCCCGCGCACCAGCTGCTCGAACTCCTGCCGGTATTGCTGCTCGCGGCGGGCCAGCTCGTTGAGCAGCTCCTCCCGCGAAACGATCCGCAGCGAGACGACCGCCGATTTGCCCACGTTCGGCCCGTGGACGTCGTCGAAGTCGCTCGCCTGCGCGTAGAGGCTGAGCCGGTCGCCCGGCACCAGGGCCAGCGGCGCCAACGGCCAGTGGAACGAGCGGACGAATGTAGGGCTCTTCGGCTCGAAGCCCTCGATCGGCACGACACGCGCGGCCTTCGTCGCCCGCGTGCTTTCCTGGATCAGCTCGGCGGAGGCCAGGCCGTACGTGTCCGACAGCTCCACCTGCAGCGGCAGGATCGCCTCCGGCGTCGCCATGTCGCTCACGCCGCGGACCTGCAGGCGGACCTTCGGCGGGGCGTCGGCCGCCAGCCGCACGGACACCTGCATCGGCGCCGGCCCCTCGTCGTGGTTCGTCAGCCCCAGCGCATCGGTGAGCTCGAACGAGTACGCGGTGCTGTGCTCGGGGCGGTCCTCCGCGACCCATTCCATATCGCTCCGCCGCGTCGCCCGGCCGTCGAGCGTCGCCGTCCCGCGGACGAGCGCGGCCCGAACCACCGGCTTGTTCGTCGTGATCTGGAACCGCACGAGGCTGCCCCGCAAAACCTCGACGGCGGTCAGCCCCGGGCGGAACTGATACGGCGCAGCCCCGGTGTACTTCGGCGGCTCCACGCCGATGACGACGCCCGTCACCGCCGGCCGATCGACCACCTCCACCTCGAACCAGTCCGTCCGGTCGTCGCCCCCGCGAACGCGGCACCGCATGGGTGCCCCCACCCGCTCGAACGTCCGTTGGAACCGGTCGCGCCCGATCCGCAACATCTGATCCCGGCTCTGGCCCCCGCCGGCCACCTCGCGCTCGATGAACACCTGCCGCGGAACCTCGTAGCCGGGCAGCACCGACGCGGAGACCGTCAGGTCGTCGCCCCGGGCGCAACGGAGCTTGCCGTTCTTCAGGCCCTCGACGACCAGCCGCGTTCGCCGCGGCCACGCGTCATCCCGCAGCAGAACCGCCCGCCGGAACCACAGCCCCACGGTCGGCCCCGCGAGGCGCGCGGTCAGCCCGGCCGCCGCGACGCACGCCAGCAGGGCCGCGCACCACCCAGCCGCCCGACGGTGATTGAGCAGGCGCCCCCAGGGCACCTCCGCAGCCTCGGCGATGACCTGATCAAAGAGCCCGCGCACCAGCGCCGGCGACGGCCGGGCCGCCCCGAGCGTCTTGGCGGATGTGCCGAGCGCGAACTCAACGGCGCTGACGAGCCCGCTTCGCAGCCCCGGCCGGCGCCGCTCGACCAGCATCGCCAGCTCCGCCGGCGGCAGCGCGACCCGCAGCGGGGCCACCAGCCTCCGCCACACCGCCGTCGCCAGGATCGCGGTCCCCGCCAGCAGCAGCACCGCCCGCGTGTCCGCCGGCAAGTGCAGCAGCCGGTCGACCGCAAACTGCACCCCCGCGACCAACAGGGCCAACCCGATGACGACGGCGGCCCCCTCGATCAGCAGGTACGCCCGCACGCGCCGGCGCAGCCGATCCAACGGCGTCAGCACCCGCCGCCGGAACTCCGGCGGCGCCTCGACCGACGGACACGCCGACTCGCACTCCGTCACGGCATCTCTCATGCCCGCAAAACCCCGGTGTCGCGCCCCGCACTCGGGGCGCGGACTCGCGTCGCTGCGGCATTGTCGCGCATCCCCGGTCCCCGTCAATGATCCGCTCCGAAGACCTCAGCCGGGTGTCCGAAAAATCATCCTGACACCTTTGTTTCGTCGAAGCGGTGCCGGGGGCTGTGGCGGATGTAATCCTGGCGGCGGCGGGCGTACTCCTCGGGCGTCAGGGCGGCGGGGACGGGCTCAGCCGTTCCGGGCCCGGCAACGGCCTGCGCGGCAATCCGCTTGAGGATTGGGATGCACCAGCCGCAACCGGTGCCGGCCCCGAGGCATTCGGACATCCGCGAGGCATTCGCCGGCCGCTCCCGCTGTGCGAAGTTCTCAAGCTTGCGCAGCGTCACATGATAGCAGCAGCAGATCTCGTCGTCGGGCCCCATCGTCCCTATTGTAACCCCGCGCTATCGCACGGCCAGACGCAGCCAGCGCCGGGGTGGTCGCACACGGGAGTGAGAAAACGGAGAAGGGGGAAGTAAGAAGGGCGCCTGGGGCGGGTGCTCTTGAACGGCGTGGGCGGCCCTCGCCGGCCAACGGCCACGGCGAGGACGAGAAACGGGCGGCGGGGCCGCCGACGCAACCGCGCCGCCCGTTTCGGAACCGATGAACGCGCCGGGGGCCTTAGCCGGGCCGCGCCGCGACCGTCCGCCGGCCGCGGACGGTCACATCTGCCAGTCGAGCTCCCAGCCCTTGCGGTATTCCCGCTTGAGGTACTTGTTGGCCTCCGCGATGTTCGTGACCTTCATCGCCGGTCCGTCCCACAGGAGCTTGCGGCCGGCGAACCGCATCGCGACGCAGCCGAGCACGACCGTCTCCGTCAGCGGGCCGGCGTAGGAGAAGTTCGACATCGCCAGCGAGGGCTTGTTCTCGCGGATGGCGGCGAACCATTCCTCCTTGTGCCGCTGGTGCGCACGGGGCAGGCGGGGGGTCGGCGGCTTGTAGCCCGCGAAGTCGGCCTGCGGCAGCAGCTTGTAGGCCGCACCGTAGTCGTCGGGCGAGAAGAGGGTGCCCTTGTCGCCGATGATCAGCGAGCCGCTGCCCGGGATGTCCATGCCGTGGGCCAGTTCCTTGAGCTTGGCGTTCACCCACTTGGGCTTGTCGGCGCCGCCGTCGTACCACGTCCACTTGAGCGGCGGCATGTCCTGGCGCGCGGGGAACTCGTAGCGGATGACGCTCCACATCGGGAACGTCTCCGGGTTGTACTCCGACAGCTCCGCCTCCACGCTCATCGGGTAGCCCAGCTTGCAGGCCATGAAGGCCATGTTCGCCGTGTGGCACGCCATGTCGCCCAGCGCCCCGGTGCCGAAGTCCCACCAGCCGCGCCAGCGGAACGTATGGTAGATATCGGGGTAGAAGCGCCGCTCGGGCGCGGTGCCGAGCCAGAGGTCCCAGTGCAGGTGCTTTGGCGGGTCGCCGGCGGCAGCGCCCTTGCCCTCGCGGAGGGCCGCCTGGATGCCGGGCACCTGAAGCAGGGCGTTCGTGCCCTGCGGCCAGACGGGCCGGTTGGTCCAGACGTGCACTTCGCGGACGGGCCCGATGGCCCCCGACTGGATCACCTCGACCGCCTCGCGGAGGCCGTCCTCGGCCGTGCCCTGATTGCCCATCTGCGTGCAGACCTTGTAGCGCTTGGCGGCCTCGGTCAGCATGCGGGCCTCGTAGACGTCGTGGGTCAGCGGCTTCTGCACGAAGGCGTGCTTGCCCCGCTGCATCGCCCACATGGCGGCCACCGCGTGCGTGTGGTCGGGCGTGCTGACGGTGACGGCGTCGATCTCCTTCTCCATCTCGTCAAACATCTTGCGGAAGTCGACGAACGTCTTCGGCTTGACGAACGGCTTGCCCTCCTTGGCGGCGTGCTCCTCCAGGCTCTTGAGCTTGTTCCGGATCATGTTCTCGTCGCAGTCGCACAACGCGACGATGTTCTGGCTGCGGACGCTGTCCGTGTCGCCCGAGCCCATGCCCCCCACGCCGATGCAGGCGATGTTGATCTTCTCGTTCGGCGAGTTGCTCTGGGCCAGCACGCTCCGCCGGCCGGCCACCCAGAACCCGGCACCGGTCAGTGCCGCGGTCTTCAAAAAGTCGCGACGGTTCGTTCGACGCCTCATCGATCGGTCTCCTGTGCTGAGAAACGGTATCCCGTGACGGCGAACATGGTAGAACAGGCGGGCCGGCGAGGCAAACCAAGCCCGGCGGTCCGCGCCGGCGGCGGGGCGGGGGCGCCAAGCATGGGGAAACGGCCATCGCGCGGGACGGGTGGCGCGGTCTCCGGGGATCGTTCGACGCACGGGCCGCCGGGCCGTGCCGCGCCCCGGGTCAGCGGAGGAAGATCAGCGTCACGAGGACGAACAGCGGGATGAGGATCGCGACGCTGTAGGCCATGTAGCCGAAGAAGCTGGGCATCTTGACGCCGGCCTGCTCGGCGATGCTCTTGACCATAAAGTTGGGGCCGTTGCCGATGTAGGTGTTGGCGCCCATGAAGACCGAACCGAGCGAGATCGCCACGAGCAGCGGCACCGGGATCGCCCCGCCGGCGTGTTGGAGCACCGGCATGTGCGTGTCCGTGATGGCGCTGGCCGTCTCGAAATAGACGGCGTAGGTCGGAGCGTTGTCGAGGAAGCTGGACAGGAGGCCCGACGCCCAGAAGAAGTGCCACGGCCGGCTCAGGCCCAGCTCGCCGCCCCTGGCCTTGAGGATCTCGATGGGCACCTGCATCGTGATGAAGATGCCGATAAACAGGCACGCCACCTCGCCGATCGCGACGAAGTTGAAGCCGTTGGCCTGTCGGATGGCCCTCGGCGTCGTCAGCCACGAGAGGCCGGCAAAGCCGAGCTGCACGACCTCGCGCAGGTGCTCCGGAACTTCCCAGTCGGAGCCCGGGAGGCGCTGCCCGGGAACAAGGAACGCCACGGCGGCGATCACGCCGGCCAGCCACGCGATGTTGATCATGCCGTTGAAGCGGAGCGGCTGTCGCACCGTCTCGTCGAAGGTGACGTCCCGCTTCGCCTCCTGCCGGTAGGCCCGCGCGTCCCAGACGTAGTAAAGGGCCAGCAGAAGACCCACGCAGAACGCCCACTGCTCCCACAGTTGCAGCGTCCAGAGGAACGGAACGCCCCGCAGATAGCCGAGGAACAGCGGCGGGTCGCCGATCGGCAGCAGCGAGCCGCCCATGTTGCACACGATGAAGATGAAAAAGATCACGGTGTGGCGGACGTGGCGCCGCTGGCTGTTGATCTGGAGCAGGGGACGGATCAGGAGCATCGCGGCCCCCGTGGTGCCCACGAAGCTCGCGATCACCGCCCCGATGCCGAGGATCAGCGTGTTCGTGTCGGGGTGGGCCGGGATGTCGCCGCGGACGTTGATCCCGCCGCTGATCGTGTAGAGCGAGAAGAGCAGAACGATGAACGGGATGTAATCGGCGACGACGGCCGCATGGAGCATCGCGGCGATGGTCGGCAGGCCCGGTTCCGACGCGTGCGCGCCGTGGGCATAGCCGTAGCCGCGAAGGCCGTAATACGCCGCCGTGATCACCGCCAGGACGCCCGCCACAAGCAGTTTGTTGCGGTTGTGCTCCCACCAGTGCGAGGCGTGCGGAACCAACGGCAGGATCGCGATGCACAGCAGCAGCGCGACGAACGGCAGCA
>CAZTVU010000269.1:5451-6010 GCA_964617025.1 uncultured Planctomycetales bacterium | reverse complement strand
CGTTGCGTTCGAGACCAACTCGTTCTACACGTATGCGGCGGCGAACCTGACGCTCGCGTATCCGGCGGAGGTCGTCCGCTCCGCGGTCCGGCACTTCCTCCTGCTCAACGCCGGCGCGCTGCTCGTCTGTGACCATATCATCACGGTATCGCCCGATGCGGTACCGACGTGGCACCTGCACCTGCCGGACCGCCCCCGACTCGCCACCGGGGATCTCGACGAAAAGAGCCGCGTCGCGGGTCTCGGCCCGGCGGCGGGAATCTGGATGCTGCCCCCCGATGCCGGTTGGATCACCGTGACGCAAGGCGAGGGCCGGCTCTTCGTTCGGACGCTGCTGCCGGCCGACGCCCGAATCGCCCTCGTCGGAGGACCCAGGCAGCCGATGCGGATCCCGCGCGGGGCGTGGGCGGGCGAACCGTACGTCGGCAGTGACGCGAAGGGCTTCGAACATCGGCTATGGCCCGCCTGGTTCGCCGACGCTCCACAGGCATGGTATCGCCTCGGCGAGCCGCGGGCCCTCGGGCCGCAGTTCGGGCTGCGATCGAACTGGGGTCGGCTT
>CAZTVU010000269.1:0-5441 GCA_964617025.1 uncultured Planctomycetales bacterium | reverse complement strand
CGTCGTCGCCGCCACAGACCAGGCCCGCCCCCACGACGGGTGCGTCCAGGCGGCCCACCGCCCCGCGTCTTCCCCGCGACAAGCGCGCCGGCCCGCGCCAACCCGTCCTCGCCAAGCCCGTCGCAAGGCCCCCGGCGACACGCCCCGCCGCGCCCGCCCGCCCGGACAAAACACCCGCTGCACTCGAACACACGTTCCTGCACGCCCTGGTACCGACCGAGGCCCGCGCCGACCGACCGCCGCCGATCGAGTCGGTCCGCGACGACGACTCGATCCGCGTCGTGCTGACGCTTCCCGCGGGGCGTTGCGAAGTGACTTGGAACCTCCGACAACTCGACGGCGGCGGACAGTCCGCTGGAACCGTCGTCGTCGTCGACCCGAAGACCGATGCGATCCTCTATCAGGGCGACCTGACGACATCCGTGGCCGCGGACAAGCCCCTTCCCGGCGAGCAGCGATAGCAAGCAACCAGGCCGGGCGAACAGGCGCCCTGGCGATCAGTCGATCGGCTGGAGCTGGCCGGTGTAGGGGTTGATGTTGAGGCGGGCGGCGCGGCCGGGCTGGCTGAGGGAGTTGGTCCACGGGGACGGCCCGGCCTGCCGGCGGGCGTTCTGATCGTACAGCCAGATCTGCGTGACGGACATCTCGGAGAGCGGGGCGATGCTGGCGGCCGGCGGGGCGAACGGGCGGTCGTCGCGGAGGAGCATCGGGGCCACATCGACCGGCCTCGGCACGTCGTAGGATGAAACATAGCCGGGCTGGCCCTCGTCATACAGCTTCTTGAAGTCGGGTCCGTAGAACACCGGGTCCCAGTTGTTTCGGGCGATGACGGACACGGGCTTGACGGCTGTCTGCCCGTTCGGTGCCACCAGGATCGTGAAGCTGGTCGCGTTCAGCAGGTTCTGCGGCTGGAGCACCGCATCGTTGTTGGCCGGCGGCGCGGCCGGGTCGAGGCCGACGGCCAGCTCGACACCCTGGGGAAGCCGGATCGGGTCACGGCCGACGGCGGCGGCGAACACCATGTCGCCGGCGATCATCGCCGCCACGTTGGCCTGGAGCGCCGGCGGGACCGATCGGATGAGCCGGTCGGCGATCAACGCCCCCTCAGGATGGGACCGCACGGGGTAGACAAAGACGGCGAACGTGGCGCCGTCTTCGGCCTGCCGGGGGGGACGAACATTTGCCGGGATCGGGTAGTCCAGCGGCGGATAGCGGTACTGCTCGAAGCGAACGCCGACGATGTGGCCGCGGCCGGCGGCGTCGGCCCGGGCGGAGGCGAGGATCGATCGGAGGGCCGTACGCGCTGCACCCTCCTGAACGCCGCCGGTCAGGGCCTTCACGGAGACGATGGCGAGCGTGGCGAGGATGGCGATGATGGCGACGACCACGAGCATCTCGACGAGGGTGAAGGCGAGGGGATGGGGTTTGGGGTTTAGGGTATAGGGTTTAGGGGCCGGCGACCCCGGTCTCGTCCGGGGAGCCGATCGAAGCGACGAAGCGACGGAGCGACGGAGCGACGGAGCAACAGGCAGGGTGAGCGGTTCTGCGGCGCCGCCGCAGGTTCGCCCGCCGACTGTCTCAGCGCGCGGGTTCCGGGGTTCGGGTGTCGGGTTCCGGGAAAGCCGATCGAAGCGACGAAGCGACGAAGCGACGAAGCGACGGAGCAGCCGGCAGGGTTGGCGGTTCTGCGGCGCCGCCACAGGTTCGCCCACCGGTTGCGCACTAGCGCAGCCGAGGCTCAATCGCAGAGGATACGATGCCCGCACCGCCGTGCACGGGGGCCCTCCCTTTGCGGATACGGATCCGGAGGTGGGCGAACCCGCCACTGCCGCGGCGGAACCGCTCGACCTATCCGCTCGCTGGGGATACCCGGTGCGAGACGGAAGCGGAGCGATCGGAGCGGCGCCCGACGCGGCCCAGGGACCGGGGCGTTCCGGTCGGGGGTGCCATCGCACTGTCGGGGCCTGATGTTTCATGGCTCTGGGCGGTGCTCGCCGCACGCCTCCTAGTCACCCTTGTCGCTGAAGATGTCGTCCTGGCCCTGCGGGTCGCTGTCGGTGCGATTGGGGTCGGCGCCGAACTTGCCGTCGGGGCCGGCGGACCAGAAAAACGGCCGCTGGTTGTTGCGATAGGCATACGCCCGATATCGCATCGGCTGCTTCCACGCATCGAGGACCTGGATCGGATCGACGAACGCAAGATCGCTCGCGTTGAAGGCCCCGCCCGACTGCGAGTTGGGCCGCAGGCGAAACATCGGACGCGGGTCGCGTTTCGGGTTCTCCGCTACCGCGTTGCGCTTGGCGTTCTCGGGCAGGCGACCGAGCACCGCCTGGGACTCGGGCACCAGTTGGATGAACGCGCAGAACCCCTCGATGCTCCGGACGGTCTTGTCGCGCGTCGACGCCGCCGGCGTGGCCGACGGGGGCTCCAGGACCTCAAAGTAAGACTCTGCGCCGCCCAAGTAATAGTCATCCTCTGTATCCCCCACCGGCTCAGCGCCCACCGGCTGGCTTGGTTCGTAGGGAGCGCATCGCGGCGGCGGCGCGATGCAGGGCGGGGTATTGGGAGCGGTCTTGTTGAAGCCGTTTGGCGGAGCCGGCCAGCGGTTGAGGAGACGATGCGGAAGGGTTCCGGCCTGCGCGGCATCCGCGAAGGCGTCCATCGCGAGCGTGAGCGTGTCCATGTGGTGGCGGGTGAGTTTACGCTTTCGGGTGTCGCCGACGCGCGAACCCACGAGGCCGACGGCGGCGAGGAGGATGGCGATGATGGCGATGACGACGAGGATCTCGACGAGCGTCATGCCGCGCCTGCCCGCGGACGGCGCCCCGGCACGCACGGGGGCGCTGGCGGTGCGGTGCTGCACGGGCTGGTTGCGAAACGCGGGCATCGGTGCCTCTCCGGCGCGGGCCGTCAGTAGTTCGGGGCGAAGTTCGTGATGTCGTCGCCCGTGCCGTACTTCCCGTCGGGACCGGCGGAGATCAGGAGGTACGTGTCGGGTCGCTGGGCCGTCGGGCGGGCGGTGATCCGCTGATCGCCCACCATGTACGCGAACGTGTTGCGGTTTGAGTCCGCGAAGACCTCCGCGTGCGACGGGCCGACGGCGCCGCGAACGCCCAGGCGATGCTGCACGCCGCCGCCACAGTCGATCTGAGCCGGCTTGTAGTCGCCGAACGACGACCCGATGCCGGTGAACCAGGCGTTGTCCTTGATGCTGTAGACGCCGTCGGGATTGTACTGATTGCCCACACTGGGATACGGGTCGGTGCTGCTGGCCAGGAGCGTCGCCGCCACATTCGCGCGGTAGTAGAGGATCGGGCGATCAAACCTGTCGAGGAAGCAGACCCAGGGGAGCCGCGGCTTCGGGCCGACGGGGACCTCGTATACCGGCGGCGTCGTGTTGGGGACGCGATTGGTCAGGCCCATGTTGCTGAGATTGACATACGGCACCCTGCGGGCGACCCACGGCTGATTGCTGGTGGGGTTTATGGCGTATCGGGCATTGGAAACGGGGGCGGCAAGCGACCCACCCGCCGTCGTATTCCACCAACCGTCCGGAAAGCCGGGCACCGGCGTCCCGAGCAGATCGGCGCCGGCCAGGGCCCACACGAGCAGCGCGGCGCCCTGGAGCGTCACCGTCGGACTGTTCGGGGGCAGCCGCGGATCGAGGGCCGTGACGGCCACGGAAGGCGGATAGGCGCCGTCGAGGGCGGTGTCGCTCTTGAAGGCCTCGATGCCCATCTCCAGCGCGCCGATGGTGTTCTTGGAGGCGGTGATCTTGGCCATTTCGCGGGCCCGGGCCAGCGCCGGCAGCAGGATGCCCAGGAGCAGGGCGATGATCCCGATGACCACCATCAGCTCGACCAGTGTGAATGCCCGACGTCTGTTTCGCATGACACGCCTCACGATCCGGGCGGGCCCCACCAGCCCGGCGCGGCAGGCAGCCGACGCGGCCCCGGCGGGTGGCTCGCCCCCGGCAGGGACGGTGGGAACACGCTCTAAGTCACGCCCGGCACGGGACATATCGGCTCGCCCGGTCCGTCAACAACTGCCCCTCCCGGGTAGCCGCGTGCCGTTCGTTCTTTGTCCACAATATCTTACGTCAAGGGCAACTGTCCGGCAAAGGGCAGGCCGCGGGTGGACGGCGAAAGTCGTATCCCGCTGCCGCCGACGGCAGCGTTGGGACATCGGCCCCTGATGTCGCACCGGGCAAACCGGTCAGTCCCTACGGCACGGCTGCCCGGGCGAACACGGGGTGCCGTCACGAACGATACGAGCCCGCTCGCGTCCGCGGCTGGAGGAAAACGCCGGAAGACACGCTCGCAGTCCGCTCGCGGCGCGACCGACAACGGCACGAAGCAAACGAGGCTGGAACGTCCGCACTTGGTGAAGCCGCCGTCGCAGGAAGCGCCCTTGGGCCGCCAAAAATCATCCTGACACCTTTTCCTTTTGACGCGACGGTCGCCGTCCGGTAGAATCATTGCTGTCGGCGAATCGGCGGTAGCCGTCGCCGGACGGAGGGCAACTCGGCGAGGTTGGCTTCCCGTGCGTCGTCTCGCTTCCGGAGGAGTGATCATGCAAAGATCGACGGGCGTGGGCGCGGTTTTGGCGATGCTCGCGGCGCAGGCAACGACGGCCGGCGCGGCAACCGTAACGATCTACACGAGCAGGACGGCGTGGGAGAACGCCGTAGGAGGGCAGTCGCTCACGGAGGGCTTTGCCGACAGCCAACTCAATCCGGGCGTGAGCTTCGTATCGACCGAATCCGGACACATCAACCCGACGCTCGAATGCTACCAGGACGTCCTGGCCTCCAGCAGCCAGAACGAACCCATGACGACCTGGAGCTTCGCCCCCGGGATCACTGCGTACGGCGGAAACTGGACCCTCGGCGGTCCGGGAGGCTCCGGAAACAACCTGCTGGTCTACATTCCCGAGCTGTCCCTCTACGTGGGGGCCATCTCCAACAGCTACGAGGGCGAGTTCTGGGGATTCGTTTGCGACACGCCCTTCACCTCCGTTCGGTTGGTCGGCGGAAGAGGCACGAACCAACAGAACTACTGCCTGGACGACATGGTCTATTACGGGCGGGACATGGCCCGCTGCTTCACGCCGCGGCAGGATTCCGACGGCGACGGCGACGTGGACCTGACGGACTTCGGCTCGCTGCAATCGTGTTTCAACGGCCCGAATCAGCCGTATGCCTCAAACATGCCGGTGTGTGCGTGCTTCGATGATGACGACGACGGCGACGTGGACCTGATGGACTTCGCCGTGTTCCAGGCGTGTTTCAACGGGCCGAACCGACCGGCAGCCTGTCCGTAGGGCAACCATCCGCCGCCGTGGCGCCGCTTCCGGGGAACGATCCTCGGGGCCGACCGAACGGCGCAGCCGGTTGGTGTCGAGCCGGACCGGTTTGCGCGCGGCGGGGCGGTGTGGCCCGG
>CAZTVU010000268.1:0-6042 GCA_964617025.1 uncultured Planctomycetales bacterium | reverse complement strand
TTCCGGTAGTACATCGGCAGAACGGCCCCCGGCGGAATTGCCTTTTGCCGCGCGACCCGTGCTGAACGGTCGTCGGCCGCCGGCGCGGCCAACGCTTTCCCGGGGGCCGCCGGCATCCAAGCGGGGCCGCGCATCCGTCATCGGGGAACGCGCGGCACCACTATCTCTTGGGGCCGGCCGTGCCGTCGGGCCGTGGGGTCGTGGCACCGGGCGGCGGCCCGCGTTTTTCGCCGTATTCCACGGCGATTGATGGCCGTTCGAAAGCGCTCGCGAAAGGCGGCAGGCGGGCCGTGCGCCTCAAGAAGCGGCCCGAAACCGGCCGATACAACACTTCGCCGAACGGGAGGTCCGCCGATGGCGGATTGCGACCTCGCCGATGTGCGAGACGGCCTACTGAGTGACATATGACCAAGCGCCAGTTGATCGAAGAGATCATGCGCCTGAATCGGTCGGCCAGGGCGGAGTTCCTGGCGAGGTTTTCCCTGGATGAGTTGCTCGACTATCTCCGGCAGTTGAAGGAGCTGTCGCTCGAACGGAAGACGGACGACCTTCTCGAAGTGATGGCCGTGGCCTGATTCGCGTCGGTCGGAAGCGGTCCCACGCGGAGGCGGACTCCGGCCACAGTCGGCACGCGGTCCCCTGAATCGCCCGGAAGGGCTCCGACCTGTTCCGGCATTCTGAATCTCGTGTTCGCAACCTGAGCCTGGCCCCCAAGGCGACAGGGAGACGACGTGAACGCCCCGGTGCGGTATGGGCTGCGCCGGGGCGTTCGTATGCGCCGGCCCTTGCCGTCGGGAGCCGCCCCGAGGATGATGGGAATGAGGGCTGGGATTCGTATGACGACCGTGGCTACAACCAGGATCCGGCGTATGGCGCTGCCCCTCTGGGCGATGGCCGCCATTCTGGCATGCGGTGCGGCCTCCGGCGGGTGTGCCACGACGGTCGCCGGCATGGTCGTGAAGCACGTCGTGATGAGTACGGCCAAGGACGTCGCCCTGGACCAGTACAAGAAGATCAAGGAGCGGAATCGCAAGCCGGTGGTACGGCCGGCGGGGCCCGATGAGGAGGATTCCGCCCGCGACGCGTCCGACCGCCGCGAACTCCACGACGGCACACACCGGCGAGAGCAGGGCTCGCGCTAGCCAGCCCGGCCGACTCTTGCCTACCCGTTCGGACGGCCGGTGGCTCTGTGCCCGGCGGCCAAGGACCACGATGCAGGACCCACCGTCCGAGACCATTCCACCAACCCAAGGGGCCGCCGCCGAGTTCATTGACGTGCGCCTATCACGGGCGGGATCGTTCAGTCAAGGGAGGTTCGATCGGTTTGCGACCCCTGTCGCTCTCCTCATGCTCGCGGTCGCCGTTTGGCTTGCGCTTGCGGGTGGCTTACGGTCGCGCGCCGATTGGATGCGGTGTGCTGCCTTGTCTGTGGCTGGCGCCTCGGCCCTGTGGCCGCCTGCGCCGCTGACCCGTTACCGTTTACGGCGGATTCTGCGCCGGGTTCCACGGGCGGGTCCGGCCGAACTCCTCGGCCTTGCAACCCGACTGGCGTTGGGCCCCAGGTCGCTCGTCGGACTCTGGGCGTTGGCAACTGCCCTTGCGCGTGAGAGATACCTGGGTGTCTCGCTTCGCATCCGTCCGGGCGAACGAGTATCGCCTGTTGAGCCGTTGCGCGTTGCGTTTGGGCCGGTCGCGCTGAACGAAGCCGAAGAGGCCTTCCTGGCCCTGGCGAACGCAGCGCCGTCAGCACCGGAAGCCGCGGCAGCCTCGCCGTCCGCCCTGTCGCCATCGCCGGAGCCGATACGTCAACTGAAACGGTGGGCGAAGTTTGCGATCGGTTGGGGAGGTATCCAGGTGGTGCTACTGGTGATGATCATCGTGACGCTCGGGTTTTCACGCTTCGCACGAGGAGGGATCTACTGGCCTGCCGCGACTATCGGTATGCTTCTGCTTGCCGTCGCCATCGCGAAGGGTCTGCTTTGGCAGGAGCAGTGGTATGTCGTGCCCGGCGGGCTGGTGCGCCGCAAGACGCGGGGCCTGCGGTCCGCATGGGATCTGCACCTGTTCGATCGCCGCCGCAGCGTCCTGATGGCGGTTCAGATTTCCCGGCACCAATGGCAGATGATCGTGGCGGATCGGGATCTGACGGCGACCTCGCTCATCACGCACAAGGAGGCCGAAGTCGCCCTTCGCGCGTGGCTCAGCCCGCTGGCCCCGCCATCGCTCGATCGGATGGCGGATCTGGCGTAAGCCGGCTCGCGGCAAGAGTTCTGCTCCCGGGTGAGCTCGCCTCCACGACGTGCGGCATGCCGGCTCGCGTGTTCGCCCCTCTCGTTTGACACACGCCGGGGCGGGTGGGAACATCGCCGTTTTCCAGAAAGGACTTGTGCATGCTAGGCGGACTTGGGAACCTCGCCGGCCTCCTGAAGCAGGCCCGGCAGATGAAGGAGCAGATGGACCAGGTGCAGGCGGATCTCGAGCGGCGATCGTTCGAGGCCACGGCCGGCGCCGGGCTGGTCACGGCAACGGTCAACGGCAAGAGCGAACTGACGGACATCAAGATCGACCCCAGGGCGGTGCAGGATATCGAGATGCTCGAGGACCTGATCAAGGCCGCCGTCGGCGCGGCCACCGCCAAGGCCCGTGAGGCCGTCAAGGAAGAGATGTTGAAGCTCACCGGCGGGCTGAACCTGCCGGGCCTGTCGGACATGCTGGGGGGAATGGGATAGTCGCCCGATGCCGTACACCCTGCCCGAGCCCCTGGACCGTCTGATGCGGCAGTTGGAGCTGCTGCCGGGGATCGGCCCGCGAAGCGCCGAGCGAATCGCGTTTCATCTGTTGCGGGCCGGTCGCGAGGAGGCCCTCGCGCTGGCCGATGCCATTCGCGACGTCAAGGAGAAGCTCCGCCATTGCTCCCGCTGCTTCAATCTGACGGACAAGGACCCGTGCGCCATTTGTGCCGACCTGCGGCGCGATCCGTCCGTCATCGTCGTCGTCGAGCAGCCGAAGGATCTGCTCGCCTTGGAGGCCACGGGGGCCGTCCGCGGCATGTATCACGTGCTCATGGGGCATATCGCCCCGCTGGAGGGGGTGGAGCCCGGCGACCTGACGATCGACGCCCTGGTCGAGCGGGTCCGCGGCGGCGGGGTCGCCGAGGTCGTCCTCGCGACCAATCCCACGGTGGAAGGGGACGGCACGGCCCTGCACATCCATAGCCTGCTTCACCCGCTGGGGGTGAAGGTCACGCGGCTGGCCCGCGGCCTGGCCGTCGGGTCGCAGGTCGAGTATGCCACCCGCGCGATGCTCGAAGCCGCCATCCTGGGCCGAACGAACATGTCCTGACGCCGCCTCCGGCCGCGTGAGCGCGATGGCGAACGATCGGGCGTGACCCGCGGCCTGCTTTCCGCGATCAGGGCTTGAACACCGGCGGGGGGCCGGTGAGCCAGCGGAGCTCCTGGCGGTGCGGCTTTCGCTTGTTGAACAGGGCGATGACGGCGTCGCGCTGCTCGGGAGTCAGGCGGGCGATGCCCTTGTCGTCGAGCCAGCCGTTGGATGTGGCCACGGGCGTGCGGTAGTTCTCGACGGCAAAGGCGGTGTAGTCGAACCGCGTGACGGCCTGCCAGTTGCACGACCAGAGGACGTTCCGCAGGTTCGGAAAGATGCCGTACGGCCAGGCCTCGGGGCGGCAGTGCGTGTCCTGGTAGGTGCCGTGCGCCATGATGGCGTACGGGGGGACGTCGAGCCAGTATGTCTTGCCGTCAAACGTGGCCCCGGCGCAGTCGCTGGTGAGAAATGCCACGCGGGGGCGCATGCGCGAGACGGTCAGCGTGCAGTCGCGGACGAGGCGCATCATCGCGCGGGCGGCGTAGGCGGGGGGCTCGCCCGGGGCGACGGCGTTTGTCCGGGCATGGAACGTCTCGTCCCAGACGAGGGCGTCGATCTCGTCGCCGTACTCGGTCAGGAGGGCCTTGAGGTAGTTGACGTAGCGCGCGCAGACGGCGGGGTGCGCGGGGTTTTGCAGGTAGGTCTTGCCGATCGTGTCGGGTCCGACCCAGCCGCCCCACTGCAGGACGCGGTCGGCCGCGAAGACGTCCTTCGCCCCGTCGCAGGCGGCCAGCCCGTCGCCGAAGTAGACGCAGACGCGAAAGCCCCGCTCCTTCGCGTAGCGGATTCGCCGGTGCGTCTCCGCCCGGGTCATCTTCACCGACTCGGAGGTCGGGAAGCCCTTGGGCCTCATCTCGGCGGCGTTGGGAAACGCCGTCCATTCGTCATCGAGCCTGCCCGTCCGCTCGTCGAACGCATAACGGCCGATGAGGTCGTACCAGCCGTGGATCGTGAGGACGATCCGCGATCGTTCGGCCCGGGGGATCAGCGGTTCGAGGGCGTCGATGTCCTCGAACCAGCCCTTGCCGCCGTGGCTGAGATAGTCGTAGTGCTGCCAGGCGACGTCGTGGAGCCATTCGGGGCCGGCGGGCACGGACTCCAGGGCGGTGGCGTACCACGCGCGGACGGCCTCCTCGGGGCCGCCGCCGTGCAGCACGGTCCAGAATGTGCGCTCCTCCGGTGCGAGCACGGGGGCCCTCGTGCCCTGATATATGCAGTTGAACTGGCCGCTGCCGGGCGACGCCGCGTCGGGGATCCCGAAGCAGGTGGCGAAGAGCGGGTCGGCGATGTGGGTGGCGCGGAGCGCGGCCCCGCCGGCCGCGTCGCTGACCATCGGGATGGCAAGGGCAATGGCCGTGTCCGTGCGCCGGGCCGGGGCGGATGCCGGGGCGGTGGCGGCCGGCGGGGTGTGGGGCCTGGGGGTATGCACGCCGCCGTTGAGCCACCAGAGGAAGCGGCGGTCCGGCGTGTTCTTGACCTCCTCGCCGATGCCGTCGTAACGGGGCGTGAAGATGCGGTGGTCGCTGCCGGGCGGGGCGATCGTGTTGCCGACCACGAGCAGGACATCCTCGCGCAGCGGCGGCGCAGAGGGCGTCAGCGTGACCGATCGCGTGAGCGTCGGGAGGCCGGTGCCGGGCGAGAGGGTGAGGCGGACCTCATATCGCACGCGGAGGGGCAGGTCTTGGCGCGGGGCGTACTCGAAGGCGGCGCCGTCGGCCGCGCGCTCGGCCTTCTCGGGTGTCGCGCAGGCGATAATCGCCTCGTCCGCGGGCCTGCCGGGCCGCACGAGCCCGACGCGGACGAGGTTGTCGCCGGCGGCGGCCCGGACGCACTGCCTGCCGGAACGATCGGCGAGGCTGACGATATCCCCGGATGGGGCGAGACGCAGCGTCCACTCGCCCGCGGAGAAGGACCAATCCTCGGCCCGCGAATGGCCCGTGGCAAACAGACAAATCGCGATCCAACACCCCAGCGTTGCGCGCCGCCGCGCTGGGAAAGTGAGAGAGTGGAAAAGTGGAAAAGTCAAAAAGGCCCTTGGTTCGGGCATTATGCGGCTGCACGGCCGGCGGCGTCGGCCCCTCGGCGGCGAGGGCGGAAGGGCCGCTGCGACTGGCCGGGCCGCCGAACGTCCCCGGCAACGGTTACGCATCCGAGGCGAACACAGTCTGATCGGGATCATGGCGGATCTCATCTGCGGTCGTTTGTCGGTTGCGCGGCCGTCAGCCGCTGCACGACGACCCTCCGCATCACCTCGCGGGGGGCCGGTTGGCCGGTCCAGCGCTCGAACTGGGCGGCGGCTTGGTTGACGAACATCGCGACGCCGTCCACCGTGCGGCAGCCCGCCTGCCGCGCCTCGCGGAGCAGCCGCGTCTCGATCGGGTTGTAGACGGTGTCGAAGACGACCATGTCGGGGCGCAGGCGGTCGGCGGGCAGCGGGGTGTCGTCGACGTCGGGGTGCATGCCGATGCTGGTGCCGTTGACGACGATTCGTGTGCCGGGGCGGACGCGTTCGTCGTTCGGTGCGGCGGTGCAGCCGAACTCGGCGGCGAGCTGCATCGCTCGCTCGGCCGTGCGGTTAAAGATCGTCACGCGACAGCCGCAGTCGCACAGGCCGGCGACGATCGCCCGCGCGACGCCGCCGGCACCGAGGACGGCGAC
>CAZTVU010000267.1:0-6055 GCA_964617025.1 uncultured Planctomycetales bacterium | reverse complement strand
CGGCATGAGGCGCTGCCGGTACGCCCTCGCGTTCGCCGTGGCCTTCGCCTCCCTGCCCGCGCGGGGCGAGGACTTCGCCGCGTACGTCCGCACGTCGGAGGATTACCGGCGGGTCCGGCAGGATCGCACCCTTCTGTTGAACCGCTGGGACCGCTGGGTGCTGATGCCCTGGCGGTATCGCTGGGGGCGGCCCTATGACGCGGACCTCGCCCGCCGGATGAAGGAGGCGGGGTTCAACGGCGGGTTTTGCGACCACGCGCCCGGCCCCGACGCCGACCTCCACGAGGGCCAGGGCTTCCTGTGGTACCTCGACCACACCGCCGGCAAGGGCGACCTCCATCTCAAGGACGTCAGTCAGCAGCAGCGAGCCGCCGCCCGGCGCCCCGTCTGCCTGGCGGACCCCGCCGTCCGCGCCCGGCTCACCGACAAGGTGACCCGGGCCGTCACCGCCGCGCGGCGATACCGCACGCGGGCCGCCTACGCCCTCGACGACGAGATCAGTTGGAGCACGTTCACGTCGCCCTGTCGGTGGGATAACCATCCGCTGACGCTGGCCGCCGTCCGCGAACAGTGGGGCGCCCATGCCTGGCTGTTCGGCCGGCGAATGGCCACCCCGGACGACTTCCAGGACGTCTATACGCGGCCCTGGCCCGCGTGGAACCTGTCGGCGATGTGCGACGCGTGGAGCTACATGGACTCGCAGATCCTGAATCTGGTCGGCGACCTCGTGGACACCGCCAACCGCCTCGATCCCGAGACGCCCTGCGGGTTCGTCGGCGCCCAGTGCCCGGCCCCGTACGGCGGTTACGACTATGCAAAGGTGGCCCGCAAGGTGCAGTTCCTCGAGGCGTACGACGTCGGGGCGACCGCGGAGATCCTGCGGTCGTTCAACCCCGGCAACGAAATCCCCCTCGTCCAGACGGGATTCCTGGACCCGCGCACGCCGAAGGCGCGCTGGTTCCACTGGTACTACTTCGCCCACGGCAACCGCGGCGTGATCGCGTGGGCCGACGGCTGGTTCGCCCCGGGGCGCGACATGCTCCCGGCCGGGCCGGCAATCCGAACGCTCGCCGACGCCTCCCGAACGATCCTCGGCGGGCGGTGGGTCCATGATGGCGTCGCGATCTACTACTCCCATCCGTCGGTCCAGGTGAGCTGGTTCATCGACTGCCAGGCCCACGGCCGAACGTGGATCAACCGCAGCACGTCGCTGAACAACGATCACGCCTCGACCGTCGCGGCCTTCTGGGCGTGGACGAAACTGCTGGAGGACGCCCGGCTCCAATACAACTTCGTCTCGTACGCCGACCTCCTGACCGACGGCATCGACCCATCGCAGTACCGCGTTCTCGTGCTGCCGCGGGCGCTCGCCCTCTCAGACGCGGAGGCCGACGCGATCCGCGATTACTGCCGGCGCGGCGGGCACGTGATCGCCGACCACCTGCCGGGCCACTTCGACCAGCACGGACGCGGCCGGAGCGGATCGGTCCTCGACAACCTTTTCGGGATGCCGGCCGCCCCGCCGGTGCGACCGGGCTCGCTCTTCGGGGGCGGCCTGCTCACCGAGACCGATCCGGAGCGGCACGCCAAGGCCACGTTTCTGACGGCGGCCGACGACATCTGGTCGAAGTGCCGGCGGGCGAAGGGATTTGTCGTCGCCGAGCGCGACCGGCCGACGTTCGTCCGGCAGGCGACCGGCGAGGGGTCGGCCACGCTGCTGAACGTGTCGCTGATGGAGTACCTTCGCCGCCGCGCCGCCGATCCGTCCGGCGCGCGGGCGCTTCGCGAGCCGATCGTCGAAATCCTGGCCGCCGCGGGAGTCAGGTCGCGCCTGGCCCTGCGGGTCGGCGACGCCGAGCCGGCCCTGGCGGAGGCGGTGTACTGGCAGAAGGACGATCGGCTGTATGTGCTCGTCGTGAAGAACCCGCTGCGACTGGCCGGCGTGTCCGCCGCGGGTACGATGGACGACCTGGTCTTCGACACCGTCCCCCTCACGATTCACTTCGCGTCGCCGCAGATCGACGTGCGCAATGAACGGGCCGGCGAGGCCCATCGGCCGCTCGGCGACGGCCGGACGTTCACCATCGAGTGGGACCAGAGCGAGGCCGCGATCCTCTCGGTGCGCCGATAATGTGTTGTCGCATGCCGACCGAGGCAGGACGAGACGGCTTCGAGCGTCGCGCCGGGGGCAGCGCTAACGTCCTTGACCCCGCGGTCCGATGACCTACACTGGCCGGGCAAGAGCCTGCTCGTCTGTCCGATGAAAAGCCCATAACCCAGGTGGCGATCAGCATGCCTTCACGAGCACGAACGACGGCGGCGTTGGGATGCCTGGCGGCGGTCTCGGCCCTGGCGTGCGGCTGCGGGCCCGACCCCCGCGACCGGTTCGGGCGGACCTACTACATCGACGGCGCGGGCAACTGGGGCTTCGGCGTGGCGGAGGTCCGGGAGGGGCTCACCCGCGCGGGCTACAAGGGCAACATCATCGTCTGGCAGTGGTCGCGGACGCTGAACCCGGCGCTCGACCAGACGCTCCGCTTCATCCCGCAGGCCCGCGGCTACGACTTGGGGCAGGAAATCACCCGGTATGCAAAGGAGTATCCGGGGAGCCGCGTTCACATCATCGCGCTCTCGGCCGGCACGGGCGTGGCCGTGTGGGCGTGTGAGGCCGTCGAGCCTCCCGGCCGGGTGCACAATGTGATCCTGCTGGGCTCGAGCCTCTCGTGGAAGTACGACATGCGTAAGGCGATGAAGAACATCGACGGAAAGGTGTACGTCTACTATTCGCCGAGCGATCCGATTCTCGAGGGCCCCGTTCGTGCGCTGGGGACGATTGACGGCACGTTCGACGACTCGGCGGGCCTCCGCGGGCTGCGCGTCCCGCCCGAGCTGAAGGGCCGGATCATCAACATCGGGTGGTCGTCCCGATACGAGGCCTACGGCTGGACCGGCTCCCACACCGACTGCACCAGCGAGCCCTTCGTCCGCACCATCCTCTCGAAGCACATCGTCGACCCGACCGACTCCCCCGCCGTCGCCCTGAAAAAGGTGTCAGGATGATTTCCTGAGGGCCCCCGACGGGGACTGGACCCGGGCTTGTACGCGGGGGACATCACGAGAGATCGCTGCTGTTGTCCAGGCGGGAAAACGGGACGGACGGCGCGCAACGGTGGCGGGCGGCGATTACTTGAACGTGACCCGCATTTCCGCATAGACCATTCGCGGAACCTCGGCATCGCTGAGGAACATCGTGCCGCCCTCGCGGTGGCTGGGATCCAGCAGGTTGCGGACGCCGACGGCAACGGAGGCCCGCTTGTTCCAGAACTCGTACTCGGCCCGCAGGTCGAGCCGGAAGTAATGCGGCACCGGGCACGGCACGAACGGATTGGCGGGATTCGGCGCTTGCACGGCATCGACGTAATAGAGGTGCGCGGACAAATGCAGGTCGTCCAGCGGGTCGTAGCGGGTTCCGAGCATGAACTTGTGCTTCGGAGGCGTCATGATGTCCTTCTGCATGGGCCGCACAGAGGAGTCCCAGTCAAACTGCTGAAACGTGTAGTGGCCCAGCAGGGTGAGGTTTCGGAGCACGGCGTACTTCGCGTCGAACTCGGCCCCGTACATCTGCGAGGATGCCGCGCTGTCGTAGTCGAAGCCGAAAAGGGCGGGCGGGCCCGGCTTCGGGACCAGGGCCGGCAAACGGCGGTAGTCGTTCCAGAACAGGTTCGCGCCGATGTCCAGCCGGTCGAGGAACTTTTTTCGCCAACCCTGCTCATAGGCAAGAACGCTCGCCTCGGGGACGTCGCCTCGGCCGGTCACCCGGGCAAGCCCGTTCAGCATGGGTGTGTCAAGAAACCGGGCCCCGACCGACGGCGCCTGAAAGGCCCGCGACACGGCCCCGTACACGAAGGACTTGTCGGCCAGCTCGTGTGACAGCGACACCCGTGCGCTCGGCTGGAAGCCCCCGTAGAACTCATAATCGATCCGGGCGCCGGCGGTCAGCGCCCATCGCGGGGCGAATCGCCACTCGTCCTGGACATACAGGCCGAAGATCGCCGTACTGAGGAAATCCTCCGTGAGCATGAAGGGGTCGGCGCCGCTCGCATCGACCAGGTCGGTGCGGGCGTCGATGCCCCAGGTCAGGGTGTGGTTGGGGGTCGGGCGGAAGGTGTGCCCGAGCTGCAGCGCCAACTGCTGATAACGATAGTCGATGGCGGGCACGCCCGGAGAGGCCTGGAAATCGTTGACGAAGCCCGTGAGCATCCATCGGTTGTCGTCGGCGACGGCGTGGTCCCACCGGGCCAGCAGGTAGTTCGCCTGCGAGCCGGAGTTGTGCGACAGGCCGAAGCCGGCGCCGGGCGGCGGCGGATAGCCGCCGTCCAGCAGCGCGCTGCCGCCCGACAACGTAAGCTTGTCCCGGGGCCCCGCGTCGTAGACGGCATGGACGCCCATGCGGCCCGCCTTGTAGTCATCGTCCAGCCCGCGCAGCCAGGAGCCGCCGTGAACGAAGCCGTCGTTGCCCTCGTACTCGCCCGAGACCCGAAGTCGCAGCTTGCCGTCGGAGAACCCGTAGCCGAGGTGCTCCTTCTGGGATCCCCGCGACCCGCCGCCGCCGATGAACGTCAACCCCTGCTGCTCGGCGGGATCCTTGGTGATAATGTTGATGACGCCGTTGAGCGTGTTGGCGCCCCAGGTCACGCCGCCGGGGCCGCGAATCACCTCGATTCGTTCGATGTCCTCCAACTGGAACGGCCAACTGTGCCAGAGCGTTCCACCGAAGACGGAGTCGAAGATCTGCCTGCCGTCCACGAGCACGAGGACACCGTTGCTGAGGAACCCCTGGTAGCCGCGCGGCGACACGGCGTGGGCGCCGGAGGCAAGGTCCGGCACAAGGCGGAGGGCGTCGGGGACCGAACGCGCCCCGGCGCGACGGATGTCCTCCGCGGTGATGACGCTCATGGCGGCGGGGACGTCCGTGATCCTTTGCTCATGGCGGGACGCCGTGACAACCGTGGGCACCTCCAGCGTGAGCAACTCGAGGTCCTCCGCCTCGGCGGGGCCGGCGGCGTTCTGTTCCCGCCCGGCCGGCCGCGACGCCGGCGCCGTCGTCGCGGCAAACGCACCCGATGCGGCGGCCAGGCACGCGCCGACTCCCAGCAGACGCACGCGATGGAGGGGACCGGTGCTCATGGAAGCGCCATCCGAATTCCCGCCGATCAGGGCCCCTTGCCGAACCGCAAGGATGCCGACGCCAGCACGCTTGGGGGGATCATCACGCCAATGATTTCCGCCGTGCGCTCGTTGATCGCCGTCCGCACGAGCTTCGGATACTGTAGGTTGGTTGCGGCCCCGACCTCTCTGCGGATCACCTTCTCGACCAGGTCCGCCGCCTGCGCGGCGAGCGCCTCGTTGTCGCTGAACTGGCCGGCCAGCGCCCCGGCCTTGACGATGTTGGCCGAGAAGGCCCAGACCGGCTTCTTCTGTCGAATGCCCCACAGGAGGAGGCGCTGAACATTGACCGAGTTGTAAACGGCGGCGTCGGGCAACATGAGCACGCCGGATGCGGACCGGGCATTCAGCGCCTCGATGGCCCTGGGAAAGTCGTCGAGGCGGGCGTCAATGACCAGAATCCGCACTCCTTCCATCGCCGCGGCCGCTCGGATCGCTTCGGCTGTCCGCCGCGTTCGCGGGCTGCTGAGAACCCCGATGGTTCGGACCTCGGGGCAAATCCGCGCGATCCAGTCGATCTGCTCCGACGGCGCCACGTCCGTGGTGATGCCGGCCAATGGCCGACGACGCGGCCCCTCATCAATCAGGAAGGGTGCGTCCAGTGCGTTGGGAACCATGCAGAAGACAACCGGGACGTCGGTGGAACAGGCGAGAACCAGCGACGTGGCCGACGCCCCGCACGTCAGGATCGCCGCCGGGCGGCTTGCGGCCAGCCGCCGTATGGCCTCCTCGGCGGCCTTGGCCGGATCGGCCGCTTCCGCCAGAGCGTCCGCCAAAGCTGTCTGGGCGCCGGCGGCAGGCTGCGTTGGGGCCGCGGCGCGCTCGGACG
>CAZTVU010000266.1:3202-6107 GCA_964617025.1 uncultured Planctomycetales bacterium | reverse complement strand
GCAACTCCACGAACGCGAGCCGGTCGCGTTGTGGCTGGGTTAGATCTGCAAGCTGCTCGTTCGACATCCTGTGGGTGCTCATTCTGGTTAGCGAAGGCTGGTGCGGTCTGTTGCGGAAAGTATATCGTGTGCTCTAGAATGAGTCCATGAAACTATCATAAGATGGTAGTGCGTCGTAAAATAATAATCATAAACGGATAAACAAGCCCCGGATCGGGAAGGCCGGGTGACGATCGCGGGTCTTTGGCCGGATCGCCCCATCGGCTCCCAGGCAGGGAACGACAACCGGACTCAGGAAAGGGGAAGGCAGGCGATGACAGCTCAGATTGCAGAGAGGCTGCGCTACCAGGGCGAGGACGTGGCCATGTGCACGAACCCCCTGAGCGACTACTTCGCGATGGGGGGGGGCACCAACCCGCGCTTCGAGTCGAACTGCACGGCCCTATGGCGCGGCTACGTCGGCAGTTGGGAGATCATTGACGACCGCCTGTACCTGATCGGTCTGAACGGAACGCTCGAAGACGGGACCGATGCGTCGCTGGCAACCATCTTCCCCGGGTTTCCGGACAGGGTGTTCGCCCATTGGTACTCCGGCACGATCCGTCTTCCGCAGGGCAAGCAGCTCGAGTACGTACACATGGGCTACGGCAGCACCTTCGAGCGCGACCTGTTCTTGGATGTCGAGCGAGGGGTCGTCGTTGCCACCCGCGTGCAGCACAACGGGGTCGCCGAGTCTGATGGCGCCCCTGAGGGCTATGAAGTTGGCGCCATGACGGTTTTCCCGCGAGCCAGCAAAGACGACGGGGGCGCGGCGTGATCTACCTCTATTGGTACCTGGGCGTCGGCATCGCGGTCCTCGCCGTTGTGTACGGTGCCCATCGGCTGACGAAGGAGAAGGAATCCGAGTCCCTTCGTGAACTGCTCGAGGCGGTCAACCCGGATCGCAAGAAGCTTTCCTACCGAATCCTCAACAACATCGTCGCGCCGATCCTGGCTGCCATTCTGGTTGTCGCAGTATGGCCTGTTGCGGTTTACATGAAGGCCAAGGAGATGTTCAAGAAAAAGGATGATGCCGATGTTGAGGAGGAACGGGAGTTCGCCGTCGAGCGGCAACACCTGCTGGAGCGACTGACGGTGCAGGAAGTTGAGAAGCGCGAGGTCGTCACGGATCCTCTCAGGGCGGCGCCTGAACTGCCTTTCGGTCACCTCAACGCAGCGTGGAAGGAGTTCCTCAAGGGTCACGCTGATGGTGGCGAATTGTGGTCGTTCTCAGCACGGTGGCAGACAACCTGGGGGCGGAAGGAGCTGCGGTCCGGTTACGTCCTGGTCCAAAACGGATCGCCGGGTGCCCATTTCCTGACAGTTTGGAGAGATCTCCCGGACGATGCAAAGCCGGACGACAAGGCCAAGCGTGCTGGGGCCGACGACATACCGGGTTGGCTTCGGCGGCAGGCCGACTGAGGTTCGGCTGCGAGATACTGTGAAGGGAGGCAGAGAATATGTTTGAAGAACTCACGATGAGCCAATTGCGCTCTCAGATTGAGCAACATCTCCTGATGGTTGAGGAGGTGCTGGGCGGCATGGATACCTTCATTCAGCGGCTTGAAAAGCGCGTTTCAAGAATCGAAGAAGGATTGGGGCTCGAGCCGGAAGGTATTTCCGCATCGGGTTGGGTCGCTGATTTGCAGCGGGTCAAATCGGAGTTGTCCGCTATTCGCAATGCGGTTAAATGATCATGAACGCCATAACCTCCACCAGGCTTGGCCGGCTGAGTAATCACTACGGAGACGTTGGTGGTCGGCCTGCCGGTGAGCGGTTCTACGATGCCTTTCAGCGGTATCTGAAGGCCAATCGGGAATCGCTCTTTGACGTGACACTGGCCGCTGCGTCTGCAGAAGTATTTCTTGATCACGGCATCGACGATATTGATCCTCGTCTCGTTGAGGCGATTCGCGTCACTAATCCGTCGCTGTCCGACGAGCATTTGTTCGGACTAAGTAGCGAGGAGTTGCAAGGGGCGGTTAACACCGCCAAGGGCAAGTATTTCGAGTATCTGGTCGCAGATCGCTTGAACGCTGGTGAGCAGGTGGGCCCCGTTCTGCTTCCAGACGGTTATCACGCCGTTTTGGCAGACTCCCTGAATCAACCTGGCTGGGATATGCGGATCGTTGGTCCTGACGGGGTCACGGCAGATTATTTGCAGCTAAAGGCCACAGACAGTGCGGGCTACATTCAAGAGGCGCTGCATCGCTACCCTGACATTGAAATCCTGGCCACCCATGAGGTCGCCCACTCCGGTCTGGTGTTGGATAGCGGAATCACCGAAAGGGACTTGCACGATCAAGTCTCGTCTGCCCTCGATGTCATGGATGACTCGGTAACCGAGCGCTTCCTTGACTATTTCAGTCCGCTCTTCCCCCTGGTGGCTATCGCGACCTGGGAGGGATACAAGGTTTCTGTCGGGCAGCAATCACTCGACAAATTCAAACTTGCAATCGCCCGACGAGGGCAGCGTATCGTCGCCGCGAAGTTGGCTGGAGCAGCGGTCTATGCCGTTGGCGGCGGATTGCTGGCCATACCAGCGGCATTTGCCGGAGGCCTCCTGTTCGACCGGTACTGGAATCAGGGGGCGATCCTCACCTCGTATCGTGCCGATACCAACCGGCTGCTGTCGATGCGCCTGGCTCAGCAAAGCCGGCTGCTTTCAGGGGAAGCGTTATGAGCTTCTTTGACCGCCTTGCCAATGGCCTCGGGACATTGCTCGGAGTGCTCGTCGACACCACCGTTCAGGTGATTTCAGGGATCAAGCGAGGCTACGAAGCCTACAAGCGCCAGGGCGGTGCCACCGGCGCGGAGGTCGTCGATGAAATCACGCGCAAGAAGGACCGCCTGCGTTCGGTCAACG
>CAZTVU010000266.1:0-3192 GCA_964617025.1 uncultured Planctomycetales bacterium | reverse complement strand
CCACCGACGAGATCATGCATCTGCGGAACCAGCGCATGTCGAGCGGCAGTCTCAGTGATCGCGCTCGCAAGCGGTGGGAAGACCTGCGGGCCGAGCGCGACCAACTTCTCTCTGAGCTCAATCAGGGCAAGGAGGTGCGTGCCGCCGAAAAGATCTTCGAGACTGAGAGTGCCATCGACAAGGTCGAGATCGACCTGAAGACGACACATGTACTGCAGTACAACGCGTTCGCCGATACCCTGGGTAAGCAATGTCGCGTTTGCGGTCGGCCCATGAAATTGCAGTGGAAGCGTGACCTCTCCGTGGCGGAGCCCAAGGACTTCTACTGGGGTTGCACCGGGTGGTACGTGCTGCAAGGTGACCGCCGAGCTTGCATGCACACCGAAAAGCTGCAGAGAAACGACTACGGCCTAATGACGGATACCACTGCGCCGGAGTTTTCGGTGACGGCCGAGGAGTTCGGCATCATCCTCACTGACAAGGGCACGGAAAAGATCATCGATACCCGCCTCAATGACCTCAAGTCGGATCTGAACTCAGGCCACCGTGGGGTCGAGCTGGCAACGTGTCCCGTTCATGGCGAAAACATGGTGTTGCGACGAAAGCAGAACGCGACGGGGCTTCTGGACGCGTACTTTCTCGCCTGTCCTTACTGGCAGCCCAACAACGCAGGCTGCACATTCATTGAGAAATTGAAGTCGGGCTCCCAGCTTGCGGCGCTTCTGAAGTCCGAGACCGGTCGCGGCGTCTTGTAATGAAGATTGAATCAAATGGACGCCGTGCCCGCTGAACCCCATTCATTCCCCAGCGCCTTCTACGTTCTCGTCGAAGGCGCAGCGGATGCCGTACTGGAGTTTCCGGCTGACGATGATTCCGGCGGTCCCTTCTGGAATGACGACGGGCAACTCGATCTCGTGCGCTGCAAAGAATGGGACCAGGAAGAGGTTGGCGTTGTCCCGCTCGGTGGAAATCGGTATCGCCTAGCCGAACGACAGTTGGGACCGTTTTCCGGACTCAGGCTGTACTGGGGCGACGAGTTCAACGCCGACAAAGGCGAAGACGGCAAGCTGCGACTGACCTCGATTTGCATGCCCCGTCCATATGCCCATTTCCGCTTTCTTACCTCGGGTGGCTTTAACAATGAACATCCGCTTGCTCGGCATCTGCACTCCCTGGGCGGCGGGTGGGAGGCCGTCGCTGGTGGAATGCTTACGTTGACCATTCCGTCGTCAAGCGCCGCAGAGTTGCAGCGCTTGATGTGCGAAGAGGGCCTTGCACCCGGGGTGCTCCCCCTTGAGACCTAACAGGCCCTCGCGGCATTGATGTATTGGAGAACGGATGGCCAAGTCCGTCGTGATCGGTTCCCGGAGTTTCCGGACCCAGAGTAGCGCCCTGGAGCACTACAAGGCCGTGCTGCACCGGTACCGGGACGGGCAGCGTGTCTCCGACCAGGTTGACCACGCCGATCTAGTGGCGCTCATCGAGCGGTACGACCCGGTACTCGACGCAGTCGGCGAACCGACCAAGGGTGACGGTCAGATTGCGCACTTCGAGCGGCGCCTGAACACCGGGACCGGCTGGAGTAGTTCCGGCTTCTGGGTTATCCGCCAAGACGGGACTGCCACGGACTTTTCGTACATTTGGGCCGTCAAAGGCCTTGCGGGGGACCGGTCGAAGGACTTCTATGGTGCGTGTCGTGAGGCAGTCGCACTCGACCTGGTCCTAGCTAAGAAGTGTGCCTTCGCAGAGTATGGGGATGACCAAGGGCGGGTTGAGTGTGAACTGACCGGCGTGCTGGTCACCATCGATGACGCACATCTGGACCACGCTTGGCCGTACTTTTCACACTTGGTGAGTGGCTTTCGGGCTGCCAGGGGTTGGTCCAGAGATATTCCGGATGGTGTGGTGTCGGCTCCGGCGGATGGCCAGACGACGGCCACGTTCATCGATACCTCGGTGGCCGATGCTTTCCGGGCATATCACCACGACCAGGCAATACTCCGGATCCTTTCTCGGACAGCCAACCTGCAGACCGCCAGCCAGGCGCGACGGCCACGAGTCGCGCGACCGGTGCGAGTGCCCTGATCAGGTGGGTAGCCAAGTTCGCGGTCGCCCGCGGAAATGTGGCGAGGAATGAGCGCAGCATAGCGAACTTGTGAAACGGGGCCAGTTAGCCCTCGTTGTTCCTTGCTCCCGCGCTGGTAATGCTGTTTTCCGTGGGATGGTGGTGTGAGTGAGTGCTATACTCCACCACCAATACCTAACGCCCAACCCTCATCGGTTGGGCGTTTTCGTTTGCGGGTTCCGCGAGACCACGCGGGGTCCAGGCCGGTTCCGCGTGTGCCACGCGGTAGTGGCAGGGTGGCCAGAAGTTGCCCGGTTCGACTCTCTTCTGCTCTCAGTTCTCTCAAAACCCGCGCCAACTTCTTCGCCGGAGCGCACGCAGACTGGCTTGCCCGTCAACGACTTGCACGTGTGTCGCCGCTATCGGTTGTCCATCGTGCTTGGAAGAGCAAGTGACCTGAGACGAATCGTGTAGCCAATCAGGCGGTGAGTCCGGGGTGGATGGTATCGGGTTCCGACCAGTTCCGGCGAACGCTCGCCGGGGGCTTGTAGCCATGGGCGCTGTGCGGCCGTTGCTCGTTGTAGAACTGCCGCCAGCGTTCGATCAGCACCTTTGCCTCGGCGCGGCTGCGGAACCATTCGCGGTTCAGCAGCTCGTCCCGCAGCTTGCCGTTGAAGCTCTCGACGAAGCCGTTCTGCCAGGGGCTGCCCGGCGCGATGAACGCCGGGCCGATCGCCGCGTCGCGCAGCCAGCGCATCACCTTGGCCGCGGTGAACTCGGCGCCGTTGTCGGAGCGGACACAGGCCGGCTTGCCGTAGCGCCGCATCAGCCGCGACAGGGTCAGGATCACGTCCTGCGCCCGCAGGCTGGTTCCGACCTCGATCGCCAGGCACTCGCGGGTGTATTCGTCGATCACGCACAGCATCTTCAACGGGCGTCCATCGACCATCTGGTCGTGGATGAAGTCGTAGCTCCAGACCGCATTCGGGCGCACCGCGCCCGGCAGGCGGATGTCGTTGCCGGAACGGCGGCGGCGCGGCCTGCGGCGGGGAATGTTCAAGCCCAGTTGGCGCCACAGGCGCCGCACCCGGGCCTCGCCCAGGTCCAGCCACGCCGCCATCCGGCGA
>CAZTVU010000265.1:0-6171 GCA_964617025.1 uncultured Planctomycetales bacterium | reverse complement strand
CATGTCATCGTTGTAGACAAACGTCCGCGTGCCGACGACGTCGGTGACGGTCTTCTTGCGGCCGAGACGGTCGTAGGTGAACGTCACGTCCGGCGTCGTGTCGGCATAATCGACTTCCGTCATATCGCCGGTGTCGGCGTCGTAGTCATACGCCGTGACGTGGCTGCCGCTGCTGCTGCGCGCCCAGGTGCGGCTGGCGAGCTTGCCCTCGGCGGTGTACGTATAGGCGATCTTGTTGCCGGTTGTACCATAATCGGCGTAGCGCTTCTCGAGCAGCAGGCCGGTGGCATCCTCGTAGACCCACGTGGTCACATCCGCCGTGCCAGGGCTGGCCGGCCAGGTGGGCTGATCCCACCCGCTGCCGCCGCGGAAGGTCTTCATCTGCGTCCGCCGGCCGAAGTCGTCGTAGACTTGCTCGACCGGGTACGGCGTGTGACCCCAGGTGCGAACCTCCTCGCCGCGGTCGCTGTAGCTGAAGTATTGCGTCTTATTGTCCGCGTTGGCGATCGACGCTAGCCGACCGGTATCCGGGTCGTAGGTGTAGCTCGTGCGGTTGTCGTCCGCGTCTTCGACCCAATCGACCTGGCCGAGGCTGTTGTAATGCGTCTCGCTGGTGCCGGTCCGCGGGTCGGTTACGCCGGTCTGCCGGCCGAGTTCATCGTAGGCATAGGTCGTTTCCAGGCCGGTCTTGCTCGTATGCGACGTGAGCAGGCCGTTGACGGTAACACGCACTTCGTCGGTGCCGGAGTCCGGGTAATCCACCGTTGTCGTGACTTCCCTTGCCGAGCGGTCCACGGCCACGATGGTGGTGGTCGTATTCCCGTTGACATCGAGCGTAACCGTCTCGCTGGCCACACCGGTCCCGAAGCCGGTCAGGCGCTGCCGGGACGTTTGCTCCGTGGTGGCGGTGTCGTCGTTGTCCGTGGCGTAGACCCGCCGTGCCGTCTGGCGCCACCAGGCGCTGCTGATCAGTTCGTAGGTCGTCTCGTTTTCGGTGATGCGATCGGTCCCGTCGAGGTCAAGTGTGTCATTGCCGTCCACATCGAGGCCAGAGCGGACCAGATGGCCCAGATCGTCGTATTCATAGAGCGTCTCCGCCTGGCCGGTCGTGCTCATGCTGATGAGTTGGCCAAGATCATTGTATTCGTAGCTTGTCGTTACCGTGCTGCTGTTGTAGCCGGGGCGTTGCTCTTCGATGGACTGCCCGAGCACGTTGACCGTCGTCTTGATCCACTGAGGGGAGTTCTCGACGGTGCCGCCGGAGCTGTGGCCGGCATATGCTTTCGTCCAGCGCGTCCCGTCCTGGTTCACGCCATTGTCATGATAGCTGTGAACCACGCCGGTGCCGGTGACCTTCTTCAATGAACCGTCGAGCCAGGACTCGCGGATGGTGGTGATCGTCGTGCCATCGATGGCGGTGGTGACCTTCTCCCCGCCCGCGCCCGTCTGGTCATAGGTATACGTCGTCGTCACGCCGGCGTAATCGGTCTCCTCGACCAGGCGCCCGGCATCGTCGTACTGCTTCGTTGCGGTCAGACTCAACGTCGAGCCACCATCTTCCGTCGTCTCCGTCACCAGCAGGCCCGTGGCATTGCCGGCGCGCGCAATCTCCGTCACGACGTCGTCGCTGCCGTCCTGCTCGAATCCCTTCTTAATGCGCTTCTCGAGCCGCCCCAGCGCGTCGTACTCGAACTCCGTTACGATGCCGAAAGCGTCGGTGATCGACGACGCCCGGCAGCAGTCATAATACGCTGTCTCGATGTGCGTGTTGTTGCTCCGCCCTTCGTCGGTTTTTCGACCGCGGGCGTCATAAGCATAGGCGACCCACTCCACCGGCGAGGCACTGTAGCCGGAATCGTAGGCGTAGGTTTCGCGGAGATAGGTTTGCCCCACCTCATTCGTAATGATGATTTCCTTGGTGGACTTGCCGTCCACCAGGCCGCTGGGACCCTGGTGCTCGACGATCGAACGAATGTCCGTATCCGTCGCGCCCGTGCCGGGCGTGAACGTACCCGGGCTGGGCGAGCCGTTCGTGGTGGCCGGGGTGTACGTGCCGGTGGCCCACGTGTACACGTCCACCGTACCATCCGGACGCGTCACGCTGGCCAGGTGCCTGCGGGCGATGTTGTTCGCGCCCGGCAGATAATACGCGATGGTCGTGCGCAGGTTGCCCGTCGCCCCGTAGCCGCTGGCCGGGGCGGCCGCCCGCTCGACGATCTCGACGATCCGCTGGTTGGCCGTGTCCTCGTAGTAGACATGGAGCGTCTTGGATACGATCGTGCCGCCGATCTTCTCGGTCACGGTGCGGGGCTTGTTCGGGAAGAGCGACCCATCGTCATCGGTGCCCGAGATGGGCGTGTAGTCGTTGACGATCGCATGGGCCGTGTCCGGATCGACGGTGCCGGGCATGGCCGTGTCTTTCCAGGAACGCACCTCGACCGTCACGCGACCCTGCGCATCGTAATCGCGCATGGCCCAGGAGCCGTCGGGATTCGTCCAACTCTTGAGCTTCTTGTACTTGCCCGTCTGCCCACTGCTCGTGTACCAGGCGCGCGACACCTCGATCTTGTTCGCCCCCGTGCCCGTCTCCGAAGCGGTGAGCACGTGGCCCCAGCCAAGATCCTGCCAGGTCTGGACGGACTGCCGGATCAACTGGGCCCCCTCGTAGGTTTTGATCGTATCCGTGCGCGTGTTACCGCTGAATACGCTCGATCGCTCTACTTTCTTCAGCACGGCGAAGGTGCCCGAACAGTCGCCCGCTTCCATCGCCCACGTTTTCGTCCCCGCCGTGTACGCGAAGCGGTATTCCTTCGTGCAGTTCCCCTCGACGCTTTGAGAGATGTAGAGCTGGTTGAAGGCACTGGCGCCGTCCGGGTTCTCCACCGTCCACACCCCAAACGCCGTCTGGGATGATTGGTCATAAACCGTGCCGGTCCAGGATCCGATGTTGTCCGGGTCGTAAAAGCGGATCTCGTACTTGTAGGCCGTGACCGTCACGATGTCGGCCAGCAACTGGGGCGTCTTGACCTGCCGCAGATCGCCGTTTCCATCCTCGATCAGTTCCATGTCATCCGGAGCGTGGCTTCGGCCCTTGGAATAGCGCAACCCCGCAGGCGTGGCCATGTCGGTATGAGGCTCTTTTGCGTGAATCTCCAGGCGGCCGGCGTCTTTGCCGAATCCCCGCTGGCCCAGGAAGAACTTGAACGACAGGCTCTCGGGGCAGCCCTCGCCGTCACCGCCGCCGTCGGACGAATCCCCTTCGCCGCAACTGCCCGTCTCACAGCCCTCCTCGTCATCTCCGCAAGCATCGTCGGGGGGTTCCGGACACACAGGACAACTATCCGTGCTTGGGCACGAGCCGTCCCAGCATTTGTCCTTGCACGCGGTAACCTCTTCGCCTATCTCTTCGTCGAAGAAGGTCAGACAGCATTGGTCCGGTCCGCAACAGTCGCCGTCACATTCAGTCCCGCCCTCGCATTCACACTCGTCATAGTCTGGGCAACTCGGATTGCAGGTGGGATCGCCGCAGTTCTCCGAACACTCGCAGTCGGGCGACGCACAGTTTGCCGTACAATCAGCATGGGCCCGCTGAACACCGACCAGCCCAATCCAAGCCGCGACGACCGATACGATGACCGCCCAAGGTATCGCGCGCCTCGACCCCTCAAGCTCGATTATCGTTCGCTTGCTCATCGTTGATTCCTCTCCACACTGGCCGATCATCGGCCGCCAATGTGTCATCTGCCGTCCGCATTCGATGCACTGGGCTCTCGTTCAATCCCCCTTGCCAGCGGCATAGCGCTGGATAACCGCTCGGAAGCTGTGCAGCGATTCGTCGAACTCACCCGTAGGATGTCGCGCCTGAATAGTGTCCAAAAGGTTGTGGCCGGCCTCCGCCTGTCCGATCCGTGCGTAATAGCCGGACGCCCGCAACAAGGCGGCGACGCGTATCCGCTCAACCACTGCCCGTGGACTGTCCGCGTGTTCGCTGTCGATCTGAAAAGCCAGGTCGATAGCCTCCTCAAACCTGCTGTTCCAAGCCAGTGCCTGCAACTTCATGTATTGGGCGAATGCCACCTTGCTCGGCTCGGCTTGCGCTAGAATGAGCCGCGTCAGGAACTCCTCGGCGGTCTGAAGGGCTTCTTCACGGCGCTGGAAAATCCCGTACCCGAAGACCGCCTTCTCAGTGGCATAGTGAGCATCGCCCTCGCTGCCGGTCATCGCCACTTCAAGCCAATCGGGCACAGCGCTGCCAGCCACCTGGTATCCGTGCATCATCGACAGACGGGCGTGATCACGGTTGCCGTTCAAGCGCAAGGCGTGAGCCTGGCCACGGTAGGCTCGGGCCTGCCCCAGTTTGGCCTCGGCCCGCTGCCCGGCCGTCGTGGCCGCCCCTTCGGCCATTTGGAACTTCTCAATTGCGCCCGCAAACCGGGATTGCTCCAGGTACAGCCTGCCCAGCCAATAGAAACGCCCGAACTGATCCGTTGTGGGCTGACCGGATGCTGCGGGAGCGGGCGTGCCGAACTCGGCCGCCACAATTGAAGCTGTGGGATCAGCGTGCCTCTGCGGGTCGATCAAGTAGACGTGCCAGGCCTCGGCCTGTTCGCGGTCCATGAGCGAACCGATGGCTTGGGCCAGCGGACCTTCTGCATTGGTCAGTCGGGCAGGGTCGGCGATGCCAATTCGCAGCGTGGCGATGGCTTTGCTACCCATCCCCAGATGCCGCATCCGTGTCGCATACTGGAGGCGGGCAGCCGCTTCCCGGTCCTGCCCCAGCCGGGAATCCCGGGCCAGAGTCATCGCCGTACCATAGTGATCCATCGCCTCGACCAGGAGGGGACCCCATTCCCCCTCGTGGACGTAGTTTTGAGCCCGGCGCGCCTCCTCAACCAGCTGCGCAACCGGGGATGAGACGTATGCGCTGCCACCCGCCTTCACCAGCCGATCAGCCTCGCTGCTCAACCGGCTGTACACTTCCCCCAGAAGACAGTGGCTCTCGTACCCCAGGTCGGGGTGACTCGACTCCACCGCCAGCGCCACGGCCATCCGTGCCGCTGCAGGCGCCTCTGCCATCGAGGCGACCTGATTGCTCAACATCTGCGAACGCGACTTCCACACCAGCGCCCAGATCGCCTGGCGGTCGTCTGCCCGGCCCGCCGCGTGGTCCGTCAGGACCGCATCGCAAGCCTGAATGGCCTCATCGAATCGCGACTGGTGGGTCAGCACTTCGGCCAGCCGAACCCGCGCCCAGTTGCGGGTGGGCGCGTGAGTGTCCCCGGCCGCCATTGAGATTACCTGGTGAAGGAGCGGAGCCGCCTCCACGCCAGCGCCTCGTTTCATCAGGATTTCGGCGCGATGGAACTGGCCTGCTACCAGCGGACCGAAGTCTGCCTGGGGCAGCGTGATGAAATCCAGTCCTTCCAACACGGCGACCGCATCATCGAGCCGCTGCAGTTCGCTGAGCAGCGAACCGAGCTTCACTCGGCACCAGGCCTGTTGGATGGGCAAGGCCGACGCATCGCTCAACAGAGCCTGACCGGCCGCTTCCGCCTGGTCCGGTTTGGTCTGAAACCGATACGTATCGATCAGAAACAACCGAGCCCAGTTGATCGCCTCGGATTGGTCTGGGAATTGCTGGGCGACCTTGAGCAGCTCTTCCTCGGCCTGAGGCAGAAGGGCCATTTCCAGGCGATATTGGCCCAGCCGTACCTGGGCAAGAGCGGCCGACGGCCGGTCTTCCTCGGCACGGGTCACCGCCTGGGCTAGTGCTTCCAGCGCCCGATCCCACTGGCTCTGCGCTTTGAGGTCGGCGGCTTGCTGGAGTAGCTCAGCCAGCGTAGGTGGAACGGACTGCTCTTCGGCACGCACCTGCGCCGGTCTTGGCCCAAGAAGGCCAACGGCGCTAATCAGCAGGACAGTGAACGACAGGGTAGACGCGCTTCGCGATGCCATTTTCTGCCTCCATCATTTGCTTCTGGTTCGAGGCAATGCGCTGTTCTCCGGTGCTGCGTGTATATACGGCTCTTGCGACCAGGCGCGCAAGAAGCGCCCATCGGATAGAATGGTGTCCGCACGAAATGATCGAGATATGGATTTGGGATTACGAAAAGTCGATTATTGAGTCCTGTATAAGTAATGTTATATGGCGTTTACCGTCTGATCGGCAGT
>CAZTVU010000264.1:5958-6176 GCA_964617025.1 uncultured Planctomycetales bacterium | reverse complement strand
CTGAAGTGAACGCCCGCGGGCCGGGCCGTGTGCGCCGGAGGGGGCGCGCGGCCCGCCGCGGGGCGGGCACGGGTCGCGGTGTCGGTTCCCCGCAGCGCTGCGATCGCCGGAGGTCGGCGGGGGCGGAAGGAGGTGCTGCGCGATCAGTCGGTTCGGTGACGGTCTGTACGGACAGCGGTAAAGGCGGGCGAGGCGCAGTGGGTATCGCTCGGTCGAAA
>CAZTVU010000264.1:0-5933 GCA_964617025.1 uncultured Planctomycetales bacterium | reverse complement strand
CGATTCATCGGAGAGGATGGAGAAATGTCCAAGATGCATGCAATGCGAACAGGGCTGACCGCCGCGCTCGTCGCGGCGGCAACGGTGGGCGTCGCTTCGGCGACGGTCACGATTCAGGGCGGCGAGGTCAACATCAGCGGCGCGACCTTGTTCCGCGACTTCTTCCAGGCGCCGGCGTCGACGAACGACTGGATCGACGCCGACGGCGACGGCTGCTACGGCTTCACCCTGACGCCGACGCCGCCGTGCGACTACGTCGACCAGATCGCCGAGAGCTGGACCACGCCGGACTGGACCGGCTGGTGGCTCGTTCAGTACCGCAGCGTCGGGTCGGGCAACGGCCTCGCGGAGTTCGTGAACTACCAGTTGTGCAATCTCCTGCCCACGGGGCAGGTGACGGACAAGTCGTTCATCAACCGCTATCAGTGGGGGTCGTCGGCCGGCGGCACCAGCCCGTATCCGGGCACGAGCGTCGACATTGCCGTGATGGACGTCCCGACGAAATGGTTCGTCCAGGCCGGAAGTCCCGGCGACGCCTGGTGGAATCGCAAGCCCACGCAGTCGGGCTACGGCTGGAACCCGATCGCCTCGTACGGGGACGCCTGCATGGGCAGCGGATTCTCGAACGCCCTCCAGAGCCTCTGCCGCGATTGCGACGGCGGCGGGCCGGGCGGTATCGACTGCCTCAACACCAACACGGCCCAGCCGAATGAGAAGACCGTATTCGACACCGTGATCGCGTGGGTGCCGATTTCGTTCATCGCCAACCGCGGCGTGGCCCTGCCGGACCGCGATCCGGCCGACGGCAAGCCGGGCGGCGACATCAAGATGAGCGAGCTCCAGCACCTGTTCGTGACGGGCCGCATGCCCAACGGCGAGAACCTCGTCGGCGCGACGCGCGACGTCGGCTCGGGCACGCGGAACGGCGCCATGAACTCGATCGGCGTCGACCCCGGCTGGGGCATGGGCGACAACGTCTCGCTGGAGCTCAAGTCTTCGAACTGGGCGAACCTGGGGCCGTATCATCAGGCCACCAACTGCGGCAGCTCCTCAATCATGGAGCTGGCGGTTCAGAACCGCCGCCTCGCGATCGGCTACAGCGGCACGGGCGGCAGCGGCGCCGCCGCCGACGCCAACAGCGGCCTCTACGAAATGGTCAACGTGATGAAGGACATCGACGCGGACGGCAACGGCCTGCCGGACGGCAACGCCTACGTCCGATCGACGATCGATGCCATCGTCAACAACGCCAACCCCAACACGGGCTGGCAGGTCGGCGGGCCCGAGACGTTCGCCACGGTCGGTAATCCGCTGAGCGCCAACCCGGCGGCCGACTTCGACAAGGACGGCGACGTGGACCTGACGGACTTCGCCTCGTTCCAGACGTGTTTCAACGGTCCGAACCGGCCCTCGGCCGCGCCGAACTGCCTCCAGGCCGACTTCGACGGCGACGCCGACGTCGACCTGGCGGACTTCGGCGCGTTCCAGGCGTGTTTCAACGGCCCGAACCGCGCGCCGGCCTGCCCGGCCCCGGCAATGGCCAACGACGCCGCCGCCGATTACATCCTCAACATCGTGGAGAGCATCAGATCGTTCTCCGGCAACCCGCCCGCCCAGCAGAATTACAACATGCCGGGCGAGTACCTGGCGACCAACTTCACACTGACGGCCGGCGTCGATGCCCTGCCGGACCTGGCCAATCCCAGCCGGTTCATCGATCAGACGGGCACGCCCAACTTCAACCAGACGCTCCAGAACTACATCCTGGCCAACAGTACCTTGGCGCAGCCCGTTTACGGCACGAAGAACCCCGCGGGCTTGGTTCCGACCCGGCGGACACTGCCGGATTCGCTGCCGGCCCACTACAACCCGGCCAACTGCCCGCCGTCGCCGACGACCTACGCCGACGGCACGAACGGCTCGCTCGGCTACATGTACCGCAACTCCACCGGCGGCGTCTTCTACGTCACCGGCGGCAAGAAGCTCTCGGCGCGGAACGCCGTCCAGGGCGATTTCAACAGGGACAGCGCCCGCAACCTCAATGACATCTGCGCGATGATGCAGGCGTTTATCAATCCGCTGGCCTTCGAGCAGCCCGGCTGCGCCTACTGCACGAACGTCGTGCCGGCCGGCGGCTGGAGCGCCAGCAAGGGCGACATGAATGAGGACGTCGTCATCGTCCACGTGATCGGCGACTTCGACGGCGACGGCAACTTCGACGCCGAAGACGTGCGGTATTTCGCCGACGGCCTCGCGATCGACCCGTCCACCGGCAAGCTCAACCGCAAGCTGGGCTTCACCAGCGTGGACACCTGCTGGGCGGCCCTGCCCGGTGGCAGCGGGAACTTCTTCAATACGACCAAGGCCCACGGCGCGTATGCCGCGGGCGATTCGCGCGGCGACGTCGCCGGCTCGGCCTCGGGAGCGTTTCCGGGCGCGCATCCGGCGGGTGCGGACGGCACCATCAACGGCCAGGACGTGAACTACGTCCACCGGAACGTCGCCTGGGCGCTGGCCCATGGCGCCGGCGACTGGTCGAGGCTTGACGACGCGGCCGGCGTGGACCTGAGCTGCGACATGAACGGCGACCTGCGGGTCGATTCGGCGGACATCACCGAGATCGTGACGGCGATCCTCGGGTGCTGCCTGGGCGACCTGAATCTCGACGGGCATGTCACGGCGGCCGAGGTCAGCGCGATCAGCGCGAACATCGGCATGGCGAACCCGACCTACACGGACGGCGATCTGGACTGCGATGGTCAGGTCACCGCATCCGACGTGGCGATCGCGAATGCGAACGTAACCGTGTGTCCGTAAGCCCAGGCTGGAGTGGTGAAGGAAGCCTTGGCGATCAGGCGACAAGGGCGGGACATACGTTCCCGCCCTTGTCCTTTTTGCTGCGCGCTCGGGACCGGCGCATTGCGACGGGGGCGCCGGTGCTACTGCGGCGACGACGCCAATGTAGAGCCGACGCCTCGTCGGCACGGATAAGAAACGGGGCTTGATTCGCGCGGTACCATTGGCCGGCGAGGACGCCGGCCCCACCTTGTGGCGACGACGCCAATGTAGAGCCGACGCCTCGTCGGCACGAATGAGAAATGACCCGGAATTCGCACAGTACCATTGGCCGGCGAGGACGCCGGCCCTACCCTGTGGCGCCGACGCCAATGTAGAGCCGACGCCCCGTCGGCGATCCGGAAAGTACAGGCGCGGGGGCTGCGCTCCAAAGCAAGCGAACGGCGTTTGTTCTGCTGCCACGCACAACGTAGAATGCGGGCCATGGGCTCCCGATGCGGCAGGGAGAGGCGAACAAGCGAGCTGAGCGTGCGGCCTCCAGCGGTGAGGCACATGCGTTGTGAGCGTCCCTCGCCTGCGGGTCGAGGCCGCGCGGAGGGTCGGGTGCCGAAACGGCGGACCCCCGAGCAGCCGAGTAACTCCGTCGTTGCATAGCGCAACGACGGGAAAGCGAGAAAGCGGTAAACCGGAAAAGCGAAAAAGGCGCCCGGGCAGGCCCTTGCCGGCAGCACACCGGCGGTCCGGTAGCGAGTTCAGCTCATGATCAGGCGTTTTTCGGTTTCCGGCTTTCTCGTTTTTCCGCTCTTCAACGGTGCGTTATGCGACGCTGGGGACAACAGAGCAACAGAGCACCCTCTGCTCGGAATAACGGAAGAACGGACTAACGGAACAACGGAATAACGTTCTCCGAACAGAGTCTCACACATGCCCACAACCGTATCGTCACCCGCCCCGGTCTTTCCCCGCGTCATCGACATCCCGGAGGCGGCTCGCGTCGGCTACTACGCCCAGGGCGGTCGTTACCTCATTGACGGCCGCGTGCGCGACTGGACCGGGCCGTGCCAGGAGGTGTTCTCGCCCGTCTGCGTGGTGGATGGCGGCGCGCCGGCCCCGTTCAAGCTCGGCCACTACCCGCTGATGACGAAGGCCGACGCCCTCGACGCGCTCGAGGCCGCCTGCCGTGCGTACGGCCGGGGCTGCGGCGCGTGGCCGACGATGTCCGTGCACGAGCGGATCCACCACGTCGAGGCCTTCATCCCGCGAATGCAGGCCGTCCGCGACGAGGTCGTGCGGCTGCTCATGTGGGAAATCGGCAAGACGCTCCCCGACGCCCGCAAGGAGTTCGACCGCACCGTCGACTACATTCACGACACCATCCAGGCCCTCAAGGAGCTCGACCGCAACAGCTCCCGCTTCGCCGTCGAGCAGGGCTTCGTCGCCCAGATCCGCCGCAGCCCGCTCGGCGTCGTCCTGTGCATGGGCCCGTTCAACTACCCGCTCAACGAAACGTTCACCACGCTGATCCCGGCCCTGATCATGGGCAACACGGTGATCTTCAAACCGCCGCGCTACGGCGTCCTGCTGCACGCCCCGCTGCTGGCGGCGTTCGCCGAGTCGTTTCCGCCGGGCGTGGTTAACACGGTGTACGGCGAGGGGCCGGTCGTCGTCGGCCCGCTGATGGAGAGCGGGCGGGTCGACGTGCTGGCGTTCATCGGCTCGGCGAAGGTGGCCTCGATCCTCAAGCACCAGCACCCGCGGCCGAACCGGCTGCGATGCGTCCTGGGGCTCGAGGCGAAGAACGCCGCCGTCGTCCTGCCGGATGCCGACCTCGACCTGGCCGTGCAGGAGTGCGTGCTCGGGGCCCTGTCGTACAACGGGCAGCGGTGCACGGCGATCAAGATCATCTTCGTGCATCGCAGCCTGGCCGAGGCGTTCAGCGCGCGGTTCGCCGAGGCGGTCGGGCGGCTGCGGGTCGGCATGCCGTGGGAAGACGGCGTCCAGATCACGCCGCTGCCGGAGGCCGGCAAGCCGCAGTGGCTCCGGGAACTGGCGGACGAGGCCGTCGCGGCCGGGGCGCGGCGGATCAACCCCGGCGGCGGGACGATCGACGGCACGTTGTACTACCCCGCCGTCCTCTACCCCGCCGACCCGCGGACGCGGATCTGCCAGGTCGAGCAGTTCGGCCCCGTCACGCCGATCGTCCCGTACGAGGATGAGCAGGAGGTCATCCGCTGGGTGATCGAGTCGCCGGTGGGCCAGCAAGCGTCCCTCTTCGGGCGGGACCCGCGGCGGCTAAGCCGGTTGATTGATCCGCTGGCGAACCAGGTCTGCCGGGTGAACCTCAACAGCCAGTGTCAGCGCGGCCCGGACGTCTTCCCGTTCACCGGCCGGAAGGACTCGGCCGAGGGGACGCTCTCGGTGTCGGATGCGCTGCGGGTCTTCTCGATCCGCAGCCTGGTGGCGGCGAAGGCGACGGAAGCGAACGAGCAGATCATCTCGGACATCGTCGCCGGCCGGCACTCGAAGTTCCTGTCGACGGACTTCCTCTTCTGACGGCCGCCGCCGGCAGGAGCGCCCGGGGCTCGCTGCCGGCGGCAGCCTGGCTGCCCGTGCGCCGGCCGCACGCCCCCTTCTCGCGCTTTTTCCCGACACATTCCACCCGTTCGGCGCAAACCCTATGATGAACCGTCGATGGTTGCCGGGAACCCGGAGGCGCCCCTCAGCATGGACGAGCAATGGCAGAAGGAGATCGCCGAGGGCCTTCAGAACGGCTGCCGAGAGGCCTGGCTGCGGCTCTACGACGCCTACGCGCAGCGCGTCTGGCGAACCGTGGCCCGGCTGACCGGCGGCGACGCGGCCTGCGTGGCGGACATCGTCCAGGAGTCGTTCCTCGCCGCCGCACGCTCGGCCCACGGTTACGACCCCGGGCACGGCCCTCTATGGCCGTGGCTGTGGGGCATCGCGCGGCGGCAGGTCGCCCTGCATTACCGCCGAAAGGGCCGTTTCGAGGAGGTCATCCACGCAGCGCGGTGGTGGTCGTCGCTCGACGGCCGGCGGGATGAATGGGCGGCGGCCGAGGCCGACGCCCCGCCGCAGGTGTTGGCTTCGCGCGAGCTGGCCGCCCTCGTGCGGTCGGC
>CAZTVU010000263.1:0-6179 GCA_964617025.1 uncultured Planctomycetales bacterium | reverse complement strand
AGTCCTCCAGCGTTGTGACCCGCAGCACGCGCCCTCCGCGGCCGCCGGGCGTGCCGGCCCCGGCGCCCTCGGCGCCGGGAAACGCGGGCACCCTCACCTCCCCGGCAACCGCAAGGGCGCTGACCAGGCTTGCCAGTAGCGGCGCCAGCGCGGTTAGCGGTGTTCTGTGGATGTGCGGCATCGGGTCACCTCTCGCCAACACCATACCGCACACCCCCTCGCTTCGGCCAGCCCGCAGCGCACGCGTTTGGCGGAAGCCCGCGGGGCGCCGTATCCTGTGGCCATGAACACCGGACCCGATTCCGCCACATTCTCATCCCTTCGAATTCTTGCGGTGATGACAGCTCTGCTGGCACTGGCGGGATGTCGTGCCGCCCCGATGGCCGGCCCGCCCAACGGCGCGCGGCCCAATGTGATCCTCATCATGACCGACGACCAGGGTTACGGCGACCTTGGCTGCACCGGCAACCCGCACATCAAGACGCCGAACCTGGATCGCCTTTGTCGCGAGGGCGTGCGGTTCGACCGGTTCCACGTCAGCCCGGTCTGTTCGCCCACCCGCGCATCCCTTCTGACCGGCCGTTACAACTATCGCACGGGCATTGTCGATACCTATCTCGGCCGTTCGATGATGCGGCCGGACGAGATTACGCTGGCCCAGATCCTGGCGTCGCACGGCTACCGCACGGGCATCTTCGGCAAGTGGCATCTGGGCGACCACTATCCGCTGCGGCCGATGGATCGGGGCTTTGCCGAGTCGCTCGTCCACAAGGACGGCGGCCTTGCCCAGTTGTCCGCGCCGCCGGGCAGCGGCTATTTCGATCCCATCCTCTACCGCAACGGCCGCGAGGAGAAGGTCCCGGGCTACTGCACGGACATCTTCGGAGCGGAGGCCGTGCAGTTCGTCCGACAGAATCGTGATCGCCCCTTCTTCCTGTACCTGGCGACGAACGCCCCGCACACCCCGCTCGAGATCGCCGACGAGTATGTGAAGCCCTATCGGGCGATGGGCCTGGACGAGGAGACGGCCCGCGTGTACGGCATGGTGACGAACATCGACGAGAACGTCGGCCGGCTGCTCGCGACACTCCGCGAGCTTGGCATCGACGAGAACACGCTCGTCATCTTCCTGACGGACAACGGCCCCGCCTTCGGCCCGAGGCGCCCGCGCTACAACGCCGGCATGCGCGGCACGAAGGGGACCGTATACGACGGCGGTATTCGCGTGCCGTTCTTCGTTCGGTGGCCCGCGCGGCTGCCGGCGGGCGCGGTTGTCTACCGCATCGCCGCACACATCGACGTACTGCCGACGGTGCTGGAGGCGTGCGGGGCGCCGGTGCCCGCGGGGCTTCGCCTCGACGGCCGGAGCCTGATGCCTCTGCTGCGCGGGCAGGAGGCGGGCTGGCCCGCGCGGACGCTCTTCTTCCAGTGGCACCGCGGCGACGCCCCCGAGCCGTTCCGCAACGCTGCTGTCCGGACCGATCGGTACAAGCTCGTCGACGGAAAGGAGCTGTACGACATGATTGCCGATCCGGCGGAGAAGCACGACATCGCCGCCGCGCATCCCGATATCGTCGCCCGGCTCCGCGCCGAATACGAGGCGTGGCTTCGCGATGTGAGCGCCCCGCATCACTTCGCGCCCGTGCGGAACCTCGTCGGCACGCCGCACGAGAACCCCGTCCGGCTCACCCGCCAGGACTGGCGATCGGCGCGGAACTGGGGCGATCAGGACCTCGGCCATTGGGAGATCACCGTGGCGTCTGCGGGCGCCTACCGGATCACGCTTCGGTTTCCGACCACGCCGTCGCCCGAATCGGCCCACCTGCGAATCGGTGCGGCGGCGGGCGAGAGGGCCCTGGGGCCCGGGGCGGCAGATTGCGTATTCGAAGGTGTTCGCCTGCCGGTCGGCGACGCAAGGCTGGAGGCGTGGCTGGCGTCGGGCGGCCGGAGGGTCGGTCCGCGCTGGGTCGATGTGGAGCGCATCGACTGACGGAGGTTACTTCGTCTTCCCTCGCGGAATGATCGCGTCGCGTTCGGGCCTCGTCGGCGGTGTGAACGTCGGGTCGCGCGGTCTTTCCGCCGTCAGCGGCGTGGTGTCGCCGAGCTGTTTCTGCCACTGCTCCAACTGCTTCAACATCCGCTCAATGCGTTCGGCCTGTGCCGGGTCGGCGGCGAGATCGCGAATCTCGTCGGGATCCTCGCGCAGGTCGAAAAGTTGCGTGCGGTTGATCTGCGTGTACCGGATCAGCTTCCAGCGGTCGTCGCGGATGGCCCGCTGCACCTCACGATAGGCGTAGAACAGCGTCTCCCTCACGCCCTTGCTCCGCCCGTCGAGAATTTCCCTGAGGCTCTTGCCGTCAAGCCCCGGCGGGATCGGCGCCCCCGCGAATTCGCAGAACGTCGGCAGAAGGTCCATCAGGTACACCAGGGCGTCGCTGCCGCCCGCGGCGATCCCGGGACCGGCGACGATCAGCGGAACCTTGGCGCTGTGTTCGTAGAGGCTTTGCTTGCCCATCAGCCCGTGGCTGCCCAGCGCCAGACCGTTGTCGGAGGCATAGACGATGATCGTGTTGCCGTCCAGCCCCAGATCCTTGAGCGAGCCGAGAAGGCGCCCGAGGTGATGATCGAATCCGCTCATGACGGCGTAGTACTCGTGGAGGTGCCGGCGGATCTCGTCGGGCGTTCGGGGCCAGGGCGCCAGCAGCTCGTCGCGAACGAGTTGCTCGCCGTTGTTGAACGGGTGGACCGGCAGGAAGTTCCGGGGCAGGGGGATCCGGTCCCGCTCGTACAGATCGAGGTACTTCTTGGCGGCGACGCGCGGGTCGTGCGGGTTGCCGAACGCGAGGTACATGAGGAACGGCCGGGCGTCGTTCCTGTCCTTGAGCCACGCAATGGCCTCATCCACGATCTGCTTGCCCGGCTCGCCGCTTTCTCGCTCGATGTCGTCGTTGAGGTATTTGTCCACGTCGAACTTCGCCTGGATCAGCACGGCCGTGTTGCCCCGCTTGCCGTGGTGATAGGTGACATACCCGGCCTCCTTCATCGCCACGGGCAGGTTCGGCTCATCCGGCGACGCCTGCGGTCCCCGCCAGCGGAAATACGCGCGGCCGCTCATCAGCATGTTGCGGCTCGGCAGGCACACCGCGGGCACGTTGCTTCCCAGGCAGTAGGCGTTCCGAAAGACGAAGCCGCGCCGCGCGAGCGAATCGAGCGTCGGCGTCTTGATGACCGGGTTGCCCAAGGCGCCGCCGGCGTCCGCCCGCTGGTCGTCGGTAAATACGAAGAGTATGTTGGGGCGCCTGCCCTCGGCGCCGGCGACGTGCCGCTGCGTCGCAACGGAGGCACCCACGCACGCCAGAACCAGTAGTCCCCGAATGGTCCTCATCGCAGTTCTCCGGTTCTACGCCGATCGGCCGGGCGTCCGGCCCGATAACGCTCGCCAGCTATCCCACGGCCTCTTGATTGTGTCAAGCCGCCACAATACCATAAGAATGAAGCGGGGCACCCAGGGTGCTGACCATCACGGGGTAGGGCGAATCGCTCGGGAAAGGATCGCGCGTGCGCTGTTTCCCATGCATTCTTCGACGTAGCCGGGTCTCATGTGCTCTTGCGCTCGCATGCGCGGTGTGGCCGGTCGGCGCTCATGCGGCCGACGCACCGCCCACGATCACGGCGCTTCCCGCCGTCGATGCCGCGACTGTCGTGGCCGACAACGCCACCCAGTACACCGTAACCATGACCGTCAGCGACCCAAACGGGTACGAGGACCTTCGATGCCTGCGTGTCCTGTTCAACTTCACGGAGGCGGGCGGTGACGCCGGTGCCGGGCGGGGCTTTTTGGCGTGGGGCAAGACGGACGGCGACCTCATGCAGCACGGCGGCACGTGGGTCTGCGCGGATGCGTCCGGCGGCGGGCGGTGGGGATATCGCACCGATGCGTGGGGCGGCACGACCTACCTGACGCCAATCAACGCGGCGCTGACCAATGCGGGCGCGGCGTCCGGCGGCAGCGGATCGCGCACCGTCGCGTGGACGTTTACGGCCAAGCCCGCCTGGAGCAGCCGACCGGTCATGAACGACGCCGACGGCTGGGCGGCCGACGCGCTTTACATCACCGGCTGGCGAGACGGCGAGGCGTCGTTCGATGTGGTGGACGCCCCGTGCGACACGGTGACGCCGACGCCCTATCCGCCGGTGGTTTCAGATGCCACGGCGACGACGGTGCGCATCGCCATCGACCCGCGGGATGCGGCGACCGATCTGTTCTGCATTCGGGTCTCTCCCGATGTCGGCGGAAGGCCTTATCTGCAAACCGACGGGACGCTGGGCGCGGCGCCGGTGTGGAACGTACGGACGGCCTGGGGAACCAAGACGGTCAAGGGTCTGACGTGGAATACGACGTATCGGTTCTCGGCCCGGGCCTATCGCTACGCCCCGGGCAGTTGCCCGTCCTCCTGGAGCGCCGACGCGGTCATCGCGACGGCCGCCCACGTGCCGGAGATCGATTTCCATAACGGCACGCCGTTCAGCCCGCAGGTCCGCGGACAGTGTCCGTATCGGTCCATCCCGGCTTCCGGCTACGGGGCGGTGTGGGCTGACGCGATACGAGCCGGCGCGCGCGGCCTTGCCGGCGGCCTCGACGCCGACACATACGACTGGCGCGATATCGACAGCGGTTCGAACTGGGGGCTTGCCGGCGGGCACTTCACCACGCTCGAGTTCCTTCAGTACGCGAGGGACCATGAAGCGGTGCCGGTGATCACGGCCAACGCCTTCGGCGGCGGGGCGCAGGACCCGAACAACGGCGGCGTCTTCGTGTGCCAGACCGTCGACCCCGACAAACTCGCCGCAGATTGGGTCCGCTATACGAACGGGATCGTCCAACAGTACCGCGAGGGCGACGAGGGGGCCCTGACCGGCGAGGACCGTCGCGTCTATGATTCCATCGTGAACTGGGGCGGGCGGCCGAAGCTGCCGTCGGCGACGGAGGGGCCGTTGCCCAAGGTCCGGTACTGGGAGATCGGGAATGAGCCGGAGCTCGGCGGCTACGGTACGTTCCTGACGAACCACTACCTCGGCCCGGCGGACTACTGCGCGCGATACAAACAGATCAGCGAGGCGATGCTCGCCGTCGACGCCTCGCTGAAGTTCGGTTGCTGCCTGATGAATCCTTCGCCGCAGAGCGGCAGCGGGCAGTGGCTTTCCGCGCTGGCGGCCGACTCGGACGTCCGGCTCGACTTCGTGGGCTATCACCCGTACTACAGCGCGGTTAAGAGCAACTGGGGTTACCCCGCCAACGGGACCACGGGTGCCCTGCGAGCCTACAAGGCGTTTCTGGAGTCCGGCGTCGCGGGCATCCACGCGATCATGACGCAGTACGGCCGCGCGGGGTACGACCTCATGGCCACGGAGTGGAACCCGCTCAACTGGGACGCCACCGGCCAGCAGCAGAGCTCCATGGCGATGGCCCTGGGCGTCGCCGAAGGATGCTTCACCTTCGCCGAGAGCGGGGTGCTTGCCGCGCATTTCTGGGAGCAGCCGCAGAACAAGCTGGGCGCGCACGGCATGTTCGGCGGCCTCCGCGATCACATGGGCGACACGCTGATCGACTCGAGCACGCGAATGGGGCTGGCGCCGGCCGACATCGACTGGCGGCTCTACATCACGCGCGACAGCCGGGATCCATTCACGATCGTGATCTGGGGCCTGAACTTTCACGACACGCAGCCGGTGGAGGTCTCGCTCTCGCTTCAGCCGTGCCGCATCGCGGAGGCCACCCTCAAACGCTACGGCGTCCCCGGCGACGATGCCAACGGCGGCGACACCAGCCTGTTGCACTACACCGGGATGGCGTGGAGTTCGCAGGATGTAACCAACGGTTTCGACCCAGCCGGCTTTACGCTGGTCTTGGAGGATGCGGAGGCGGCCGTGCTGATTGTGACTCTTCGACCGTTGCCCGACTTCGACCGCGATGCCGACGTCGACCTCGCCGATTTCGCCGTGTTCCAGTACTGTTTCAACGGGCCGAACCGGCCCCCCATTTCCGCTGCGTGCAACGTGGGGGATCTCGATATCGACGGCGACGTCGATCTGGCCGACTTCGCCGTGTTTCAACGCTGTTTCAACGGCCCCAACCGGCTCGTGGCCTGCACGGATTGAACGCCGATGCTCGTGATGTG
>CAZTVU010000262.1:2240-6204 GCA_964617025.1 uncultured Planctomycetales bacterium | reverse complement strand
CGCGGCTGCCGACGCGGCGTTCGCCGCACGCAGTGCTGTGGCGGCGCTCAACCTTGCCGGCGAGCCGGTGAAGCCCTTCTGGCAGGCTGCTCGCAACGACTATTGGACTTTGCTCCGGGCCACCGTCGGCCAGGAGGGAACCATCGGCCGGCCGATCCCGCCGACGCTCTTTGCCGGCGGCGGCGATTCCTGAGGGCAGGACATGACGGATGCCGCCTGTTTGACCGACATCGCGTGCGACCTCGACGTCGACGGCCTGCGGAAGAAGCTGCGGATCGACGGGCACGATGAATACGCGGAGCGCTTTACCCGGCTCGCGGGTCGGGCGGCGGCGATCGCGCGGCCCAAGGCCGTCTACCGCCTTGCGTATGTCGAGTCGAAGGGCGAAGACACGGTGGTCGTCGACGGCGTCACGCTCACCAGCCGCATCCTTCGCGTGAACCTGGGGGAGGTCCACCGCGTCTTTCCGTTTGTCGCGACGTGCGGCGTCGAGCTGGAGGCGTGGTCGCACACCATCGAGGACATGCTCGAGCGATTCTGGGCGGACGCCATCATGGAGGCCGTCCTGCGAACCGCCTGGGATGCGCTGCAGGAGCACCTGGTCCGCCGGTACGAGCTCGGGCGCACGGCCGTCATGAACCCCGGCTCGCTGGCGGACTGGCCGCTCGAGCAGCAGCGGTTCCTGTTCGATCTGATCGGCGATCCGCACCGGGCGATCGGCGTCTCGCTGACCGAGACCTTCCTGATGGTCCCGATCAAGAGCGTCTCGGGCCTGCGCTTCCCCACGGAGACGCACTTCGAGAACTGCCAGCTCTGCCCGCGCGACCCGTGCCCCGGCCGGCGAGCGCCCTACGACCCCGGGCTCCACGAGAGCCGGTATTCGCGTGCGTGAGCGATGATGGTGGGTCAACGCTTCAACTTCGGCTCAGCAACGACCCACCCTTCCACGGGATTGCCCGCTGCGACACTGCCGGCCCCTATGCCAAACGCCGACGAGGGCGTCGGCACCACTGTAGGGCCGGCGCCTCGCCGGCCTCTTTCTCCGCGCGATCTTTGCCTTCTTCCCTCCCGCGCCGACGAGGGCGCCGGCGCCACCGGGGCGATGACATCCTCCCCCGACCCCTCCCTCACAGCGACGGTGTTCCGCGTTCAGAGTTGCGAGCGATGAGTTCAGAGTGAATACCTTCCCTCCATTTCCGCGCGGGCGCCTCCTACGGCGCGGCTCGGCCCTTGGCCATCCACACGGCCGATGAAACGCCGACGAGGGCGTCGGCACCACCGTAGGGCCGGCGCCCCCGCCGGCCTACTTCTCCGCGAGCTCTTTGCCTTCTTCCCTCACGTGCCGACTGCGCAGACGCCGCGACGAAAGGGCCTACACTTCGAGGTCGACGGGCCTGCCGAGGACCTTTCGGTAGCGGCGGATGGCCGGGCCGGCGTGCTCGCGAACGAACTCCTCCGCCTGTTCGGCCGCCAGGCCGACGTAGCGGCGGGCGTCGAGGGCCCTCGACCAGTTCACCTGCGCGAACGCCGGGTCCATCTTCAGTCGCTGAAGGAGGTCGTTGGGCTTGCCCAGCATCTTGACCTGCCGCGCGGCCTCCTGGGAGTGGCGGCGGATTCGCTCGTGCAGCGCCTGACGGTTGGCCGCGTCGCGGTCGCCGCGCTTCATGGCCGCCGCGACGGCCTCCATCAGGATCTCCTCGGTGGCCATGAAGGGCAGCTCGGCGTGGACATGGGCGGCGATCGTTCGCGGATAGACGACCATGCCGCGGGCCACGTGCGTCATGATCCGCAGGATCCCGTCGACGGCCAGGAAGGCCTCGGGGATGCTCAGCCGCTTGTTGGCCGAGTCGTCGAGCGTCCGCTCAAGCCACTGCTCGGCGGCGTTCTGCATCGGCGAGGACGCGATCGACAGGACATAGCGGGCCAGCCCCGTCGCCCGCTCGCAGAGCATCGGGTTGCGCTTGTACGCCATCGCGCTGGAGCCGACCTGGTCCTTCTCGAACGGCTCCTCCATCTCCTTGAGGTTCGCCAGGAGCCGCAGGTCGTTCGCCATCTTGTGGGCGCTGGCGGCGATGCCCGCAAGGGCGAAGGCCGCCTGGCCGTCCACCTTGCGGGAGTAGGTCTGCCCGGTGACGGGCTCGACCTTGTAGAAGCCCAGCCGGCGGGCGACGAGCATCTCCAGCCGGCGGACCTTCGCCGGGCTGCCCAGGAGTGAGAGAAAGCTCGCCTGCGTGCCCGTCGCCCCGCGGATGCCGCGGAAGCGCAGCCCGGCGATGCGGCGCTCGATCTCCTCGAGGTCGCGGACGAAGTCGCTGCACCACAAACACGCCCGCTTGCCGACCGTCGTGAGCTGCGCCGGCTGGTAGTGCGTGAAGCCCAGCGTCGGCAGCGCCCGGTAGCGCCGGGCGAAGCGGGCCAGGGCGTCGATGACGTTGGCCAGCCACTCGGCGATCAGCTGCAGGGCGTCGCGCATGATCATCAGGTCGGCGTTGTCGACGATGTCCATGCTCGTTGCGCCGAGGTGCAGGATGCCGCGGGCGGACGGGGCCGCATCGCCGAAGGCGTGCAGGTGGGCCATGACGTCGTGCCGCATCTGCCTTTCGTACCTCGCGGCGCGGTCGAAGTCGACGTCCTCGCAGGCCCGTTGGAGCTCGGCGATCTGCGCCGCCGTGATCGGCAGGCCGAGGTCCCGCTGAGCCTCGGCCAGGGCGATCCAGATCCGCCGCCACGTGACGATCCGCCGCACCGGCGAGAAGATCTCGCACATCTCGGCGGAGGCGTTGCGGCTGACCAGGGGGTTCTCGTAGACGGCGTGAGCGGCCTTGGCCATGGCGTCACTTTCCGGCCAGCGGCCGGATGCGGAGGTTGCGAAACGCGACGGGGCCGTGATCGCCCTGAAGCAGGAGCGGCCCCCTGGCCACCTCGTCCGTCTCGGACAGCGCGGCCCGTGTGGGACCGTTGAGCGAGACGTTCTCGTGGACCACCACGCCGTTGTGCGCGACCTTCACGAAGCGGGCGTTGGCGACCTTGCGGCCGGCGGCGTCAAAGCGCGGCGCGAGGAAGATCGCATCGAACGACTGCCACTCGCCCGGCGCCCGCGAAACGTTTACGCGCGGGGGGTGGCCCTCGACGTTCGTGTTGTTGATCCAGCGGGCGTAGATCCCGCCGCAATCGCTGAACGTGACGGCGTCCTTGCCGAAGCTGTCGAGGATCTGGATCTCATAGCGGCCCATCAGGTACACGCCGGAGTTCGAACCTTTCGAAACGGTGAACTCGACGTGCAGCTCACAGTCGCCGAACTCCTGCTCCGTGAGGATGTCGCACGTCTTGCCGTCCGGCCCGTTGACGAGGATCCCCTCGCCCGGCGTGATGGCGAACTTCTTCGGGTCGGCCGCGTCGAGCGACACGGCCCGGGCGACAAGCCACGTGTTCGGGTGGCCGCCGCGAGACTTCCAGCCGGCCAGGCTCCTTCCGTCAAAGAGCTCCATCGCCCCCGGTCCGCTCGCCGCCGACCACGTCAAGTCCGAACAGCCCGCCGCCAGCGGCAGCACCAGCGCCGCCAGAACCGCTTTCGCAAAGCCCAATGCGTTGCCCATACGGCACCCTTTCGTGTTCAAAAAACCGGCGAAAGCGTACGCGCCGCGCGCGGTCTTGGCAAGAGCGATGAGGAGGTGCCGACTCCGTTACCGAATGACGCAACGACGGAAAAGCGAGAAAGCGAAAAACCGAGAAAGTGAAAAAGCACGCTCGGAGGACCGTGGCGGGAGTGCACCTGAGATGCGGTATGGAGGTCACCGCATCATCAGACGCTTTTCGATGATATCCCCCGGCTTCCCGTTCTCCCGACGAGCTTTTCCGAACACGATCCGGCCGCGTACGAGGGTTTCCGGCTCACCGCTTCGCCCGAGCCGTCGTCCGTCGGCCTCTGTGGACTGCGGTGGCAACGCCACCGCTTTGCCTCGGA
>CAZTVU010000262.1:0-2203 GCA_964617025.1 uncultured Planctomycetales bacterium | reverse complement strand
GCAAGGCCGCCGCAGTCCAAGACGCGCGGGCCGTGCCGTACAGGACGGGCGGGGCGACCGCCGCCCGCGTCGAGGTCGGGGCAGCGTCTTCCGGCACAAAAGACTCGCGACAATCGCGTCTTTGGGCTGCGGCCAGGCGATGCGATGGGCTTTTTCGCTTTTTCGCGTTCTCGCTTTCTCGTTTTTTCGCTTTCCGGCGCTGCGGCATGCAACGCCGGGTCACCGCTTCCACTTGGGATCGGCAGCGGCCGGCCCCCGGCGACGTTTCTCGCTCGTTCGCTTCCGGGCGGTGCCGTGCAACGCCGAAGCCGATCTCAGCCGTCTGTCGGCTTCGCTTCCTGATGCATCCAGCGCGTCAGCAGGGGCGAGATGGCGAAGCAGATGACGGCGGACACGACGGCGGCGATCGCGATCTGGCCGAAGACGCCGCCGTAGAGGTGGACCGTCTCCGCCGGCGGCGGGATGACCGCCCCGCCGCCTTCGGCCTCGTGCCGGACGCCCGTGAACTGCGAAATGATCGCCGCGAGGTACTGGGAGTACGCCGTGGCCAGGAACCAGCCGCCCATCACCGTACTGACCAGGTGGCCGGGCGAAAGTCGGGTCACCATCGACAGACCCACCGGGGAGAGGCAGAGCTCGCCCGTGGTCTGAAGCAGGTAGCCGAGATACAGCCACCCCAGGGCCACCATTCCCCGGTCGTTGCAGACCCGGGCCCCGTACCAGAAGACGGCAAACCCGAGCCCGAGTTGGAGGAGTCCGAACGAGAACTTGACCGGCGTGCTCGGTTCGCACCCGCGCTTGCCCAGGTAGCCCCAGAGGGCGGTGAACGCGAGGCCGAACAGCAGGATGAAGATCGGGTTGATCGACTGGAACGTGCTGGCGGGGATTTCCTCGACGCGCCGGGCCACGCCCATGCCCACATTATGCTCCGACACCGTCCACGGGATGGTGAAGGCCGGATCGGCCTTGTTCCGGTCCCGCAGCTCGTCGAGCACGTTCAGCGTGAAGAGCTGTTCGCCGTTGCGATGTCCGAGCTGTTCCTGCGTGGGTTGGATGTGGATCGTGCGGCCGACCTGGTCCGGCGTGATGCGTTCGCGCTCGAAGACGCGGTCCACGTTCCGGTCGGTGAAGTTGTTGACGGAGCTGCCGGCCTGCTCGAAGAAGGCCCAGAACAGCATCGAGAAGAAGGTGAGGATCAGCACGACGAACATCCGCTCCCGCCCGATCTTGTCCAGACGGAGCGTTTCGACCCCCACGTAGACGATCGCCACCAGGCCGGCCAGCAGGAGCACCAGGCCGGCGGGCCGGCTCATCTCCTTCGCGAAGACGGCCAGGATCTGCACAAGGGCGTTCGGGCTGGCCGCGAGGCGTTCGGCGTACTCGCCGGGGATGAGCGTCAGCGGACGCCCGTCGGGCGTGAAGAACGCGAATCCCGAGACCAGCAGGACGAAGAAGGCTATTGCCGCCGCGGTGCCGAGGTAAACGGCGGTTTCGGTGCTCATGAGGCTCCACACGGGGCGACGAAGGCGGTCGGGATCCGGCGGCGCGCCGGCCTCCTTGGGTATTCCTCCGCGCCCGAGGGCCACCCACGCGACAAGGGCGGCGACCAGCAGCGACACGCCGACGAACACGTTGACGCCGGTCGAGAACGGGTTGTTCGGGCGCTCCCGGAAGAGCGTCACCGCCGCGGCAACCGCCCCCGCCACGATGATGATCCGCGCGAGATAAGTGCTCCCCTTCGACTCCCGAATCGCCCCTCGCCGGAGCTGCCGGAAGGTCACCCAGCCGGCCAGCGCGAGGGCGACGAGGAGGGCGTAGTTCAGGTACGCCGGAATGGCGGGGTTGCGAGGCGCCATGCCGGGCAGGATGAAGATGTTGGAAACCGCGGCGAGCGCAAGGAGGAACATCGCGACCTGCGAAACGAGCGAGGGGGCGACGAAGACCGCAATCCCGGTGAGCATCCCCACAGTCGCCAGGCCGAAGCCGTAGTGCCAGCCGAATGTCTCGCCGATGTAACCGCACAGCAGCGGCGACATCGCCGCGCCGAGGTTGATGCCCATGTAGAAGATCGTGAATCCGCCGTCGCGCCGGGGGTTGTGTTGCGGATAGAGTGAGCCGACGATCGTCGAGATGTTCGGCTTGAAAAAGCCGTTCCCGCAGATCAGCAGGGCCAGCGCGGCGAAGAAGCCGATGGAGTTTTCCA
>CAZTVU010000261.1:293-6360 GCA_964617025.1 uncultured Planctomycetales bacterium | reverse complement strand
AGCTGCCGCTGACGGATGTCATCGAGATCGCGGCGAGGGCCGGTTACCAGGGCATCGAGCCGTGGGCGGACGAGATCGACCGGCACCTCGAGTCCGGCGGTACGCTGAAGGACGTCGCCCGGCGGTTGAAGGACCGGGGGCTGGCCGTCACCGGCGGGATTACATTCTTCGAATGGATGGTCGATGACGCCGCACGGCGCGCCGCGGGCTTTGAAGAGGCCCGACGGCGCATGGCCCAGATCGCTGAGATCGGCGGGATGTGCATCGCGGCGCCGCCGGCGGGCGACGTGAAGGGCGTGGACCTGCTGCGGGCGGCGGAGCGCTACCGCGACCTGCTGGAGGTCGGCGAGAAGCTGGGCGTGGCGCCGTCGCTTGAGATCTGGGGCTTCGCGCCAAACCTGTGCCGCCTCGGGCAGGCGGTGATGGTCGCGATCGAGGCGCAGCACCCGCGGGCGACGGTGCTGCCCGACGTGTTTCACCTGTACAAGGGCGGCTCGGGGCTGGACGGGATCGCCCGCGTGAATCCGAACATCCTGGCCGGCTTCCATCTGAACGACTATCCGGCGACGCCGCCGCGCGAAACGATTCGGGACGCCTCACGCGTCTATCCCGGCGACGGCGTGGCACCGCTGCCAAAGCTGATTCGCGACCTGCGGGCGATCGGCTATCGCGGGCCGCTGTCGGTCGAGCTGTTCAACCCGGAATACTACAAACAGGACCCATTGCTCGTGGCCCGGACGGCGCTGGAGAAGACGCGGGCGGTCATTCGCGCGGCCCTGACGACATAGCCCCCAGCCTGAGGTCCCAGGTCGTCGGTGGACGGCGGCCGACAGGCACGCGAACGTGCCGGGCGACGCCACCTGCGCAAGCCGCTGCGCCGCGGTATCCCGGTCAACGGGCCGCGCGGGTCTTGCTCCATTGGCTCAGCAGGCGGAAGCCCACGGCCAGGAGCGTCGGCCCGAGAAAGACACCGATGAAGCCGAAGGCGATTGCCCCTCCCATCACGCCGAGCAAAACCAGGACGAAGGGCATGCGGCTCCCCTGGCCGATGATCAGCGGCTTGATGACATTGTCGACGCCGCTGATCAACAGGATGCCCCAACACGCCAGGAAGATGCCCCAGCCGGTCGATCCGTGCGCAAAGAGCCATGTCGTGGCCGGCACCCAGATCAGCGGCGGCCCCATCGGGACGATCGACAGAAAAAAGGTGGCCAGGGCGAGGAGCGCGGCACCGGGAACGCCCGCGACCGCCAGACCGATGCCCGCCAGGACGCTCTGGGCGAGCGCCGTGCCGAGGATGCCGTAGACGACGCCCCGAATGGTGTCGACCGCGAGGGCGATCAGCGGGTTCGCCTCCTCGCCGGCGAGCTGTTGCGTGGCGTCGACGAACCGCCGGGACGCATCCGGCCCGTCGCGGAACAGGAAGAACGCGATCAGGATGCTCAACGCGAGGTGCGTCAGCCCGGACGCAAACCCCACGCTCACGCCGAGCAGCCACTTGCTGACGGGCTCGATGAATCGGCGCAGGTAGGACATCAGCCGCTCGCTGTCGGAGGCAACGGCCTCCCACATCGGACGGGCGCGGCCCCCCACCAGGGGCAACCGTTCAACCCAGGCGGGCGGCTCGGGGCCCGGCGACGTGAGCACATGGCGGGCGCCGACCGCGAACCGGGCGACGTCGTCGGCAAGCCCGATGCCGATGACGACGAACGGCACCAGAAGGACAACGAGCGTGATCGCCGTCATGATCGCGGCCGCGAGCGTCCGGCGGCCGCGGACGACGATCACCAGCCGCGAATACACCGGCCACACGGAGATCACGAGGATCACCGACCACATCAGGGCCGACAGAAACGGCCGGAGGACGACAAAGCAGCCGATCAGCAGCAACGCGAGAGCGATGAGGCGGAGCGCCTGCGTATGGCTGAGGCCCTGCCGCGCCGCCGCGTTCCTGTCCGGATCAGGAGTGTGGGGCCGATCCATGCGCGTAGCCTATCGCCATCGGCCGAGCTTCTCAATCGCCGCACGCACGATCGGCTCGCGGCGAATCATCCGATCCGCCGTTGCATAGGTCGTTCGGCCGCCGGCCATGATCAGGGCCCTCGGCACGACCTTCGGCACGCCCGTCGCCGCCTCAACGTGCCGGGAGGGTTTCGCCCCGAGGATGGCCGGCGTGAGCCGGTCCGTTCCGTAGATGCTCCGCAGAAGGCACCGTCGCGCCTGCTCCGCCGAAACACCGGCGATATGCTGGATGATCCCGATCGTTCGATAGTAGAGCTTGTTGTTGCTGATCCGAAGATCGACCATACGGTTCTGGTAAACCTTGCCGCAGAGGACATGCGCGCCGGTGGTCAGGGCGTTCAGCACCAGCTTCGTGGCGTACTCCTCGAAGACGGGCGTACCGGGCACGATCGACGGCGGAACCGCCGGGATGCACACCCGGACATCCAGCCGCGGCGATGCGGCCGAAGCGCCGCCGACCTGGATGCCGGCCACGCGGGCCCCGGCGCGGCGGCTCTGCCGAAGCAACTCGGCGACCTGTGGATGCCAGCGGCCGTGACCGATTCCGACGACGAGATCGGCCGGCACGAGCTGAGGGAGCTTGTCGCGGCGAAAATCCTCCAGGGCGATGCAGTAGGCCGGTCCGGCGTTGCTCAGGTCGCGGCCGGCGCCCAACAGCGTGTTCCAGCCGCCAGCGATGTACCCGCAGACGTCCTCGAACGCCGCGCCGAACGTCGGCGGGCATTCGGACGCGTCGACGATGCCGAGGATCCCGGTCGAGCCGACGCCGAGGTAGTGGATATGCCCGCCGGCGCGGAGGGTCTTGCCGCCGAGTGCGATCAGGCCGGCCAGCTCGGCCGCCCGCTCATACACGGCAACCCGCGTGTGCTCATACGCGAGGGTGTACAGGCGAATCGCCTCATGCATCGCCGGGCTCTCGGGCCCGCGAGGGCGCGGGCTGCCGAACGTGGCCGCCAGCGCGAAGATGACTTCGAGGATGAGCTTCGTGGCGCTGCCGCCCTTCATGCGCGTGGAACCGGTGATCGGCTCGGGACCGACGACCGGGTCGAGGATCAGGCAATTCGGCCTTGCGGCGATGTGGCGAACGACGTCAGCAAAGGTCTTGTCCCAGTGCTCGATCTCGACCTGCCGGGCTCGCTCGCGTGGATTGAACCCGAGCAGCACGCAGGAAGCGTTTCGCCGCCCGGAGAGCTCCCAGAGCTGCCCGGCCACGTACGGCGCGGACAGCCCGCACGTGATGCCGATGTAGAGCACTCGCCGCTTGCCTGCGACGGCCGCCTGGAGGTCGGCCCATGCCTGATGGGGGTCGTCCTCGGCGCCCTCCTGGGCCCGGATGAGCGCCCGGTCGCCCCCGGCCATGAGGTAGCGAAAGTTGGGGCACCGCCCGCGGCGCCCGAGCAGGCGATTGAACGTTCGCGTGATGAACATCGCGAGCCGGCCGCTCGTGCCCGCGCCGGAGATGACGATCACGGCGTCGTCGCGGCCCAGCAACGGCGCCGCCCACCGGACGACACGGGCGATCTTCGCCACCACTTCCTCGTCGCTGAGCGACGGGAAGCCCCGGTAGCCGTTGTAGATCTGGGCGTCGGATGCGCGAAGCAGGCGGACCATCTCCAACGGCGAGGCGACATCGATATCGGTGGTCAGCTCGTTGGGAGTCTCGGTGATGGAAGTCGGCGTCATTCTGTCTTGTTCGTGCCGGGTGACCGCGACTCGGCTCGTCGTGCCCGCTCTCGCGTCGCCGCTCGGCGTTTGCGCCGGGCCTCTGCGGCGTTCACCCGTTGCGCGGCCGAGATTGTATGGCAGCGCACAACATCGGGCAACGCGTTGTATCGCGTCGCCGATCCGCCCGGCCGACGAACCTCGCGCACGGTCGGCGCCGCCCGTCATGCGATGCGCGGTTGTGATCGGATGCCCGCGCCGATAGACTCCGGCATCCGCGGGGTCGCGGGGCGGGAAGAAACCCTGCCCGCGGGCTTTCGTGTACGGGACGACCCCGGGCATGCCCAATGTAACGACCGAACATGCCGTATTCGTGGAAGTCGCCGTTCTGCTCTTGCTGAGCGTTGTCGCGAGCAAGGCTTCCGAACGGCTGGGTATCCCTGCGCTGCTGATGTTCCTGCTCATCGGGATGCTGGCGGGCTCGGAAGGCCCGGGCGGAATCGACTTCGACGACCCCGGCACGGCAAACTTCCTGGGAACGCTCGCGCTGGCGTACATCCTGTTCTCCGGCGGGCTGGACACCAATTGGCGAAGCGTCCGGCCGGTGCTTCGCGCCGGCATGGTGCTGGCGACGGCCGGGGTGCTTCTCACCGCGCTGCTGGTCGCCGCGTTCGCGAAGGTCCTTCTCGGCCTCTCCTGGCTCGAGGGCCTGCTGTTGGGCTCGGTGATTTCGTCGACCGACGCGGCGGCCGTCTTTTCCATCCTGCGGTCGCGGAGCGTCAGCCTTCGGGGCCGGCTACGGCCGCTGCTGGAGCTGGAATCGGGCAGCAACGACCCCATGGCGGTCTTTCTGACGGTCACATTCGTCGAGTTGCTGAAGAACCCCGAGGCGACCGCGTGGGGAGCGGTGCCCGCGTTCTTTCAGCAGATGCTCGTGGGAGCCGTCGCGGGGCTCGCGTTCGGTGAGGGGATCATCTTCGCCGTCAACCGAATCCGGCTGGAGTACGAGGGTCTCTATCCCGTCCTGACGCTGTCGCTGGTGCTGCTGGTCTTCGGCACCACCGACTGGCTCGGCGGAAACGGCTTCCTGGCCGTATACGTCGCCGGCATCGTCTTCGGCAACGGCGACTTTCTCCACAAGCGCAGTCTCATGCGCTTTCACGACGGCCTGGCGTGGCTGATGCAGATCGGGATGTTCCTCACGCTGGGGCTGCTGGTGTTCCCGTCGCAACTGGTCTCGGTGATCGGGCCGGGGCTGGCGATCGCCGGATTCCTGATGTTCGTCGCGCGTCCGGCGGCGGTCCTGATCTGCCTCGCCGGCAGCGAACTGACGCTCCGCGAACGGATCCTGACGTGCTGGGTCGGCCTGCGCGGGGCCGTCCCCATCGTGCTGGCGACGTTTCCCATGATGGCGGGTTTGCCGCGGGCGCAAGGGGTCTTCAACCTGGTCTTCTTCGTGGTGATCACATCCGTCCTCCTGCAAGGCAAATCGCTGCCGCAGGCGGCAAGGTGGCTGAGGCTCGACAAGCCGCTGCGAAAGAGGGCCCGTCCGCCCCTCGAGTTCGATCGAACCGAACAGAGCGCCCGCACCAGCATGGTCGAAATCCTCGTCGACGAGGAGTCCCCCGCCGCCGGCAAACGCATCATCGACCTGCGGCTGCCCCGAGGCGCGCTGGTGGTGCGCGTGAGCCGGGGCGGCGAATGCTTCGTCCCGGACGGGGGCACCGTGCTCCAGCCGGATGACGTGGCGCTCGTGCTCGGTAACAAGGAGACGCTGAATGCCGTCCAGCAACTGCTGCGTCCCGAGCAGGAGCCGTAGGCCCGCAACAGTTCGCGCCGTCGTTGCACAACGCAGCGACGGAAAAGCGAGAAAGCGAAAAACCGGAAAAGCGAAAAAGCACATTGGGAGGGCCATATCGGAAATACACCTGCGGTGCGATAGTGAGTGCTCTACATCATGGGACGTTTTTCGTTTTCTCGTTTTTCCGTTTTCCAGCGTTGGCGTATGCAACGCTGGGGTTCAGCGTTGCCCGCGCCAGTACTCCACGCGCTCGGCAAGCCGGCGGCGCTGGGGATCGGTCGGCGAAAGGCGGCGTATGACCTGCTCGAAGAGCTCGATGGCGCGGTCAATCCGGCCGCAATGGGCACAGACCTCCGCGAGATTGAGCGTGAGCTGCATCTCCATCTCGGGCGGACCCAGGCGCACGGCGTCCTCGGCATGCCGGATCGCACGCTGCGGCTGGTACAGACTGCCCGACGACTCGTGCATGAGTTGTAGCGCCAGGTTCGCGTGCGCCTCCCAGCCCTCACGGCCGGGCCATCGCTCGAGGATTCGCTCATACACGGCCGCCGATTCGGACCGCCTGCCGGCCGCCGCCAGCGT
>CAZTVU010000261.1:0-283 GCA_964617025.1 uncultured Planctomycetales bacterium | reverse complement strand
CCCAGCCACGCCGGCCGATGGTCGGCATCCAGCTTCGCCGCGCGGGCGTAATGCGTTGCCGCTCGCTCATACTGGCCGGCCTGCTCCAGCAGCGAACCCAGCTCGTACTGCGCCGCCGCGCTGCCGGGTGCCGTCGCGACGGCGGCCTCGGCATTGCGAAGGCGGGCCTGCACGTCGACGCCGGCCGCCGCCGACATCGCCTGGTCGAGCAGCGGCTGCACGCGCGGATCGTGCGGCGCGATCCGCTGCGCCTCCGCGAGCGCTTTGACCGCCTCAGACGCCC
>CAZTVU010000260.1:0-6380 GCA_964617025.1 uncultured Planctomycetales bacterium | reverse complement strand
TGGGCCCCAGGGTTATAGCCGTCGAGGATTCGGCGGGCCTTCGAGAGCTCCTGATCGACGCCCCGCTCGACCTGCGCCCGGGGCCCCTCGGTGGCCGGTGCGGTTACATAGATGGCGACCACGATCACGGCGGGAACGATCGTCGCGACGATAATGGGCAGATAACGTTTCACTTGATATCCAGCGCGGTCAGGGCCTCTCTCGGTACACGAATCTCACCCGCAAGCGGCAGGGTATGCCGATCCGGATGTGTACCACGAAGCCCCCCCCGCGTCAACGCGACCTCCAGCCCGCGACGCAAAACCGCCACTGCGGCTCCCCGTGGGACTCCGGTCTTCCTCCAGCGGAGAGGACCGCGCGAGCGGCTCGTTCCGGGCTTTGGGTTCCGGGTTTGGGATTCCGCTCGTTCATCATTGATCGTTCCGCGTTTCCTCAGGATCTGTCGGCACCAAACGAACAGAGCCCCGGGCGCCGGCCCGGGGTTGCGCTCCACAACCCCCCGGCTCGCGCCGGCGGCATGGGTGGGCACGACCAGTCCATCGTCTTCCGGCTCGCGCCGGGGGCCCTGTGCGCTTTCCTTGTTCATCGTTTCGCGTTCCGGACGTCCGCTGGCGTCGGCCCCGCGGCCGGATAAGCTGGAACACGAGGCGGACGACCGGGCGTTGCGGAGAGGCTCGGCGGCCGGCCCTCAGGATTTCAACATCAGGCGAGGATATGGCCATGCGCATCGTGAACGGAACGGTCTGTTCGCTCCCGCTGTTCCTCGGCGCCGGCTTTGCCCTGCTCACCGGGAGTCCGGCGTTGCCCGGTATCGCGGTCTGCCTGGCCGCCGAGTCCCGGCCGACGACGCACGAGGCGCTCAAGCCCATGCTCAAGATTCGGTGGCGTAGGGGGCCGGATTACCCGATGGGCATTCAGGACGCCGCCGTCGGAATCGTCCGTGGCAAGCTCGTCGCCGCCGGCGGATTCACCCGCTACCCGCTCGATGTGGTCCTGCACCATCCCGACGCGTTCGGCGGCCGGCCGAACGGCTTTACGAAACTGGCCTTCGTCTTTGATCCGCAGAACGAGTCCGACGGCTGGACGCGCATCGCCGACATGCCCGGCCCGGCGCGCCAGGGCCCGGCCGTCGCCGTCGTGGACGACATGCTTTATGTGATGGGCGGCGTCAACTACACCGAGCCGTTGACCTATCGCGACACGTACCGGCTGTACGAACAGGAGGGGACATGGGTGTGGGAGGAGTTGCCGACCTGCCGGCTCCCGTGGCCGGTCTACGGGGCCGCGAACAGCACGGCGGTCATCGGTCGCAAGATCTACCTGACCGGGGCGGCCGACTACTTCCAGGGCCCCGGGGCCGACGGGGCCGACTTCCACTCGGAGGCCGGTCGCGGCGGAAGCCCGGTCGGCCGGGCCCTGCTCGTGCTTGACACGGCCAACCTCGAAGCCGGCTGGAAGCGGCTGGCCGACAGCCCCGGCGTCCCCAAGCTCGACACCGCCCTTGCCGCCGTCGGGGGCAGGATCTATCAGCTCGGCGGCGTCTTCGCCCCGCTCGCCAGGTCGGACCCGCCCTACTACAACGCCGTCGACAGTGCGGTGTACGACCCCGCGAGCGACCGATGGACGAAGCTGCCCGACATGCCGCACGGCTCGAATCGCCGGGCGCTGGCGTACGCCGATCGCTACATCGTCCTGATCAGCGGCTTCAAGTATGCCAGGACGCGCAACGCGGACGGCACGGTGACCGAGGTCTACACGGCCGAGGAGAAGGCCCGCCCGTTCCATTCGTTTTTCGAGGACACGGTCCTGGTCTACGACACCCGGACGGGACGCCTGGGCACGGCGGATCGGCTGATCGAGCGCACCTGCTACCCCAGCGCGGCCGTCCTCGGCGACACGCTGTACTGCCTCGGCGGCGAGGGCGGCCCGCGGCTCTATCACCCTGCCACGCTCCAGATCGGCAAGATCCTCAAGGCAACGCCGCCGTGAGCCGGGAAGGAGTCATGTGGAAAACGGCTTCGCGCAAGGCGTACGTCGCCCTTCACGGCCCTGAGCGCGGGACGGAGTCTTTCAGCGAGGCATGCACGCAACGCGCGCGCATCTTCGGATTGCGGCGGTGGGTGCCTTGTTCAATCGCTCACCGTCCTGCGTCAATCGCCCGCGTCGGCGCCTGTGCACTGCGGTGGCAACGCCACCGCTTTGGCTCGGACGGCCTGCGGTGTATCGGGGTCTCACCGCGCGCCGCAGGAAAAGCGGCGGCACGGCCGCCGCAGTCCAAACTGCGCGGACCGTGCCGTGCAACCCACGTGTTGGCTATGCGCTCGGACGGCGGATTACGCGGCCGCAGCCGGCCGGGGGGCCGCGGTCGTCGCGCGGATTGTGGCGGCGCCGAGGAGGAGCGATGCCCACAGCGTCACGCCGCAGGCCCGCGCCGCCGGGACGGCCAGCAGGAATGTGGCCGCAATCCACACCAGCAGCGCGGCCTTCGACAGCCGCGATCGCTCCCACCGTGAACCGAGGACCGCGGCCAGCGCGGGCAGCGCCGCGGTCGGGTGATAGCTGAAGACGATCGGCGAGAACCAAAGCGTCGAGAGGATTACCAGGGCGATCTCGCCGGACTGCCGAGCGGAGCCCAGTGCCGCCGCGGGCCGCCGCCACAGGATCAGCAGCGCAATGGCCAGCGTCGCGGCGCTGACGTAGTAGACGCTCCGCAACTGCCGGGCCGGGAGGTCGGCAACCGACACCCGTCGGTACATCGGGTTCTCGTGGGCCTCGCCCGTCCGCGTCAGCACGCGCCGCAACACGGCCGCGAGCGACTGGTTGCGGTCGCGCTGCTGCTCGATGTAGGCCGGCGCCGACAGCAGCGCGTTGAGGTCGCCCACGGCCCGCGAGTGCCACCAGGTCACGTGCGCGGCCCACGCCGCACGCGGGCCGTAGGCCGCCGCCGAGAGACCGGCGTCCACCGCCAACGCCACCGCCACGGCCCCGACGGCCGCGGCCCATCGACGCTTGAGCAGCAGGTAACCGGCGCCCAGCAGCGGCAGGAGCTTGAGCCAGATCGCCAGGCCCAGCAGCAGCGCCGCCGACCCATGCCGGCCGGCCAGGCCCCGCGCCAGCCCCTCCAGCATGAGCCACAGCATCAGCAGGTGAAACGCCCCCAGCAGCAGGTGGTCGAGCGTGAACACGATCGTCAGCAGGGCCGCCGACAGCACGACGAGCCGCCGGTCCGCCTCGGGCGTCATCGGCAGCAGGCGACGGCCGATCGACCGCAACAGGCCGACCCACACGCCGACGTTGACGAGGTACCACGCGACCGCCGCCGCCGTCCGCGGCATCAAGGCCGGCAGCACCCAGGCGACATCGACCGACGGCAGATATCGGTGCAGCAGCGTGTCGGGCCGGCGGGTGCCCGTTTCGAGGATGTGCCGGCCGGCGGCGTGGAACTTCGGGAAATCGGTACCGCCGGCATCCTGTATTACGCGATACACCGCCGTCGGCAGGCCGGCCCCGAGCGCGACGGCGAGGATCGCGGTCAGCGGCCGTTCGGCGGCCGCGTGCGGGCGTTCGGGGCTGGTGCGGGCGGCGGCCGTCACGGGGAAGCCCAGGAGGTCAGCCAGTGGCCGATGCGGACGTCGGACGGGCGCAGCCGGCGGTTGCCGCGGATCTCGATCGTCCGCGACTCGCCGGGCATCAGGTCGAAGAAGTTGTCGCTCACGCGCACGCCCTCGCCCTCGATGCCGTCGACGTGGACCATGCGGGCGTAGTTCCGCGCCTTGAGCGACACGATCAGCCGCGACGCCTCGCCGTGGCCGGCGCGGGCCGCGCGGACCCGCACGGACAGGCCCGGATCGGGCCAGGCGATCTCTCGCCACGGGCGGTGGAAGAACTGGTTGACGGCCGGCGGCCGCGTCGGGCTCCCCAGCCGGGCGAAGAGGTACGTGTCGGCGTCGCTCGTGACCTGGCGCTTTCGGATCGCGGCGACCCGCGCCGCCGTGTTGGCGGCGACCTTCACGCGGGCGGCTCGCGTCCAGACCGGCCGGCCGGCGACGCGGCCCTGGCCGATCGTCAGCGGGGCGGCGATCGGTTTGTGCGTGTCGTTGACGACGTACACATCGTAGCGGTCCGCCTCCTCGACGAACGTGACCATCACCGGGGCGAAGGCCCGTGCGGCGGCGTAGTAGGCGGGCTTGGGCAGGAGGTAGTAATCGACCACCGACCAGCTCGCGCAGGGCCAGCAGTCGTTGAACATCCAGAACATCGCGCCGCCGTTGGCCCACTGGCGCCGGCGGTGGTGCTCGATCTCCGCCCGCAGCAGCTCCGCGTGGAACGTCGAGGCGCACCGCACGAAGCTCTCCGCGTCGGTGATGTCGCCGACGAGCGTGCGGGCCATGTTCGCCTGCACGTGGGCGAACGTCTCGGGGATCGTGTTGTACGGGTTGTCCTGGACGTGGTACTCCATCGCCTCGCCGATCGGCCAGATCTGCTCCGGCGGCACGAACTTCACCAGCGAGGCGTAGCGCGTCGGCCCGTGATAGCCGAACTCGGAGTGGAAGACGCCCTGGAAGTCGCGCAGCCGGCCGCGCCAGCCGATGATGCCGTCGGCGTAGGCCTTCTCGTAGCAGCCGCCGTGCGAATCGCCGGAGGTCTGGTCGTTGCCGAGATCGGTGTGGCTCTGGGGGCTCGCGGGGCGGTAGGGCCGCGTCGGGTCGAGGTCGCCGCACACGCCGCGGGCGATGATGTGGAAGAGCCTCTCGCCGTAGTGGACCCTGAAGCCCGCCGAGCCGGTCTTCTCGTTGCCGCCGCACCAGTAGACGACGCACGGCCGATTGCGGAGCCGGCGGACCTGATGCTGCAGCTCGGGGATGACGCAGTCGACGAACGCCGGGTCGTCGTCGGGGTAGTCGCTGCAGGCGAACATGAAGTCCTGCCACACCATGATGCCGAACTCGTCGCAGAGGTCGTAGAACGTCTCGCTCTCGTAGATGCCGCCGCCCCAGATCCGCAGCATGTTGAAGTGGGCGTCGCGGGCGAGCGACAGCAGGTGCCGGTAGCGCTCGGGCGTGACCATGGCCGGGAAGCACGAGGCCGGCACCCAGTTGGCCCCCTTGCAGAAGATCGGCACGCCGTTGATCTCGAAGCGGAAGCTCAGCCGCCCCGTATCCATCGGATCTTCGACGACCCGCACCTCGCGGAAGGCGAACCGCCCGCTCGACTCGTGGTGGCACTTGCCGTCGCGAACGAGCGATACGCGATAGCGGTAGAGCGGCTGATCGCCGTGTCCGTTGGGCCACCAGGGCCGTGGCCGGGGCACGGCCAGCGTGCAGAAGTTCTTCTGGCCGGTCACGGGCGTCTTTTGCCGCGCGAGCCGGCGGGGCTTGCGGCCGGGCAGGTTGTACGGGCCGAGGACCTCGATGAGCAGGTCGCCCTTCGGCCGCGCCATCGCCTCCTCGCCCCGGCTGGAGACCTTCTGGTCGAGGTCCTGCCGCTCGGGCCGCTCGTCGAGCTCGATGAAGAACGTGACCCGCCCGTCGTTTCGCGGGCGGACGGCGACATCCATGACACGGCCGGTGTCGTACGTCTCGAGGCGCACCGACCGCCACAGGCCCAGGGCTGGCAGGTGCGGGGCCCAGTCCCAACTGAACTGGCACTGCGCCTTGCGGGCGAAGATGCGGGGCGTGTAGAAGCAGGCGAAGTACTTCTGCCACGGCCGGGCCTCGATGACCTTGAGCGTCGCCGCCACCCGAACGACGAGCGTGTTGCGGCTGCCGTGGCGGAGACAGCCGGTCACGTCGAACCGCCAGGGGCGAAAGCTGTTGTCCGTGTCGCCGAGGCGGTGGCCGTTGAGCCATACGGTGCCGTAGAGGTCGATGCCCTCGAAGACGATCTCCGCCCGCGGTCGAATGCCGTCGACCGGCATGTCGAAATCCCGCCGGAACCACCATTCGCGCTCGCCGGTCCAGCGGCACTGCTCGACATTCATGCCGGCGAAGAGATCGGCCGGCAGCCGCCCCGCCGCCGCCAGCGTCGGATGGATATCGCCGGGCACGGGCGTCGGGATCCAGCCGTCGGTGGCGTGGCCCGGGTCGAACGGGCGGTCGGCCTCGCCCTCGCCGTGGGCGTAGTCCCTCAGCAGCCACTGGCCGTCCAGTTTCAGCACGTCTACGGGCATGGACTCCTCCTGTTCCGCCGGCGGCACATCATACCCCCGGGGCGGCCGTTGGCCGAAACTGAAAGATGCGCATGTCTTGCTCGCCGGTTGCGTTGGAAAACTCTGCCCCGACCTCGACGCGGGCAGCGGTCGCCCCCGTCGTTTGGCACGGTGCGGCCTGTGCAGTTTGGACTGCGGCGGCCGTGCCGCCGCTTTTCCTGCGGCGCGCGGT
>CAZTVU010000259.1:0-6408 GCA_964617025.1 uncultured Planctomycetales bacterium | reverse complement strand
TTTCCGGTTTTTCGCTTTCTCGCTTTTCCGTCGTTGCGTTATGCAACGACGGCGTTATCAGACCTCGGCGCCGCGGGCCGTCGTCATGACCGGAACATCGGCATCGGAAATACCGGGTTTCCGCCGCGTTGCCCAGGGTCAAGTTGCGCCCGGCGATATCCGACGAACATCACCGGGAGACCGTCTCTCTCCACGTACCGGGACGACATCCCCGAGGCGGTGCCATGGATTTCGCAATCAGCCTGAACGCGCGGCAGACGATGCGGACGCTCGAGCAGGCCGTTCGCCATCACGCAACGGTGTTGTTGGAGCCCAGCATGTGGCTCACGGAGGACGGCCTCAAGGGCCGGCTCGTCGGGGCGACGGCGGACGCGATCCTGATCGAGATCACCGAGCCGCCGCCGCTCGCGCTGGACTCGATCGTCGGGATGTACTGCGACGGGTCGATCCTGCTGGGGCAGGACCGTTTTCTCTTCAACGAACATGTGCTCGTGGCCGAGGTCCGCAGCGAATGCTGGCATGTCGAGCTGTCCCGCCCCCGCCGGCTGCAGGTGTGCGAGCGGCGACGGTATTGGCGCGTAGCGCTGGCCGAGACCTCGCCCGTGCACCTGGAGTGGACGGTCGGGGGCAGGCAGGGCGGCGCCACCGGGCGGCTGTATAACGTCAGCGGGGAAGGACTGGCATGCGTTGTCGAGGCGGAATCGGCGGCGGATCTCTACATCGGGGAGACGCTGTCGGCATCGTTTGTGCTGCCGGGATGCGACGAGCGATTCACCCTGACCGCGGTTCTCTGCAATAAGACGCCGGCCGCCGAGGCGGACCGGTTGATCCTGGGAATGCAGTTCCTCGAGCCGGCCTCCCGAGGCGTGGACGGCCCGGCAAAGCGGCTGAACGAGTTTCTCGTGCGGCGGTACGGCGGCGGCGTGGCATCGGCAAGCGGAGACGCCCGCGTGGCGGGGAGGGCGGCCCTGTGAGCTCGGTCATGCTGATGGAGCCGACTCGAAAGGATCAGGCACTTGCCGAGGCGGTCGGCCGCGGCATCCCGGTGACCTTGAGTCTGAAGCAATCCGGGGCCTGGGCCGTGTACAAGTCGCGATTCCTGGACGGCGAACGACGGCACGATCGCGTGCTGATTGAGTATCCGCACGATCCGACCCTGAACCCGCCGTCGCCGGACATCCGGCCCGGCGAGAACGTCGGCATTGCATTTCGGCGGGGGCACAAGAAGTGCGTGTTCACGGCCGTCGCGCTGGGCGTCTGCCGGCGACCGTCGGGCGAGGGGCCGGACGTCCTGGCGCTGGAGCTGGGCTGGCCCGACTCCGTCCAGGAGATTCAACGCCGCGCCTACTACCGCGCCTGCGTGCCCCCGGATCGGACCGTACCGGTGGAACTGTGGAGCGGCGGCGCCGCGTGCCGCGCAAAGGCAGGGAATGCGAATCGGCCCATCTACCGGGGCCGTCTGACGAACCTGTCCGCGGGGGGGATGGGAATGGTCCTCCCGCCGGGACCGGATCCTTCGCTTCGCGTCAATGACGCCGTCGGCGTGGCCTTTCAGCCGGAAGCCGGCGGAACGTCGTTCCTCCTCGACGCGACGATCCGCTGCCTGGGCCAGGGCCCCAACGGTTCGCTGACGATCGGGCTTCAGTTCACGGGGCTTGAGGCGACGGACGAAGGACGCTGCCTCCTGCGGCAACTGGTCCGCGTGGTCAACGTGTACCAGCGTCAGGAGCTCAAGCACGGTCGCGCCCGCGGCGGCGAGGATTGACCTCAGCCCCGTTGGTCACGGAGCCGTAGGACAAACAAGGCGTCGCACGAGCAAAGCGCTCTCACACACCGCCCGCGAGTCCACACATTTCCTCCGTTGCTCCCGGTTCCTCGTCTCACGCGGAATGCTCCTGATGGCGCCCGGTCGGTCGACGCGAGCGGCGAACATTGCCGATTCGAGCGCTTCGTCGGTACCATAGCGTGGCCCGCGTTGCCGGGCAAAAGGAGCAGGTGCAAGCATGCAGTGCCCGTCATGCCTTCAGGAGAACGCCGAGGGGGCGGTCAGTTGCTCGCGGTGCGGCGCAGGCCTGGGTGCGGGGGAAGCCCCTCCATCGGACGCCGCACAAACGCCGCCCCCGTCCGCGGATGCGCCGAAGAAGGCCGCCGTCCCCACCGGGCCGGTGGTGCTGGTGATTGTGGGGCTGTTGGCGGTATTCGTTTACTTCTTCTGGAAGGCCGGCGGCGAGCCGCAGGTCAGGGCTCCGGCCAAATGCTGGGCGTGCGGTTACGAGGAGACCCGGCTGGCCCGAATCGGCGAGCCGACGGTCACGAACTGTCCGAAGTGCGGCAAGCAGTCGCTTGCGCCGGCGGTCCTCTGCGTGAAATGCGACGCCCGGGTCGTCCTCAACGAGCATCGCGGGGAGCCGCCGCCGACGCTCTGTCCGAAGTGCGGCGCCGAAGTCCGGCACGATGACGAGCGGAATCCGTACGGCGGGGGAATACCGACGAGTGTTCCTGCCGCGGCCGATCGGTAATCCGACGGGCGCCGCCAGGGCCGGCGCCGCCGGGCCTGGCGGCTCGAGAGGCCTGGGGCGACTCAAACGTCGCGACGTCGTGCACGTACGACGGATGGCGCGAGTGAAAGAGCGGCAATACCGCGGAAGGGACTTCGAGCCGATTCGAGGATGCAACGATGACGCCCGGCGATGAGCGATCGATGTGGAACCGGCGGGACGTGTTGGCCGCCGCGGGCACGGCGGCCGTTGCCGTACTCGGCGGCGAGGCGCACGGGCTGGCCGTGGCGGACAAGGCGGGCGACGAGGCCGTCGTGCGACACGGCCGCATCCGCCAGTCCGTCAGCATGATGGCGTTGCGCGGCATGAAGCTGGAGCAGGCCGCGCCCATCCTGGCCCGGCTGGGCCTCAAGGGCGTGGATCTTCTGTCGCCGGACCAGTGGCCCGCGCTCAAGCCGTACGGCCTGATCTGCACGATGACCCGGACGCACGCCCTCACGAAGGGCCTGAACCGCAAGGAGCATCACCAGGAGTGCCTGGCGTTGATCCGCAAGGCCATCGAGGCGACGTCGGAGGCGGGCTTCCCCAACGTCATTACGTTCCCCGGCAACCGCGAGGGCATGGCGGGCGAAGAGGGCCTCAGGAACTGCGTCATCGCGCTGAAGCAGGTGGCCGGCCTCGCGGAGCGGCGCGGGGTGACGATCTGCATGGAGCTACTCAACAGCAAGGTGAACCACAAGGACTACATGTGCGACCGCACCGCCTGGGGCGTGGAGTTGGTCCGCGCCGTCGGGTCGGAGCGCGTCAAGCTGCTGTACGACATCTACCACATGCAGGTGCAGGAGGGGGACATCATCGCGACGATCCGTCAGTATAAGGACTACATCGCGCACTATCACACCGCCGGCGTCCCCGGCCGCAACGAGATCGACGAGAACCAGGAGCTCAACTACCCGGCGATCATGCGGGCGATCGTCGAGACGGGCTTTGCCGGCTACGTCGCCCACGAGTACAGCCCGAAGCGCGACCCGATCCGCTCGCTGATTCAGGCGATCCGCACCTGCGACGTGTGAGCCTTTCGCCGGGCGGCGTCCGAAGGACACGGTCACGGGGAAACGCGCGGCGGGTGGGTCCGAAGCTTGCGGCCGTGGATGGCGGCCTGGACGGCGATGGCCGAGGCGATCAGCCCCAGTGCAGCCCAGTACGGCGTGTTCAGGCCGCGGTGGTCCGCCAGAAACCCGGCCGCGAACGGACCGATGACGCTGGTCAATCCGACGATCGCCTCGTTGATCGACACGTAGGCCCCGCTGCGGCTCGGGTGGACAAGGGAGTGGAACACGAAGTAGAAGAAGAACGACCCTGAGTACACGCCGAAACACGCCGCCCCCAGGCCGAACTGCCACGGACGCTCCGCGAATGCAATCATGGCCAGCCCGGTCGCGCCCGCGGCGCCAAAGGCCAGCACGGGCCCCGGGCGATACATCCACCAGCGGCTGCGGCTCAGTGCCAGGCCCGTCAAGGCCTGGCTCGCGCTGAGGATGAAGAGGATGATGCCCTGCTCGGGCTTGGAGATGCCGCACGCAAACGCGCTGGTGGGGAACGCGGCGCGAATCACCGAGACGGCGACGCACCCCGCGCCGCCGAACGCCCACGCCATCCAGGCGAGGTCGGGCATGGGGCCGTAGTCGATCGGGCCGCCTGCGGTGGCGGCAGCCGACGCCGTGGCGGCGGGCGGCGGCCGCCGGTGGGCGTGATGGCGCAGCCGCAGCGTGCCGAACGCCATGGCGACCGACAGGATCCCGTTGACGGCGTGACAGCTCCACCAGCCGACCGCTGCCGACAGGAAGCCCGCAATGAACGGTCCAAGGGCATACCCGACGCTCCAGGCGAAAGTGTATGTACCGGTCGAGTGGCAGATGCCCCGGTTCTGGCCGGTGTCCACAAGTTTCATGAACACCTGGAACGGCGTGAAAAACAGGCCCGTTGCCACTCCCTGAAGGGCCGTCAGGACGTACATCGCCGTGGTGCCGGACAGCAGGATGAACCCGCAGGCCAACATCGCCGTGCCGAGGCAAGCCGCGATGATGATCCACGCCGCGTTTCGGGGCCGAACCATCTGGCCCGCCAGCAGGGACGTCAACATGTACGGCACCGCCCAGGCCGGGATGAACGCCGCGACGGCCGTCGCGCTGGCCTGCATCTCCGCCGTGCGCACCGTGCAGACGAACAGCACGGAGGCAAGGACGACGTCCATGGCCGTGGCGAACGAGTAGACGAGGATGCGTGTCATGCCGGCGTTCCGGGCCGGGCCGGTGTTCTCGCGTTCCTCACCGATGCGGCCCGAGCGATGCCGGATGATAGGGCCCCGCCGGTGTGCCGTCGAGTCGCCGGGCATGTGGTGCCGAGCAAACGGCCGGGCGAGTTGCGCGGTGGTTTGCCGCGCGCCGGCGCCTGATCCTCACGTGGGCGATGCTCGGGGGAAGTGCGTCGAGTGGGTGCGGGCCGTCGCTGGATCGTCGCGATGAAGAATCCGATCGCCGGTGCACAGATGCGAGGCCACTCGCGGGCCTGCTCAGAGACCCGGTGCACGGCAGACGCGCCTTTCAGGTTCGCCGGGATCCCGGGGCCGTTCGTCGGTCGGCGTGGGCGACGGTCAGCCCCTCCGCCGCTCCAAACCCGAGGCGGCCGGAACCGCCGCCATGAAACGATTGCGTCGTGCGCACGTGTCTCCCGAAGGCGTGCAAGAGCTCGTCGCGCCTGGCGGCGATACGGCTCGCCCGCCGCGCCGCGTTTCGGCGGCCGGCGGGAAAAACCGGTGGCGTCGCGCCTCACAAGCGGGTATATTGGCGGACGCGTAACCGTCACCGTTCCCGCAAGGCAGGGTCCGTAGCTCAGCGGTTAGAGCAGGCGACTCATAATCGCTTGGTCGGGGGTTCGAATCCCTCCGGGCCCAGTCTTCTATCTTCCACGAGCTTCGGCGGTTTGTTTCCGCACCCAATACGCTCGAGACAATGACACGTCGCACGATGCGCTCGGCACGGTCAGTCCCCGGGGCGGAAGGCGAGCTTGACGACGGCAGCGCTGCTGCGCCGGGTCAGCAGGGCAAACGCCTCCCGGTAGGCGTCCAGGGGAAAGACGTTGGTGAGCAGACCGGCGAGGCTCAGGCGGCCGCGGGCGACGAGGTCGAAGACCACATCATACGTGTGCATCGTCCGGCCGTCGTAAGTTTCGTACTGGCGGCCGTTGCAGCCGACGATGTTCAGCTCGGTCAGCCACAGGGGCGTCGTGTCAACGACCGTAATCTGCGACGTGCCCACCAGCACCACCGTGCCGCGCGCGCGGGTGAACTTCATCGCGTCGGTGAGGCTGCGGCCCGTCCCGATGCAATCGTAGGTCACGTCGTATCCGCCGATGAAGGCCTGGTTGCCGAACATCGACGGCACCCGGCGACCGCCGACGCGGGCCGCGACGGCGTCGTAGCGGGCCGCGTGCGAGTCGGACCGGCGGGTGACGATCGCGTCGTCGGCGCCGGATGAGCGCATGCGCTCAGCCTGATGGGGGTGGCGGACCAGGGCCGTCACGTGGGCACGCGAGCCCAGGGCGCGGATGGCCTTCGCGACGCCCAGGCCGATGATGCCGCCGCCGACGATCAGCACACGGTCCGCGTTGGCCGGCGTGCAGCGCAATACGGCGTGCACGCCCGACGCGATCGGATCGACGACGACCGCTTCCTCGTCCGACACCCCGTCCGGCACGGCGTGGAGCTGCGACTCGTGGGCGACGAACTCCGGGGACCAGCTCCCGCCCGTGAAGCCGTTCCAGCCGATCATCATCCCCGGCGGCAGGCCGCCCGGCCCGCGGTCAAGGAAGCGTTCGCAGAGGCAAAACCGGCCGGCCTCGCACGACCGGC
>CAZTVU010000258.1:0-6482 GCA_964617025.1 uncultured Planctomycetales bacterium | reverse complement strand
TGCGGCTGCTGCTCTTCGTGGACCAGACACAGCCGGTCGTCCTGCCGCAGTGCGATAACCAGCTCGGCGAGGTCCTGGTCGGAAATGCCGCTGCGGAGCTGGCGGTTGAGCGTGTCGGTCGCCGACTGGCGAAGCGGGTAGCGATAGATTTCGTCGATCGCCTTGCGGAGCTCCTCGCGGTCGAAGAGCGTGCCCTTCACGTCCTCGGCGTAGCGCTTGAGCCGCTCGTAGGTGCGGAAGCGGGCTCCGGACGGCCGGCCGAGCTGCCCGCCGACGGATTTCTCTTCCTCCGCGTCGGCCGCGACGGCCCGGGCCACGAGGTCGTGGTGTTGCTCGTGGCGCGGCAGTGCGGGCGTGTCGGGGTCGCACTCGGCGGCCTTGAGAATCGCCAGTGGCGACGCGCTGACCAGCTTGCCTTCCAGGTCGGTCCAGGCGAGCGCGTCGTTGCCGTCGGCGGTCCGCAGGTAGACCAGCGTGCCTTCCGGAGCGGCCGCGCTCGGGGCGTGCGGCCGGGTCGAGTACACGACCGCGGGCAGGTCCGGGATCGTCTTTTCCAGCGACGGGTCGCGCTCGATGGCGTTCTTCCAGATCTGATAGGCGTGGGAGGCGAGGTCCACCTCGGTGTCGTCGTCGCCGTCGAGAATGCCGGCCTTTTCGTTGTACAGGTCGGCGACGGCCTGGTCGCTGCGCTCGTCGCCGAAGAACGCTTCGTCGGTACCGACCACCTCGGCATTCTCGCGCAGGCGCTGCCGCAGCCGGGCGCGCAGGCGGATGATGCGCTCGACACCCTCGACCGGGAGGAATGAGTAGCACAGGATGTCGGACGCCTGCTGGCCGATGCGGTCCACGCGGCCGACGCGCTGTACGAGGCGGATGATCGCCCAGGGCAGGTCGTAATTGACAACGATGGCGCAGTCCTGAAGGTTCTGGCCTTCGCTGAGCACGTCGGTCGCAATCAGCACGCGGAGCTCGTCCTCCGGCTTGATCTGGTCGCGTTTGCGGTTGCTTTCCGGGCTGAAGCGCCAGGCTAGCAGGGTCGGGTCGGACGAGTTGCCGGTGACGCCTTCGAGGCGGGCGACGCCGCGGCGCTTCAGCTCTGCGGTGAGATACTGGACCGTGTCGGCGAACTGCGTGAAGACGAGCACCTTGTCCTTGGGGTGCTTCTTCGTCAGGAGCGACACAAGGGCCGCGAGCTTGGCATCGCGGTCGGCGTCCCAGGTACCGCACTTGTTCAGCACGCCGAGCAGCGCCGCCGCGTCGCTGCGCAGGTCTTTGGCGAGCTGGGCGTCGAACAGGGTCGGACGCAGCCAGCGAAAGCGCCGGGCGTAACGATCCCGGTACTCGGCGTACACCTCGGCCGCGCGGCGCTGGAAGTCCTCCGGGGTTCGCAGAGGCGGCGGTGGGGCCGACACGGCGGGCGTGTCGGTGTCGTTCTCGTCCTCGTCGTCGACCAGTGCCGGACCGGTCGCCACGTCGTCCGCGTCCTCGTCGGAGAGGCGTTCGTCGAGATACGCGGCGTCCTGCGTGCCGATGGGCAGGTCGAGCCCGTTTTCGATGGCGTGCAGGAAGACGTAGTTCCGCAGGATGTGCCGCTCGACCGACTGGAGGAAGGCCTGCCCGCTGCTTTCGAGCCGCTTGAACAGGCCCGTGCGGCAGAAGCCCATCAGCCGCTTGCCGGCCCGCGAGGACCTGGGCTTCCTTAGGCGTGGGCGGCTGGTCGGCCGCGGGGACCACGTAGTTCGCCAGGCCGTAGCGGGGCAGGCGCAGGCCGTTGATCGTGTCCACCACGTCCTGGGCATAGAGCGCGGCGTATTGCCCGCCGGCCTTCACGTCGGCCAGCGTGAACTTCACGGTCCGCGGCACACGCGCGGGAAAGTAGGAGCGCGTGCCGTCGGCGAACTCCAGATACTTGCGGTCGCTGCCGGCATCGGTCTTGGCATAGTTGTCCTTGATGAAGCTGCGCGTGCGGCGCACGAGGTACAGCCGCATCAGCTCGCGCCAGTCGTCGGCGTAGGGGCTCTTCTCGACGGCGGCGATCGACTTGAGCCCGCACTGGTGCCGGCGGATGAACTCGGTCTCGCCCAGCTCCCGCAGCAGGCACTCGGGCCGGACGCCGAGGTCCGCATCCTCTTCGATGAAGAGTCGAAGCTGGTTCGACAGGTCGAGGTAGGTCTTGTTGTACGGCGTCGCCGTCAGCAGCACGACACGGCTTTCGTTCTCGCGCAGGTACTCCTGGATGGCGCGGTAGCGCTTGCCTTCGCGGTTGCGCAGGTTGTGGCTTTCGTCGATCACCACGAGCCGGTAGCGCCGCAGCTTCGGGAGCTCGCGGATCACGCGGCTGGTGGACAGCACGCGGCCGCGGAGGCGGTAGCGCTCGCGGTAGTCCTCCCACATGCGCACGAGGTTCTTGGGGCAGAGGATGAGCGTCTCGAGGTCCTGGTCATCCTCGAAGATGCGGGCCAGCGCCGTGGCCATAAGCGTCTTGCCGAGGCCGACCACGTCGCCGATCAGCACGCCGCCGCGGCGGTTCAGGTGGTGCGCGGCGATCTTCACGGCGGCCACCTGGAACTCGAACAGCTCGCGGCCGAAGTCGCGCGGGATGCGGAACTCGGCCAGCCCGGCCCGCGCCTCCTGCGAGAGGTGGTAGGCGATCTTCAGGTAGATGTGATACGGCGGAATCGCCTCCTCCCGTGCCCAGCTCCCGTCGATGATCTCGACCAGCTCATCCGAGATGTCGACGCAAAGCCTGTCCGTCCAGCGCGCGTTGAACCAGTGCGCCAGTTTCTGGCAGGCGTCCTGATCGACCACGTCGATATTCAGTTCGCCTTGTTGGGCCAGTCCGGCGAACGTGAGGTTGCTACTGCCGAGATAGCCCACCGCGGGACTGATCGGATCGGGCCGGAACAGGAGGTAGAGCTTGGCGTGCAGCGGATGACGCAGGAACAGCTTGACGACGACCTTCCGCGCCCGGAGCTGCGCGGCCAGACGCCGCAGGCCCGCCTCGTCTTCATTGGTCGGCGCGCCGACGGTCAACTGCTCGCGGAACTCCGCAGCCAGCTTCTTCTTCAGCCGGATCGCCGTCTGGTTGTCGATCGCGCCTTCGCGAGCGAGCAGACTCATGGCCGCGCGGAGCTCCTCCTGCGGCGGCCGCTGCATCCCGACCAGCAGCCGACAGCACTGCCCCTCCCCGCCGGCCCACCGCTCGATGCAGGCGTCGAGCTGCTTCCAGCCGCGGAGGTTGAAGTACCCGACGCAGAAGTCGGCGCGCTCGGCGACGTTCAACGTCTCCTGCAAGGCCGGCAGGAGCGACTGATCGATGTTGTCGAAGACCCGCGGCATCGGTTGACTTTGCTACATCGTCCCGCTCGAGGCCGGCACCGCGCCGGCGAATCGCGGCGTACTGCCCCTGCAAGTCCCGTCGCGACGGGAGCTTCCGGCATTTTTTCGCTCGGGGGCCGGGGGCCGGATTGTGAATGAGCATTATCCGGCCCGCCGCCCAAGGCAGCAACGGGCCCTTTTCTCCTCCGGCGGCCGGCGAACCGGCCCGCCGCGCATGGGACAGGCACCCTTTGATGGGGATGTAGCCGCAGCGTCCGACAACCGGGGTCGTACCCCCGAGCCGGCCGGTGACGACCGTCCGCATTGGGATCAGCAGGTTGACCCCCGCCGCGTTGCAAATGCAGCCGGAAGTAGTTGGCGACGAACCGACGGCAGATCAGCCGGTCCGCTTCCCCAAAACCCCGGCCCGCTGTCGGGCGAGCTTGGCGTCCTTGGTCCGCAGGTCAATCCGTTGGTACAGGACCTCCCCGTTGCTTCCGACCTTCATCGTGATAAACTTACGTCCGTCGGACTTTGGTCTGGACTTCGCCATGTTTGGACGCGGGCACGACTACGGTTCTCCGATCACCGGCCACCGGGCTTGCCCGGCCGGTATGCCCGCGTCTATTTTCTCTCCTGTCAACGGGAAAGATTTGCCCTCCGGGCCACAGTCCATACAAGTCTCTATTTGATAGAGACTTATAACAGTTTGCCACCGTAGCTCAGCTGGCAGAGCAGCGGTTTTGTAAACCGCAGGTCGTCGGTTCGAATCCGACCGGTGGCTTTGTGTCAGGTTGTGTCAACGTGACGCAAATTGCGTCAGTCGCGACACTTGGAATATCACACGTCGGAAGTCGGCAATCGCCGCTTATGTCACTTTCTGGCGCGTTTGTGCAAGTCATACCAGAGTTCGGTACAAGCATTGGTTACACGCGCCCGCACAGGTTCCCGATACGATCCGGCGGCGCCGTCGGCGGGGTGGTTATCGGCCTGAGCGACATGATCTTGGGCGTCTTGAGCGGAATGGTTGGCCGCGTTGCCCTGGTTGGAGACGGGTCGCTCGTGGCTGTCGGCAACCTGGTCGTGGGCGGCTCCGGCAAGGGACAGGTGAACGTCGCAGACGGCGCGAGATTGCAGAGCGTTCAGGCCAAAGTCGGCGGCGGCGCTTCGACGGGCGATGGACTCGGGGAGGTCCTCATTCAGGGTTCCCTGCTGTCACCTGCCGTGTGGGAGGTAAACGGCAATCTGGATGTCGGAACCGGCGGCGACGACACGGGTGCCATGACACTGGCGGGGGTATCGCTCGGGCCTCTGAGCGTCGGGGGAGCCACGTTGACGGTCGGCGGCACCCTCACCGTCGGCCCCAAAGGCTTCATTGGCGGAAATGGAACGCTGACGGCAGCCAACCGAGTCATCAACGGCGGTTTGATCTCACCGGGCCTGTCGCCGGGCGTGATCACGGTAGAGGGTGACTACGAGCAGCCGGCGGGTGGTGTGCTGGAGATCGAGATCGGGGGTACCGAGCCGGGGCAGTTCGACGTGCTGCACATTACCGGCAACGCCGCGCTGGCTGGCTCGGTGGACCTGGGCTTTATCAACGGCTTCGTGCCGCCGCGCGGGTTCGCGGTCGACTTTGTGGTCGTGGACGGGACCGTCACGGGCAAGCTTACGGGCGACGGGCTGATCGACGTTCCCGGGAACGAGATCGCCGATGGCACATCCAACACCATCGTGGTGGCCGAAGTGAAGTGGGACGTCACGCCCGAGGGTACGTGCCGGCTGACGGTGACGGATGTGCAGCCTGTCAGCGACGGCACCCGGGACATTCCCGGCTGCGGCGCCGGCTTGTGCGGCGCCGGGGTCGTACCGATGTTGCCCGCCACGCTGGTTGGAATGGCGGCGATGCGCTCGGCGAACAGGCGGCGCCGCGATAGATTTGGCCGCTCGCGTGATGATCAGCCAGCTTGAGCTCACTGCGATGCCGGCTGCCCTTTACACAACCCCAGCGTTGCATACGCCAACGCTGGAAAACGAAAAAACGAGAAAGCGAGAAAACGAAAAACGTCTGATGATGTGGTGCACTCGCTACGGCACCACAGGTGTATTCTCGATACGGCCCACCGAACGTGTTGTTTCGATTTTCCGCTTTTTCGCTTTCTAGCTTTTCCGTCATTGCGTTATGCAACGACGGCGACAACTGTACGAAGGAAAAGATCGCGGACGCCTGCCGCCCGCACGGGCGGCAGGGTTGCTCGCGGTGATCACTCCTGGGCGAAGAAGAAATCGACGATCGTTCGGGTCGCGTTGAGATTCTTCGAGCTGATGCCGGAGACGAGCAGACGCGGGCGATGCGGCGGCCAAGCGTGTCCGCCGTTGTGAATGACGTACTGGACGGTGGTGCTGCCGTCGGCGCAGCCGGTGAAGGTGCGTTTCTCGACGGTGGTACCGTCATCCACCAGGATCGGAAGCGTTTCAACGACGGGCTCGGATTGGCATCCGGCAGCAGCGATGAGGACGGCCATCGAGGCATCGCTGGAGAGGACTTCCCCGCCTTGACAGGGGATCCGTGTGCCGCCGCAGACCGTGCCGCCGGCGAACGGCATCAGGGCGTCGGCATCGCCGACAATGGTCAGGAAGAGCACGCCGGACTGGGGGCGGCAGGTCTCGGCCAGAGGCAAAGGCATGTTCGCGATGACCGGCGCATAACCCGCGAACACGCCGGAGGTTTCGCAGCACAGACTCCAGGTCATCATGCCCCCGTTGGACGCGCCGGTGACATACACGCGCTCAGTATCCACGCTCACCTGCCTGTTCACGTCCTCAACCAGAGTCACCAGAAAGCGGACATCATCAACGCCCTGGGCGGCGCTGTCCGTCGTGCCACGGCCGTCATTCCAGTGGCCGCCGTCATAGGCGTCCGGATAGGCGACGAGGAAGCCGCGGGCGTCAGCGTACTCGTCGAAGCCCAGCTCCCGCTGCATCCTGCGGCCCGATCCGCCGCCTCCGTGAAGCACGAGCAACAGCGGCAGAGACTCCCGATCGCCGCGCTCGGGCGGCACGTGCAGGATGTAGGTTCGTCGAAGCGAGTCGACTTCTATCGTTCGGTAATAGGTAACCGTTCACGCCTGTCGGTCAGATTCGCTTATCCAGCGGTGTCGGCAGGT
>CAZTVU010000257.1:5977-6517 GCA_964617025.1 uncultured Planctomycetales bacterium | reverse complement strand
CGCCCCGTGGACAGGGCCTACTCGAAGACCGGCGGGCTGGCGATCCTCTACGGCAACCTCGCGCCGCAGGGCAGCGTGGTCAAGACGGCGGGCGTCGTCGAGTCCATGAGGGTCTTCGAGGGCGAGGCAATCATCTTCGAGTCGCAGGAGGACGCGTGCGAGGGGATCCTCGGCGGCCGAATTCGGCCGGGGCACGTCGTCGTCATCCGCTACGAGGGCCCGCGCGGCGGTCCGGGCATGCAGGAGATGCTCGCGCCCACGAGCTACATCATGGGCCAGGACCTCGGCGACAAGGTGGCGCTGATCACCGACGGGCGCTTCAGCGGCGGCACGCGGGGCGCGTGCGTCGGCCACATCTCGCCCGAGGCGGCCGAGGGCGGCCCGATCGCCCTGCTGCGGGACGGCGACCGCATCCGCATCGACATACCGGCCTGCCGGCTCGATGTGCTGCTGCCGGACGAGGAGCTCGCAAAGCGAAAGGCCGCCTGGAAGCCGCCGGCCCCGCGGATGGATTACTGCTGGCTGCGGCGCTATCAGCGC
>CAZTVU010000257.1:3647-5898 GCA_964617025.1 uncultured Planctomycetales bacterium | reverse complement strand
GTCTGACCGCGCGTGCGGTCTCGGCCTGGCGCGACCCGCCGGGGCGGGGCGTCGCGCCGCCGACACCACCCGATGACGGCCGATGAGTCCCATGGCGCAATCCTGGCCGGTTTACGGCGTTTAACCCATCGCTCCATACGGCAATATCGGAAAGTGGAAAAACGACAAGGCGAGAAAACGTACGGTTTAGCCATTTTGCGCTGCCGCGCAGAGCGTGAAATCCAGCGTATTCAGTAACCCGCGGAGTCGGCCCCGCAGGGTCGAGTTGATGTTTATTCGGTCGGTCCAGAGGACCTTTCGCAGAGTGGCCGGCATGTCGAGATACGACGGATGATCCTCGGACCCCGTCCAATACGTTCCCTGAGGCTGGGCCGACTTGGCCTTGACGCCGTATCGCAGGTATCAGGCCTTGACCAGCGTCTGGACAATCATCGCCAGGGACCCTGCGGCCGCTTGCCGGCCACCAGCCGCACCGGCCCGATCCGAGCCAGGTGTCCATCCGCCGAGGCGATCCGCATTCGCGCGTGGCCACGGGCGCGGAAACGCCGGCCACGGCATAGACCGCTTACGGGCCGGCGAGATATGCATCGAAACCCGGCGTCTTTGTGATGACCGGATGGTTCGCGTCGCCGGTGATCCACATCGCCTCGACGCCCGGCGCTTGTCCCTTCGTCACAAGTTGCCGGCCCTCGGCCACACTCAGCACGCTGAACGCCGTCGCCCACGCATCCGCCGTGATGCCGTCGGGGCCGATCACCGTCACGCTCGGCGCCTGCTCGGCGGGCCGGCCCGTCCGCGGGTCGATGATGTGCGAATAGCGTCGGCCGCCGATCTCGTAGAACCGCTGCTGCACGCCGGAGGTCGCCACGGCGCGGTCCGTCAGGTCCAGGCGCTCGATCAGGCCCTCGCGAAACGGGTGCTTCACGCCGATTCGCCACGGACGGCCGTTCGCGGACGAGCCGACCGCCAGCACGTCGCCGCCGACGTCGATTAGCGCGGACTGCGCGCCGGCCTGACGCATGGCCGCCGCCGCGAGGTCCAGGGCATAACCCTTGGCGATGCCGCCCAGGTCGAGCTGCATGCCCGCCACCGGCAGCGTGATCGTGCGGGCGGCCTCGTCCAGCCGAATGCGGTCGAAGCCCACCAAGGCCCGGGCCGCGGACAACTCCTCGGCCGACGGCAGACGGTCCTGGGTGCTCGCCTGCCGCCAGAGGTTCACGAGCGGGCGGCAGGTGACATCAAACACGCCGCCGCCGGCACGCCCAAACTCGATTGCTCGCCGAACGCAGTGGAACGTCTCCGGCGACACAGGCACGGGCTCGCCCCCAGCCGTCCGGTTCACCCGGCTGACTTCGCTGTCCGGCAGGTAATCGCTCATCCGCCGGTCGACGTCGTCAAGCCGTGCATATCCCGCGGCCACGGCGGCCTTCGCCGTCGCCTCATCGGCCGCAACGGCCGTGAGCGTGGCCAGCGTGCCCATCACCTCCCGCGCGTGACTCGCCCGGGCGGGGGTCGGCGACCGCTCGCACCCGCCGGCGCCGAGAATCAGGGCGCCGACCGCCGTCACAAGGAACCGGTTGCGGGGAAACCTCGCTGATCGCTGCAGGCCGGTGCTCAGATCACGGCTGCCCATCTCGGAGCCCCGACAAGAACGCCGCGGCGAGGGCATCCCATTCGGCGGCGACTACTTTACTGCGAACACATACCGCCCGGCGGTACGGAGGCGGAACGTCGTATCATCCAGCCGCTCCACGGCGTCCGGCGCCTGCGTGGCCTCGACCCGCTTGTCCCGACACACCGCCGGCATCCGCACGCGGGCCACGACGTTCGCCGGGACATCCACAGCGAGACTGCCCTGTTGCGGATCCCATCGGACCCAGACGAGGCCCCGAGGCGTGACCGTGTGGCCGGCGACGTACGCAAGGCCGCCGGCGTCGGGGGCGACGAGGATCTCGCCGCCGCCGGGCTCGGTGATCGTTACGCCCAGCAGCGACTCGTGAAGCCACAGCAGCGGCACGGCACCCCAACCATGCGACCCCGTCTCGTCCGCCGGCTGGGCCGTGTTTTTCTCGCCCGCCTTGAGGTCGAGATCCTCACGGCTGATCCAGTACTCGGGCAGCGGCCCGCCGTACGGACCCTGGAGCACCGCGGGCACCGGATTGCGCCTGTGGCCCGGGAGGTACGGGGAATACCGCTCGATCAGGTGCGCAACCGCCCGATCCGTTCTTCCGACGTGCGACATCGCCTTCAG
>CAZTVU010000257.1:0-3611 GCA_964617025.1 uncultured Planctomycetales bacterium | reverse complement strand
GCGGGTGGCGAGCCGTCCGGCGGCGGGAAGGCATATTCGATATCCGCAGCGGCCTCCGCCGGCGTCAGCAGACCGGCCGTCACCGCGATCGTTTGGCCCGCTTGGCTGTATCCCCGTGGGGCCGCCGGGTTCGCCGGATCGAGCCGGTCGCCCACATGAGCCGGCACGCCGTCGGCCGCGCCGACGATGTGGTGTTTGCGGAACGCCGCCGTCATCCGGTCGGTGACGGCCTGCCACTGCTCCGCCTGGTGTTGCTCGCCGATCGCCCGGGCCATCTCGACGGACCAGCGGAGCCGCTCGATGATCCACGGCGTGACGATGCCGCTGGACTGCTCGTCGTTCTCCGGACGAACGCCGACGCGGATGTCCGCCAGCACGCGGGCGGTGCGCCAGATGCCCTCGCCGTCCACGCGGGCAAGCGCGACCGCCCAGTAACGGCAAAGGGTGTCCCAGTACCGGCGGATCCACTCGGTCCGGCCGGTCCACATGTACTGGTCGTAGAGGAACGCGACCCACTGCACGCCCCAGTCGAACGGTGCGGGATAGGCCGGGTAGTTGCTCGGGAAAAAGGGGTGGAAATCGCCGTCCTTGCCTTGGCCCTGTGCGAATGTCCGCAGAAAAAGCGCGCGGAGGTGCGTGTCGCCGAACCAGCGCGACGCCAGCAGCGCCCGCGGTCGAGCGTCCTCGACCCACTGGCCGTCCTCGCGGCCCGGCGTGTCGACGTAGGCGTCGGACATCGTGACCTCGGCGTGGATCAGGCAGAGCTTGACGATCTGGTCGATCCGCTCGTCGCCGCAGGCAAATGTGCCGATGGGGTCGATCGGATACTGCGATTTGACCATGCCCACGTCGCGCAGGACGACGCGGCCGTCGGCGGGGAAATGCACGTGAAGCGCAAGCCACCGGGCCGTCCGCTCGTCAGGCACCTCGGCCCGCTGAAGGCCCGCCCGTGTGATGAAGCGGTCTGCGTACCCGGGTCCGACGACGCCCTCGGGGTCGAGCCGGCCGCCGGGCTCAACGTGCATGCGGCCTTCATAGAGCGAGCGGGCGATCTCGGCATAGCCGAAGTCGACCGTGACGCCCTCGGATGCGTCGCCCAGGTCGATATACGGATAGCCGTGTACGGGCCGGGCGAAGTCGAATGTAATGTAACGCGACTCACCTGCCTGTCCCGTGAGCGTCACCGGCCTGCCGCTCAGGACCTCGCCGGCAGCCCTTGCGGCGCGCTCGTCGGGGCGGCATCGGGCCGCTCGGATGCCCGCGGCGATGGACAAGGGGTCATCGGACAGCGGTGATGCTCGTTCGAGCGTGCCGGCGGCGAGGACGGCCAGCGGGCCGACCGGGCTCTCGCGCTGCGGAGGCGTCTCGGCATCCTCGGGCTGCGCCGGCCAGGGTCCGTCGGTGACCTCGACCGCCGGGGCCCATCCGCTGTCGTCAAAGCCGGGATCGTGGATGTCGGCGGGCGGCAGGCGACGCCCGTCGACGATCTGCGGGTAGCGAATCCGCCGGTCGCCTATGACGCCGATGATTTGTTTTTCGTGGCGGGCGAACTCGGGGGCCGTCATCCATCGCCAGGACGCGTCGGTGGCGATCCACGACGCCCCAACGAAGAGGCCGGCGTGCCTGTTGGCCGTTCGTTGGAAGGTGATGAGGTCGCCCCAGTTGTGGTGCCGCACGACCACGACGTTTCGCCCCGGGCGAAGGTATTGCCCGGCCTGGATGACCAGGGCCGTGATTCGAGGCTCGTGATAACGAGGGACCTTGCGGCACACGATCCGGCCGTTGATCCAGAGCGCGCCGTTGCTGTCGGCGGCAAACCGAAGTGTCGCGTCAGCCGGCAGGGTATCGAGCGTGACCACCTTACGGAAGTATGTAAAGCGGTTCTTCGGCGCCGGCTCGTCGGCCCGCGTCCAGATCCATCGGGCCGCCGCCGGCCCGGCCCCGGCATACACCGGGGCACACGCGGCCGCCAGAAGGATCCAAACCGTTACGAATCCTTTTCTTGAGGATTTGCTCATCGGTCGCACCCGCTTTGGCCGGTTGGTCTACGAAAACGGCGGTCGGTTAGTCCGGTAAGGGGTTACTCGTTTGCTCGGTTACTCGGAGAATGCGTTAGTCCGTTATTCCGTTAGTCCGATCGAAGGTTACTCGGTTGCTCGGTTCCTTGGAAAGTCCGTTAGTCCGTTGTTCCGTTAATCCGTTATTCCGGAACCCGGAGCCCGGAACCCGAAACCCCAAACCCTGTATCCCCGAATGCCTCCCACCACCTTTTTGTCTCTTGCAGGGAACATGGGTTCAGAAAAGCATCTGCTGGCCGGGCAGTTCGGTCTCGGCGCGCTTGATGACGTCTTGGACTTCCGCCACAAACTCGCCGACATCCTGGAACTCGCGGTAGACGCTGGCGAACCGCACGTAGGCGATCTTGTCCACATCGCGAAGCAGTCGCGCCGCTTCCGCTCCGATGAAGTGGCTGGTCACCTCACGATCAAACCGCTGGAAAACGGTGTCCTCGATCTTCTCGACCAGCGCGGTCAGCGTTTCCATGCTGACGGGTCGCTTGTAGCAGGCCTTCTGGAGGCCGGCGAGCAGCTTGTTGCGGTCGTAGGGCACGCGGCTGCCATCCTTCTTGACGACCTGCAGGCGGACCTCCGCCTCAAGACGCTCCTTGGTGGTGAACCGTCGGCCGCAGGCATCGCAATGCCGCCGACGACGGACGGTCGTTCCGCCGTCGCTCAAACGCGAGTCGATCACGCGATCCTTGTCAATCTCTTTACAGAACGGACAACGCATGAATCGAGCTACCCGCCAGATCTTGGGCCACCGATGACATGATACCCCACCTGTGCCGTTGGCACAAAACGGACACCTGAGGCCCGTATCGCGGCGCTTCGGGGCGAGGGCCGCGGGACCGAATCACGCACCCTCGGGCCGACCGGCGCGCTTGGCAGGCGAGCGTTTCTCCGCGATAGTGTCGGAATGTCCAACCGGATGGTGACGCAGAAGGTCGGCACCCTGGAGCTCGTCGGCTACTCGATGGCCGGCGAGGAGAGCGTCATTTGCGTGCCGGAGTTCAACGTCGGCTTCGACTTTGGCCGAGGCCCGCGCGAACTGATGACCATCGACCACGTGTGCCTGTCGCACGGCCACATGGACCACGCGGCCGGTATCGCCTACTACTTCAGCCAGCGTTTCTTTCTGGGAATCGCCCCCGGGACGGTGATCCTGCACAAGAGCCTCGTCGGGCCCGTGGAGCGGCTGATGCAGGTCTGGATGGAGATTGAGGGGCACGTCTCCCCCGGCAAGCTCGTGGGGATCGAACCCGGAGAGGACGTCGTCATTCGTCGCGACCTCGTCGTGCGGCCGTTTCTCGTCGCGCACCGCAGCACGTCGCTGGGGTTCGCCGTGCTGGAGCGACGGCACAAGCTCAAGGCGGAGTTCGCCGGGCTGTCCGGGCCGCAACTGGTCGAGCTGAAGAAGAAAGGGGTCGAGATCGAGCACAACATCGAGATCCCCCGCGTGACGTACTGCGGCGACACGACCGCCGGGGCCTACCTCCACCGCGATGACGTGAGATCGGAAGAGCACACGCCTACCTCCACCGCGATGACGTG
>CAZTVU010000256.1:0-6523 GCA_964617025.1 uncultured Planctomycetales bacterium | reverse complement strand
TTGTGCCCTTCCTCCACCGCCTCCGGCCAGCGCTCCAGCCCGTTGATGTAGCACTCGATCGCGTAGTCATAGCTGCGCGTGTCGACGAGCTTCCTGGCCTTCTCAAACCATTGGCGGGCGGTGGCCTTGTCGGCCTCGGTGAACTGGGGCGGTCCCGCAGCTTGTGAGTCGTTCGCGGCTGCCATCTGCGCTCATCATAAAATCCAGGCGTGGGCGTGTCCAGTTTGGCCGTGCCGCCGACACCTTGTCGGGGCTTTGGAGGGGGCGGGCGTTGCCTACGCCTCGTCGGCAATTTGGTTAGTGGAGCCGACGCCCTCGTCGGCAATGGGTATGGTCGGACCGGACTGCCGGTTGCTGATACGGAGAAAACCGAGCGGGTGGTGCATAGGAGAAGCCGGCCGGTGAGGGCACCGGCCCTACGGGCCTGCAGATGCCATCGCGCCGCGGGAACGATACAATAGCCCGTAGGTCAGCTTGAGGCGAAAGTGAGGACGGCCCGTGCCACTGCCGCTTGTTCTTTATCCGGACCCGATATTGCGCAAGGCGTGCTCGCCGGTCCGGAGGTTTGACGCGGCGCTTCGGGAGCTGGCTGAGGCTATGCTTCAGGTCATGCGGGAGAAGCGAGGCGTCGGCCTGGCCGCCCCGCAGGTCGGCGTGCTGCAGAGGTTCTTCGTCTGCAACCCTACTGGCGAGCCCGGCGATGCCCAGGTCTACGTGAACCCGGAGCTTTCGGGCCTTGTCGGCTCGGCCGAGGCCGACGAGGGGTGCCTGTGCCTGCCGTCGATTTATGTGCCCGTGCGTCGGGCGGAGCGATGTGAGATCCACGCGTTCGACCTGGACGGCAACCCCGTGGAGAGGAGCGCCGAGGGGCTGCTGGCGAGAATCTGGCAACACGAAACCGATCACCTCGACGGCCGCCTGATCCTCGATCGCACGACTGAGACGGCGAAGATGGCCGTTCGCAAGTCGCTTCGAGAGCTCGAGGAAAAGTACCGCGCGCAGAAGCCCGCCAAGGCCCGCGCAAAGTGACGCAAGCGCGACGGGCCGGCGCCGTGACGATTCGCGCGTGAGGCCGCGCGATCCGCCCCGCGTACCCCTTGCCGAACTGGCAGCGCCGATCTGGCAGATTTGCTTGTCTCCCCCAAACGTCGCGCGAAGACAAGCTGCCGTAAGTCGCTTTCTTTTCAGCAGTTGCGCAACGCGGGGTCCGCCAGGTCGTCGTGTGGCACGGGCTTTGCAATGTGCTGGACGGCACGTTGAAACGGCCGACGGAACGTGGTGCGGAAGCCTGGCTCCTCGCGAGAGGGAAAGGCGACCGGAGCTATGGGCCTGTTGGTGGATATGGTTTTGACGCGTCGCACGTAATTCGGGCGGCCGCTGTCCTGGCGGCACGTCGGGTTCTTCACGACAGCCGCGACGCGGGGTGCGGGCAAGGCCCGAGCTCGGGCCCGGGGACCGTTCGCAACGTGTTCGAGGGAGCGGTCTGCGTGGGACCGCACGAAGGCGACCGAGAGGGTCACTTGGTGACCAGGAGGTTGGACGATGTTCTCGATCAGAATGAATCCACTTGCCGCCTTGAATGAGCTGCAGAGGGAGATGAACCGACTCTTCGACGGCTTTTCGCCGCGGCTTACCGGCGGGCCGTGGATGCCGGCGGCGGCGTTTCCGGCCCTGAACGTCTGGGAGGACGGCGACGCCCTGTACGCGGAGGCCGAGATTCCCGGCGTCAGCCAGGACGATCTTGAGGTGTACGCGGTCGGAAACGAGCTGACGATCAAGGGCACCCGCAAGCCGCGGGAGGGCGACGACGTCGCCTATCACCGCAGGGAGCGGGGCACCGGCGAGTTCACTCGCGTGATCACGCTGCCGGTGGACATCGCGGCGGACAAGGTTCAGGCGAGTCTGAAGGACGGCGTGCTGACCGTAACGCTGCCGAAGGCCGAGGCCGCGAAGCCGAAGAAGATCACGGTGAAGGCCACCTGATGCGTGCGGAACGAGGGTCAGAACAGCAGAAAGGAGAACCGGCGATGCGTACGGATATGACGGTGAAAAAGGAAGAGGGCGAGGTTGCACGCGTCGAACGGACGCGAGACCGGCGGACCTACGCGCCCAACGTGGACATTCTTGAAACGGCGGAAGAGTATCTGGTCCTGGCCGACATGCCGGGCGTGGCGCCCAACGCCATCGACATCCAGTACGAGCAGGGCGTTCTGACGATGCACGGGAGGGTCGAGCCACGGCAGGACGAAGACCAGACGGCGTATCTCCTCCGCGAGTACGGGGTGGGCGACTACTATCGGTCGTTCCGGCTCGGGGAGGGCATCGACGCCGACAAGATCGAGGCGCGTTTGAAGGACGGCGTGATGGAGCTTCGCCTTCCCAAGAGCGAGTCGATCAAGCCGAGGAAGATCGCGGTCAAGGCCCAGTAGGTCGGGCGCTTCGCAATCCGGTATCGACCTCGGCGTCAGTCAGAGGAGGTTGCACGATGAACCTGATACCGTGGAGAAACAAGCGTGAGAACAAGAACGGCGGGTCCCTGCAGGAGCATCCGCTGGCCCGCCTTCGCGAGGAAGTGGACCAGATGTTCGAGCGGTTCTGGCGCGACCCGTGGAGCGTGGGCTTCGCGGATCTCTTCCCGTCGGGCTCGCGCATCCCGCTGCGGACCGATCTGGCCGAATCGGACAACGACGTCACGGTCACGGTGGAACTGCCGGGCGTCGACCCGAAGGACGTGGACATCAGCGTCAGCGAGAACGTGCTGACGATCCGCGGCGAGAAGAAGCAGGAGAAGGAGGAGAAGAAGAGCAATTACCACTACGTGGAGCGGAGCTTCGGCAGTTTCCACCGGACGATTCCGCTGCCCCGGACGGTCGACCCCTCCAAGGTCGATGCGAGCTACAAGAACGGCATTCTCACCGTGGCGGTGCAGAAGCGGCCGGATGCCAAGCCGAAGCGAATCGCGGTCAAGACCGAGTAATGCGGCGGGGCGCCGCGCCCCGCGCGCGCGATTCCGCCGTCCGGCCTCCCGGCTTGCCCTTCCGGTTCGGTAGGGGCTATCCTACCGCTACCGGATCGGCACGGCCGGGGGCGGCGATTCCCTCCCGAACCCGGCGAAACGTCCCGACCGGACCGTCATCGAGCGGGACGCGGTCTTGAAATCCATCCTGGCGGAGATCGGCTTGTGGTTGTGGCAGTTGCTGCCCGGCAATCCGATCTTCGTTCGCGTCGTCTTCGGGGGCAGCAAGCGGGTCCGGCACCTGTGGATCCGCAGCGGCTATCTGGGCATCCTGTTGCTGGTGCTCCTGATCTCGCAGATGGGCGTGGGCTGGACGTCCAGCGGATCCCTGGTGTCCCTCGCCAAGAGCGCCAGCCAGACCTTCACCTACGTCTCCTACGTGCAGCTCGCGCTCATGTGCTTCCTCGCGCCCGTCTTCACCGCCGGGGCCATCACGCAGGAGAAGGACGCCCAGACGTTCAACATCCTGCTCACCACGCCGCTGAGCAACGCGCAGATCGTCTTCGGTTCGCTCATCAGTCGGCTCTACTTCGTGCTCGTGCTGCTGCTGGCGGGCCTGCCGGTCTTTTGCGTGACCATGCTGTATGGCGGCGTGACCGGCCAAGAGATCTTTCTGAGCTTCGGCATCGCCGCCGCCACCGCCATCCTGACGGGTTCGCTGGCGATTGCGGTCAGCATGATCAAGGTCGGCACGCGACGGACGATCTTCTCCTTTTACATGGCGATCGCGCTGTACCTGATGCTCGTCCTCGTGTTGGGAATGTGGCCCCCCATGTGGATTCCGGAGGCGCCCGCGACGAACACGCAACCGATCGGCATGAGCCGCCTTGCGCCGTTTCACCCCTTTCTGTCGCTGATGGCCGCCTTGAACACCATGAACGTGCCGGCGGCGGCCGATCTGGGCCGCTACGGGCCGTTCTGGCGGTGGGCGCTCTCGAAGCCGTACTTCGCCTACATGGCGGTGACGCTGGCCGTCTCCCTCGTGCTCGTGTCGCTGAGCACGCTGGGCGTCCGCCGGGGGGTCTATGAGGGGGAATTGACGTGGGGGCATCGGATCCGGATGCGGCTGTTTCCCCGCTCGACGGCCGAGGCGGACCGGCGGCGGAGGCCGCGAAACGTCTGGCGGAACCCGGTGGCCTGGCGCGAGGCCGTAACACGCGCATCGGCGGCCAGCCAGAGCCTGATGCGCTACCTGTTCGTGCTCGGCGGGCTTACCGCGGCGGTGGTGCTCTGGCTTTGCTACCTCACGGGCTGGTACGGCGTGACGGCGGCGGAGGCCCGCGACGGGCTGACGGCGCTCGTGTTGATCGAGTTTGTGATGATGCTGCTGCTGGCGACGAATACGGCGGCGACGTCGATCACCCGCGAGCGCGAGGCCAACACGATGGAACTCCTGCTCACGACGCCGCTCACGAGCCACTACATCATCCGGGGAAAGCTTCGCGGGCTCGTCAGCTTCACGGTGCCCATGATCCTCGTTCCCTGGCTCAGCGTGGCGATGTTCGCCGTAGCGGACGTCATCATGGGCAGCGCGGTGCCGGTCGTCTATCCCGAAGCCGCGATCGAGCTGCCGGCCCTGATGCTGGTGTACTCGGCGTTCGCGTGCGTCGTGGGCCTTCAGACGTCGCTCAAGAGCCGCCGAACGGTGCAGGCGGTGGTCGCCAGCGTCGGCATCCTCGTCGTGTTCGGGTTTGGCGTCGGGATGTGCGGCTTCCTGTTCGTCAGCCAGGCGGCGACGTCCATCGGGCCGGGCGTCGCCCCGTTTGCGATGGTGGTTGCGGTCGCGACGGTGATCGACCCGGCCCTGATGACGGGAACGCCCGGGGCGGTTCCGGACGACGTGAGGGCCCGGATCTTCCTCGGCACGCTCGCGGCCATCCTGACGTACGGGCTGATCGTGCACCGCATGTACAGCAACCTCGTCCAGAACTTCGACATGACGGTCCGAAAGCAGTCCACGTAGAACGCCCCGCCCGGATGGTCGGGGCACGGCGCTTGCTGAGGGAACGCGATGGCCAAGCTCGTTCGATTCGGCGTTTCGATGGAGGACTCGTTGCTGAAGGCCTTCGACGAACTCATCGCCTCCAAGGGCTATGCGAACCGGTCGGAGGCGGTGCGCGACCTCGTTCGCCAGGAACTGGTCCGCAATCAATGGCAGGCCGATCGTTCGCCGGCGGTGGGGGCCTTGTGTCTGGTATATGACCACCACACCCGCGACCTGGCCCATCGGCTCACGCACACGCAGCATCGGCACGTCTCCGAGATCATCTCCACGCTGCACGTGCACCTGGACCATCATAACTGCCTCGAGGTGCTGGTCCTCCGCGGCCGGGCGGGCGAACTGAAGACCCTGGCCGATCACCTCATCGCGACCCGCGGTGTCAAACACGGCCAACTGGTCATGACCACGACCGGCGAACACCTGTGACGCGAGCGCGGCCGTCGGCCACGGTGCCGCGAGTCTGGTGGAGCGGTCCGGGGCCCGCGGCGAGGCCGACGGGGCCGTTGATTCCCGTCGATCAGGCGCCTATAACCCACCAGGCAAAGCGGACAGACCCGAACACAGGAGACATGCTCATGATGCGACTTTCCATTGGTATTGCGGCGTTTTGTGCGATGGCCGGCCTTTCGTTCCTGGGAATTCACGCCCTCGCGGCGGATGCCCCGGGCAAGGCCCAGGTGGGATCGCCCGCCCCCGGCTTCGAACTGAAGGATGTCTACGGCAAGGATTTCAAGCTGGCCGACTTCAAGGACAAGATCGTCGTCCTGGAATGGATCAATCAGAAATGCCCGGTCAGTCTGGCGAAGCATGACGATCAGGTCATGCAGAAGACCTATGCCAAGTACGCCGCCAAAGGGGTCGTGTGGCTTGCCATCGACTCGACCGCCGGCCGCAAGGCGGAGGAGAACCGCGTTTATGCGGCACAGAAGGGACTGGCTTATCCGATCCTGGATGACTCGGAAGGCAAGGTGGGCCGCGCCTATGGCGCCAAGACCACGCCCCACATGTTCGTCATCGACCGCAAGGGCATCCTCGCGTACGACGGCGCAATCGACGACAAGGGCACCAAGAACTATGTGGCGGCGGCGATCGAGTGCCTCCTCGCCGACAAGCCCGTCGAGAACGCAAAGACGACGCCTTACGGCTGTAGCGTGAAGTATAAGTAGTCGGTGTGACCCACACAGGCCACCCGTCTTCTCACAGCGCAGCGACCCAAGTTAACAGCCCCGTTTCTTTATGGGACGGGTCTGTCCTTATGTGCAACCGTCCAATCGGCGTCGGGCGGGCGGCATAGCTTGATCTTACCGCTCCCCTGCGACCGGCGCAACCCGTTGGCGCTGTTGAGCATAACATGAGTTTGTTCCCTCAAGTCCTCGACGAAACCCGCCGCGAGTTCGCCATAACTATCTGTTTTGACAACAATTCCGACGAGTATCCTTGACGGGTCACCGGCCGCTTCGTATACTTGGATTGAGGCGTAACCCTAGCTTCGGGAGAGAGAGTCT
>CAZTVU010000255.1:6094-6547 GCA_964617025.1 uncultured Planctomycetales bacterium | reverse complement strand
CGGCGTGCGGCAGACCGTCCGAGGCAAAAGCGGTGGCGTTGCCACCGCAGTCCACACGCGCCGACGGACGATGTATGGTGCAAAGCGAATAGCCGCGGACGCTCACAGGGGGCCGGGTCGTCTTCGGAAACGCTTGCCGGGAGAACAAGAAACCGGGGATACCATCAAGAGGGTGCCTTTCGAACTCGGGGTCTGCCGGCGCCGGCGGCGCGATGTTGAGGAACGGCCCCTTCGGGGTTCTTTTCGCGTTCCCGCGGTGCAGCATGGAACGCCGGGGAGTACACTGGCGTCATGACGGTCGGCTGGGTGTACAGCCCGTTCTTCCTCCGCCACGACACGGGCCGCGATCATTCCGAATGCCCCGAACGCCTCACGGCCATCCTCGACGGGTTGTCCGAGGAGGGCCTCCTTGGGCGGTTGCACCTCCTGCCGTTCGAGCCTGCCCCGGCGGAG
>CAZTVU010000255.1:0-6076 GCA_964617025.1 uncultured Planctomycetales bacterium | reverse complement strand
CTACGTCGATCTCGTCCGCCTGGCGTGCGAGAACGGCATGCCGTTCATCGGCGATTCGGACACCCGCATCAGTGCCGAGAGTTACGAGGTCGCGCAGTTGGCCGTCGGCGGCGTCCTGCGGGCGTGCGACGCCGTGATGGCCGGCGAGGTACGGCGGGTGTTCTGTGCCGTGCGCCCGCCCGGCCACCACGCCGAGCGCGATCGGGCGATGGGCTACTGTCTGTTCAACAACGTCGCGATCGCCGCAGAGTACCTCCTTCGCCGCCACAATCTGCGGCGGGTGGCGATCATCGACTGGGACGTTCATCACGGCAACGGGACCCAGTCGCTCTTCGAGCATCGCAGCGACGTGCTCTTCGTCAGCGTCCATGAATCGCCGGACACGCAATACCCCCACACCGGCCACGCTCATGAGGTCGGCCGCGGGGCGGGAGCGGGTTTCACGCTGAATGTCCCCGTCCGATGGGCCGGCCGCGATGCCCACTACCGGCGGGCATTCGACGAGCAGATTCTTCCGGCCCTGGACCGATTCGCACCCGAGTTCATTCTCATCAGCGCCGGCTTTGACGCGGCCCGCGAGGACCGAAGCAGCAACATCCTCCTGGAGCCCTCGTCGTTCGCGTGGATGACGCGGGATCTCCTGGCCGTCGCCGCTCGGCACGGACGCGGCCGCCTGGTCAGCGTGCTCGAGGGCGGATACGACTTGTGGTCCCTGCCGCGATGCGTCGCCGCCCACGTCCGGGCGTTGCTCGACGATCGCCGCTCGTGACGGCCTGAACCGACGCATTCCCGGGCGTGCGGCCGGCATTCGCGGGCCTCGGGCGGCGTCGCATCGTTGCCTTCGCGGGCACGATATGCTACAATGAACGACGTCTTCGGGGCTGCAGTGCCTCCTCGCCAGGTGGGAATCCCCCGGACATCGAACGGAAGGACCGGCAGGCGACATGAGCAACGCCGACATTCGCAATATCGCCATCATCGCCCACGTCGACCACGGCAAGACCACGCTGGTCGACCAGATGCTTCGCCAGTGCGGCCAGTTCCGGGAATCGCAGCTCAAGGGGGAGCGCATCCTCGACTCCAACGACCTGGAACGCGAGCGCGGCATCACCATCCTCGCGAAGAACATCGCCATCCGTTACCGCGGCACGAAGATCAACCTGATCGACACCCCCGGCCATGCCGACTTCGGCGGCGAGGTCGAGCGGGTGCTCAAGATGGCCGACGGCGCCCTACTCCTCGTCGATGCCTTCGAGGGGCCGATGCCGCAGACGCGCTTCGTCCTGCGAAAGGCCTTCGAGTACGGGCTTCGTCCGCTTGTCGTCGTCAACAAGATCGACCGCGCCGACGCCCGGCCGGCCGACGTCCTCGACGAGGTGATCGACCTGTTCATCGAGCTCGGGGCCGATGAGCACGCCCTCGAGTTCCCGACGATCTACACCTCGGCGACCGAGGGATACGCCACCACCGACCCCGCGCGGCGGACCGACGACATCCAGGTCCTCTTCGACGCGATCCTCTCGCACGTCGCGCCGCCTGCCGACGACGTGAACGCCCCGCTCCAGATGCTTATCACCACGCTCGATTACAATGACTACGTGGGCCGCATCGGCATCGGGCGGGTCTTTGCCGGCGTGCTTCGCGCGGGCCGGCAGGTCGCCATCCTCCGGCCCGACGGGTCGCAGGTCGTCGAGCAGATCGGCGAGATCCACACCTTCGACGGCCTCGGCCGGCAGAAGGTCGAGAGCGTCTCCGCCGGCGATATCTGCGCGGTCGTCGGCGTGGACGCGGTGGACATCGGCACCACGATCGCCGACGTCGACCGCCCGCGGCCCCTGCCCCTCCTCCGCATCGACGAGCCGACGCTCCACATGACCTTTCGCGTGAACGACTCGCCGTTCGCCGGCCGTTCCGGCCGCTACCTCACGAGCCGCCATCTCCGCGACCGACTGGACAAGGAGCTGCAGCGCAACGTCGCCCAGCGCGTCGAGCCCGGCCGAACGCCCGAGGAGATGAACGTCTCCGGCCGCGGGCTGCTCCACCTGTCCGTGCTGATCGAGAACATGCGGCGCGAAGGCTATGAGCTCGCCGTCGGCAAGCCCAAGGTGATCTACCGCGAGCTCAACGGCAGGAAGACCGAGCCCATCGAGTTCTGCGTGATCGATGCGCCGCTGCAGCACGTCGGCTCGGTGATGGAGCTCCTCGGCGGGCGGCGCGGCATCTGCACGAGCATGGAGAACCGCGGCGAGTACGCGCACATGGAGTTTACGGTCCCCGCCCGCGGCCTCATCGGCCTGCGCAACCGCCTGCTGAACGCCACGAACGGCACGGCCGTCATGCACCACAACTTCTACGAGTACGAGTATCTTCGCGGCAGCATCCCCGGCCGGACGAACGGCGTGTTGATCGCCAGCGAGACGGGCCAGGTCACGGCTTACGCGCTCGACGGCCTCGCCGACCGCGGCGTGATGTTCGTGAAGCCCACCGACCCGGTCTACGAGGGGCAGATCGTCGGCGAGCACTGCCGCGACAACGACATCGAGGTCAACGTCTGCCGTGCGAAGAAGATGACCAACATCCGCGCCGCTGCTGCCGACAAGACGGTCGTCCTCCGGCCCCCGCGCGAGCTGACGCTCGAGATCGCCCTCGAGTTCATCGAGGACGACGAGCTCGTCGAGGTGACCCCCGACGCCATCCGCCTCCGCAAACGGCTCCTCAAGGAAACCGACCGCAAACGCGCCGCACGCGCCCCCGAAGCGTCCTGAGCCGCAAAGGCGATGGGAGCGAGGGCACGTGTGCCCCGCGACAGGCTCATCGCGCCGCCACTGACAGAGCCGGGCCGTGTCGGCCCGGGTTATTCTGCAAAGCCTCCCGGCTCGACACGAGCCGGCTCCGTTTGCTGCCTGAGTGGCGATCGCCGGCCGAGCCGGCCTGGTCTTTGGTTCAATTCCCCTGTTCCCGCGCGGTCGGTTCCAAGCGGATCTGCATCACGCGCGGCTGACACTCGCGTCGGAGCATCATCTCCAGCGCTGCCGGATCGCACTCTCCCGGCAATTGGGCCGGGCGGGTGGTTGCCAAGTCGTCCGCGGGAACCGCGCCGGCCGTCGTCGGTCGTGCCGCTCGCTTGCGAAACTCGCCGTACTCCAGTCGCTCCCGCTTCTCGACCAGCGACCACACCACGGCTGCCGCCCGAACCGTCGGAAGGGGATGGTCCAGCAGGTCGATACCCTTCGCGTATTCGTCGTGCCCATTCACAAAGATGTCCTGCCCGTCCGCCGTCAGCCGGTATCGCCCCGGCGCCAGCCCCGTCACGGCCAGCGTGTACCGGTTGAATCGGTCCCGGACCTGCTCAATCGCCAACGACCGGCCGTCCCACCGTGGGTCCATCGGCATCGGCACGGGCGCCCTCCACGTGAAGCCGATCGCCGTGCCGTCGCGCCGCAGGCCCTCGACATTGCCCGCGAGCACGCGCATTCGACCGGCGTCGACGCGCACCTCCGCGCATATCGCCGGCGCATTCCAGGCCGCCAGCACCGTTTGCGCCATCAGCCAGTGCCCCGTCGGTCCGGGGTGGATCCCGTCATCCTGCAGCGAGAAGCTGACCTGCCCCTCACGCCGCCGCCGCAGGTGCTCGTTCATGGCCGTATGCAGGTCGGCGACCGACACGTCGTCGGTGCGGAGCGTGAGCAGCCACGCGGCGTACCGCCCGAGCGTCGCGTCGTAATCGATGGCGGGATATTGATAGCCGTACGCCGTCGCGTTCGGGTTGAGTACCTGCCGGCGGTAGGCGTCGTAGGTCGGCGGCGTCAGCAGCAGGATTCGCGCGCGGGTCTCCGTGCGGGCTATCTCGATCAGCCGCCGCACGCCCGCCTGATAGCGCGCGAACCGCTCCGCGTCGAACGGGAAGTAGTTGCCGTCGTTCATGCCGAAGCACACGACCAGCACGTCCGGGTCGGCGGGCGCGATATCGCGGGCGAATCGATCCAGCGCGCACGGCCGCCGCGGGTCGTGGTCCGGCTCGCTTGTCCCCGAGAGGGTTTCGCTGCTGATGCCGCGGTTGAGAACCCGGAACCGCTTCTCCGGGAAACGGGTCCGCAGGTACGCCTCGACGTACCGCACGTACAACCCGTTCTCGGTGATGCTGTCGCCGTAGAAGACGACGGTCTCGCCGTCCTTCAGGGCGAACGGCTCCTCCGCGCGGGCCGGCATCGCGGCCGGCATCACCGCCGCCATCGACAACCACACATATCGCATGTCCTGTCTCCCGTGGTGCGGCCCGCGGCCGGCGGGCGTCAGAACAAACCGCGCTCGTCGCTCTCCTCGTCCCCGCCGCCGGGATCGAGATCCTCCGGCGCCTCGGAGAGAACGGCTGCCTCCGCGGCCTCGACGGCGAGCTGATCGCACCGCTCGTTTTCCTTGTGGCCCGAGTGCCCGTAGACATGCCGGCAGGTCACCTCGTGCCGCTCCATCAGTTCGGCGATCTGCTTCCACAGGTCGGCGTTCCTGACCGGGCGCAGCCGCTTTCCCTCGCGCCGCCGCCAGCCCCGCCGCCGCCAGCCGGGCATCCACTCGGTCATGCCCTGGATTGTGTACTGACTGTCGCTGACGAGCCGCACGCGGCACGTTCGCTTGAGCCGCCGCAGCCCCTCGATCACCGCCCGCAGTTCCATCCGGTTGTTCGTGGTCATTCGGCTGCCGCCGCTCGCCTCGATTCGGGTGCCGCTGGGCACATGGTGCAGGATGTACGCCCACCCGCCGGGTCCGGGATTCCCGCTGCACGCCCCATCCGTGTACAGAATCACTTCCTCGGTTGCCTGTCTGGCCAAGTGCCGCTCCTGAGCCGCCGCCCGTCCATCGATGCCTTGATGCCCAACGCGCGGGCGCCGTTTTCGTCCGGGCGGCTCCCCTTGGATCTTGTCGCCACCGCGCATGGCCCTTTCCGGTCGAGGGTGCTCAGTACCGCCGAGGTCCGCGGGAATGCCGGTCGGCAGCCCCAGGCGTGGGCTGGGTATCCCGGTAACGGCGGGATGTCCAGACGCACACGGGCGACAGCAACAGTCGCCCGCGCCCCGAGCCGGATTCTACCCGTCGCGGCGCGTTCCGTGCCAGCCTCCCCCCGCATCGAGTACAATGCGGTTGGCCGGGCTGCGGTTGCCGAGGCGGCGGACTCGCGGCGCGGCCTCCGTGGCGAAGGAGCCTTGCCCATGGCGCTGTTCAAGTCGAGCGAGGAACGGCGGATCGAGCGCGACATCAAGATCCGCCAGGGTGTCCGTCGAATCGAGCGGGCCATTCGCGAGCAGGCCCAGTTCCAGGACGAGTTCGTCCGAAACGCCCAGCGTGCCAAGCAGATGGGCGACATGGCCCAGTATCAGTTCATCCGCAACTCGCTCAAGAAGACGGCGACCATCCGCAAGATTCTTGAGCGGCAGCTACTCGCCGTGAAGAACGCCCTGCTCATCAAGCGGCAGGCGGAGGCCACCGCCGACTTCACGAAGGCGATGGGCACGATGGCCGTCGAAATCGGCCGGCTCTTCGGCGAGACGGACCTCGTCAAGACGCAGGCGCAATGGGAGAAGGCGATGCTCCAGTCGCAGACGATGGAAGAGCGGATGGGAATGTTCCTCGACTCGATCGAGGATATTGCCGCTCAGGACGTCGCATCCGCCTCCGCCGAAACCGTCACGGACGAGGAGATCGACCGCCTGATCGATGCCGAGGCTGACGCGACCCAGGCCAGGGAGCTTCAGAGGCTTGAAGGCCTTCGCGCCGAACTGGACGCCCTGAAGGGCAGAACGGAGAAGCAGCAGTGACCCGACGGCCGTGGCGGGGGCGCAGAACCAAGCCCGGTCGGCGGACGGGCGACCTCCGTTATCCAGTTCAGGACGCTGCCGACGGCCGGGGTATTGACAAGGCATCCTTCCTGCCGTCTAATGCACTTATCCAACGTCGGGGCCGTAGCTCAGTTGGGAGAGCGCTTGCATGGCATGCAAGAGGTCGTGAGTTCGAATCTCATCGGCTCCATTTGTCGTTAGTCACGCCGAACGCGATACTTAGCGTACCTGACTCTTTGAGATCA
>CAZTVU010000254.1:823-6575 GCA_964617025.1 uncultured Planctomycetales bacterium | reverse complement strand
CGGGCCCGCTGCAGACGGAGGTCCTCGAGCCGCTGATGGTGCAGCTGGGCGTCAGGACGGCCAAGGCGATTGCCGACGCCGTCGCGAACGGAGAGGAGCCGGAGGACGAGGACGACGACTGGTCGGAGGAGGCGCCCGAGCGGCCGCCGACCTTTCCCGAGATGCTCAAGATCGCGTTCGAGGCGCGGCTGGCCGCGCCCGAGCCGGTCTTCATCCAGCCGAAGTGGGTCGGCGGCGGCGTCATGGAGATGGACGGCGACTTCTACAAGTTCGTCCGCGCCCGAAACCTGATCAAGCAGGAAGGCCTGATCCTGCGGCACCTGCTCCGCCTGGTGATTCTTGCGGGCGAGTTCTTCGAACAGACCGAAGACCCGGATTACCAGCGCATCGCCGAGCAGGCCACCCGGGCCTGCCGCCACGTGGACCCGCGTTACACCGATCGGTTCCTCGAACAGGCCGAGGCGGTGAAGAAGATGCAGGAGGCGTGAGCAATAACGGCGGGTCAACGCTCCGCCTTCGGCTCGGCAACGACCCACCCTGCCCCGGGCTGCCCCGGGACCTTTCGCCGCGGAAACCGAGCTCAGCCGCGGGAAGTGATGCGGATTCGAATGCCGTCGTCGCGCGACTTCCGGCCGTCGGCCGCCGTCGTGTCCCCGCCGTCGTCCTTGCGGTCTTCCCCGACGCTGTAGACGGTGTACCCTTCCCCATCCGCACGATACAGGAGCGGCTTGCCCGTGAACGGATCCACGGGAAGGGTCGCGGCGTATTCCGGCGTCAAGGCATCCAGCGCCGCCGGCGGGCGCCCGTGTTGCCGGCGATAGCGCTCCACCATCGCGGCAATCGCCGTGCAGCGCGCCTCGGCCGTCGCCCGCGCCGTCAGGAGGCCCATCCGCAGCATCGGCGGCGCGGCAAGCCGCCCCAGCAGAGACGTGGCGCCCGTCGATTCCTCGATCGCCGCGAGCGCGTCATGCAGAGGCAGCCGCGACTTCTGTATGAGCCCGGCCATGTCTCGGAGGTATCCGGTCGCGAGGCGCTCGCCCCAGGGGCGCATCCAGAACCCTTGCACCGGCCACTGCCCCGGCAGGATCACCGCGGGACCGCCCGGCAGTCCGCTGGGCGTTTGGCGGGAGATCACCTCCCCCATCAACTCGATCCCGTACGCCCGCTCCGCAAGCATCACGGACTCCAGCGTGTTCCCGGGCTCAACCGCCAGCAGGACCTCGTGCAACCGCTGCAACGCGGCGTCCGACGGTCGGCCCGTTTCCAGCACGATCCGCGCATCATCGCAGGCGCGGCTGGTGCAGGCCACCCGGACCAGGTGGGCAACCACCAGCGGCTGCGACTCGAACATCCGCAGCATTCGCAAGAGGCAGACCAGTGAATCGATCGCCGCATCGCCGTCACGGTTCGCCTTCAATAACGCGCGCAGTGCGACCAGTCTTGCGGCATTCCGTGCACGGCCGAGGTGCTCCAGGCATCGCGCCATCCCACCGTCGGCATCGACCGCTCGGCCGCAAGCCGGGCGCTCGGCCGCCCGGTCGAGCATCTCCAGAACCAGTGCATGGACCGCCAACAGACGCTCGGCAGCGGCGACCGCCTCGTCCGCCGGCCGGCTGGCCGGCGACGCCTTCATCGCCTTGCTGACCGCATCATACGTATCCGCGATGGTCGACGCGTCGCCCGCACGCAACAGCGCCAGCGCCGCCTCGTAGTACGGACCGGCGTCATCGGCCGGCGCGATCTTCGGGCGCCTCGCGGCCAGCTCGTTGAGCGTCAGCGGCTCCTTCGCGGCCCGGATCCGGGCAACCTCGTTGTGCAGGTTCCGCGCCTCGACGTATCCCCACACCATGCGAATGAGCAACACAGCAACGAATGTCGCGACCGCCACCCGCACGACCCAGCGGCCGACTCGTCGCCACAAGGGCCTTTTCCGTTCCGAATCGGTGTTCACCGCAAATCTCCCGACAGACCCAACGCCGTCAGCGACACGGGACCTTTATCGTGACGCCCGCGCACGGTCAGCACGAGCCGGATATACGCTCGCCCGCAGCCGTTTCCGTTCAGGAGCTGCGCGGCGTCTTCGGCCGCCGGCGTCCATTCGACGCGACTTGTGTCAATCACCGTGACGGTATCGCGCAACGCCCGCTCCGTTGCCCAATGGAGCCCGGCCGCAAGAAGCAGGACGGCCGCCGCCGACCATCGCCACAACGATCGCCGCCACGAAGACATCGGAGCCGCCGCTCGCAGGACGCGATCCCGCAGCGCCGCCGACGGCCCCGCCGGCCGATATCGCAGCAACATTTCCTCCATCCGCTCATCATCGCCGTTCATGTCGATCCTCCGCCGGGCGCATCCGTTTCGGCCATGCGCTGCCGGAGCTTGTCGATCGCATACCGATACCGGCTCGCCGCCGTGTTGGAGGAAACGCCGGTCCAGTCGCCGATCTGCTGGAACGTCCGGCCCTCATACACCTTGAGGTACACGACCTCTCGCTGCTCCGGCGGCAGTTCCCGCAGGGCCGCTTCGAGCCGCCCCCGCTCGTCCTCGTCGAGCCCGACGTCGCTCGCCGCTTCGAGAAGGTGCGCTCGCGACGCCGCCTCGAGCGACGCCGGCTGTCGCCCGCGCCGCCCGAGGATTCGCAGGCACTCGTTGCGAACCGCCGCCCGCAGGTAGTCACGGCAGGACTCGATCCGCAGCGCCCGCGTCCCCATACGGCACAGTTTGAGGAACGCCTGTTGTACGGCGTCCTCGGCGGATGCGGGGTCGGCCAGCAACATCAGTGCGTAGCGATACATGTCGTCCGCGCAGGCGTCATACACCGCCGCGAGGAGGTCGCGGAACCCGCGGCACGGCGGGCCCGGCGGCATCTCCCCGGGCTGTTCGCGAGCGTCCTGCATCTCCTACCCCTAGAGACCCCGCTCAGCCGGGTTCTTGTCTATGGGAAACGTCCGGCACCGGGTCGTATCCGCCGGGCCCGAACGGATGACACCGCAGCAGGCGGCGAAGGCCCAGCCACCCGCCCCGGGCGGAACCGTGGCGTTGTACGGCCTCGATGAAGTACTCGCTGCACGTCGGCGTGAACTTGCAGGAGCCGATCAGCAGCGGCCGCAGGCCGCACTGGTAGCCGCGAACCAACAGGATCATCACGAATCCGGCCATCGCAGCAGCGCGGCGGAGGATCCGACGGCCCAGACCACGGGGGACATGAGGCATAGAGGGTATTCTATTCGCCGCCGTCGGCTTCCGCGACATGATGGCACGGGTTCGTGGGTTGGATGCGGCGCATGCACGCAGCAGGTGGGGCGAACCTGCCGGGCATGCATCAGGCAGAACCGCCCGCCCTGAGCGTTCTGCGTTCATCTCAGGGACAGGCCGGCGGCGCGTTGGGGCCGTTGAAACACATCTGCATCGCCGCGAAGTCGCTGAGATCCACGTCGAGGTCGCCGTCGAGGTCGGCCGCCTCGCAGCCGCTGTGGACCCACGGCCGATTGGGACCGTTGAAACAGGTCCGGAAGAAGCCGAAGTCCGCCAGGTCCACGTCGCAATCGCGATCGATATCGGCGGGCGCCGTCGGGGTCAGCGCGAGCGTCGCCGCTTCGGAGGCGGTGCTGCCCCCGTCGCCGGTGACGACGCACCGGTAGCTGCCGACATCCGCCTCATCGGTCCGCGCGATCGTCAGCGTCGGCGTGGCCGTACCGGAATAATGGCCGCCGTCGACGAGATCGAGCCCCCCCTTCTGCCACCGATACGAGAGCGTGCCCTCACCTGCCGCCGAGACGGTGAACCGGACCGACGAACCCGGGCAGACCGTTTGGCTCACCGGTTGCTCGATGATCGTCGGCGGGTCGGGCAGGATCTCGACGAACGCAACCACCCACCCCTCGGCGACACCGTCATGGACGCCGTTGCCGGCGAGAACCTAGCCGTCCGCGGACATCGCCGTGACCCGCTGGAGCACCCAGCCGTCGAGGTCCAAGCCGAACTGGGAGGCAAGCAATCCCTGAAGCCGGCGCGTCCCGTTGGCGGCGTCCCAGAGGAACGCCTCCTCAGGGCCGCCAGGGCTGTGCATCGAATAGCCGCCGGCGATCGCCCCGTCGGCGCTAAGGGCGAGCACCTCGCCGGCGTTGTCGTTGTCGCCGCCGGGAAGGAATGGAATCGCCGTCGGCGTGCGCGAGTTGATCCAGACGGCGGGCGTGAGATTGCTGCCCAGACCCGGACGGTAGCTCCAGCCGCCCTGCACGAGACCGTTGCGAGACATGCACCGAACCACCGCCTCCACGGACGACGACGGCGCCCCGTAGAGCGTGTAGAGCATGGTGCTCGTGGTTCCGGTCGTGTACCACGCCTGGCGGGCTCCGCCGGTCGGCGCGGTGCCCGGGTATTGCACGCGGCCGCCCGCCACGCCCGTGTCGGAGATGCCGAGGGCATCGGAGTGATCGTGTGCCCCGGCGGGCGAGGTCGGCAGCGGGAGCACAACGGTCGTACCCGCGCCCTGCCGGTACCGCACGGCCTCGCGGCCGTTGCCGTCGCCCCCGTTCAGGGTGCTGCCGGCGATCCAGAGTTCCGTCGTTCCGTCGGTGCCCAGGGCCTGCACCGTCCATTCGCGCGTGCCGCCGACCCGGGGCAGGACCGTGAACGTGCCCACGCCCGCCACGTCGCCGTCCCACCTCCGGGCGCGGCCGGTCGCGGCGTTCGTATCCACCGCCACAACGACGGTGCCGTTAAGGACGCCTACGCCGGCGGCACTGCTGCTGGTTGCCCCGGCGGGCACGCCGAGATCCCCTATGCCGGCGGCAGCGGACCAGATAAACGCCCGCCCGCCGCTGGAACCGCAGACAACGGAGCCGTCGGCGGTCATGCCGGTAATGGTACTCGCCGTTCCGCCCGGCAGGACGCCGACACCGTTGAACGTCGCCACGAGCAGCGTGAGCAGTGCCGGGTCCGATGTGGCGGTGCCGTGCGGGTTGCTCACCACGCAGCGGTAGCTGCCGATGTCCTCGAGGGCAACAGGGGATACCGTCAGCGTCGCGGTCGCCGTGCCGATGTAGTGGCCGCCGTCGGTCAGGTCGACGCCCCCCCGCTGCCAGCGATACGTCAGCGGCTCGCTACCGACGGCCTGCACGCGAAACGTGGCCGTTCCACCGGGAAGCACCCGGGCGGGGCCCGGGTGGAGCGTGATCGCGGGGGGAAACGCAGGCTGCCCGCTGCTGGTGGTCATGAACGAGTAGAGGGAGGCATTCTGGAGAATGAACCGGAGGCTCAGCACCGGCAGTCCGGCGGGCAGTTCATCGCGACCGGCCCATGTGACCGTCTGGTCGATGCTGTCGCCCTGGAGCGGGTTGCACTCCGCCTCGCCGTACCCGGGCACCACCTGGCCGTCGGCATCGAGGACCTCCACCCGGACCCACCCGCCGGAAGCGGCATAGTTGACATGCAGTGAGCCGCCGATACCCGCGAGGGGGTGCGTCACGACCGTACCGACCGAGGATCCCGCATCCAGCGAGGCGAAGCCGTCCTTGCGAAGCGTGGCGAGGCCGATCGAGCAGTTCAGCTTCTTGATGGCCGTACCGTGGACGTCGTCGCACGCACCGTAGTAGATCCAGAGAGTGTTGCCGACCCTCACGGGCGCCCGGGCGGTATAGAGTTGGCCGTCGTCCCACGCGCCGGCGGGGCCGAGCGGAAGGATCGGAGGCCTGTCGCCCTCCTCGCGAGTCCAGTGGACACCGTCGCGGCTGCCGGCGATCTCCGCGTA
>CAZTVU010000254.1:0-813 GCA_964617025.1 uncultured Planctomycetales bacterium | reverse complement strand
GCCGATGTAGTAGCCTTCGGCGTCCGTCGCGCGAAAGATCCAGAGGAGGCCCAGATACATTGACTCGTACGCAAAGACCGACATGCCGTAGATGTGCGTCCGCTGGACGGTGCCCGGCGGGACCCACCGGTCATCAAACGCATCGGGTTCGAGAATGAGCGACAGCGGGGGCCAGGCGCGGACGTCCGTCGTCGCGCAGTGGCCGAGGCTCCGCCGCTGCAGGCCGTTGACGTAGGAGTTGAGCTTGACGTAGGCGCGGAATTGCTGCGTGTGGGGATCCCAGAGGAACTGGCCGACGTCGCCGCCGCCGGTGAGCACCGGGTTGCCAGGGACATCGACCGTGTGGACGCCGTCGTTCGACCAAGCGCCCCAGTATCCGCCGATGTCGAAGTTCAGGAGGGTGTAGCGGCGGCCGGGGTCCGGCTCCCACGGCGTATGCAGGACGGAGGTGATCCCGCTGCCGCCCGGGCGGTTATAGATCATGTTGTTGGCCGTCGAGCCGTGCCAGGAGCGGATGCCGAGGTTGGGTTTCGTCCAATGTATGCCGTCGGGGCTTTCGGCATAGAGGATGTTGCTGCCGTCATTGTTGGTGTCCTCCGGCCGCAGGGTGTGATACCACATTCGCAGGCCGATGCCGCTCTCGGCGGGCAGGACGGTGCCATAGATGTACGTGATGCTGTCTTCCCACGCCTCGGTCGCCGTGAGCACCGGGTTGCCCGCGTACTTCTGGAAGGGATGGTACGTGCGGACGACGTTGGCGCGGCTCGCCACGAGATAATCGTCGATGAAGAGCTGCCAGGGGCCGGTCAGGTC
>CAZTVU010000253.1:0-6745 GCA_964617025.1 uncultured Planctomycetales bacterium | reverse complement strand
GGACTGCGGTGGCAACGCCACCGCTTTGCCTCGGACGGTCTGCCGCACGCCGGCGTGTCACAGCACGCCCCGGAAAAAGCGGCGTCATGGCCGCCGCAGTCCAAGACGCGGGCCGCGCCGGGCTGGACGGGCGGGGTGACCGCTGCTCGAGTCCAGGTCAGGGCAGCGTCTTCCGGCGCCACCGGCAAGTAAGACGCGCATCCTTTGGTTGCGGCCGGAGGGTGCGCTGGAGTTTCTCGCTTCCTCGTTTTCCGCCTTCCCGCGTTGCGGGATGCAACGCTGGTGGATACTCTACTGTCGCAGCGGTGGAGGGACTCGATTTCGGAAGATCGGAACGACCTATGAAGAGGATACAGCATGGCGAAGATAGCCGTCATCATACCGGCCGCGGGCAAGGGAGAGCGATTCGGCACCTCGGAAAAGAAAACGTTCGCGAAGGTCGAGGGCCGGGCCGTGTTCCTGCGGTCGATCGAGCAGTTCCTGAATCGCCCGGACGTGTGCCAGACGATCCTGGCCATCGCGCCGGAGGACCAGGAGGAGATGAAGTCCAAGTACGGCGCGAACCTGGGGTTCATGGGCGTCAAGCTGATCATCGGCGGCGATCATCGGTTTGAGACGGTCGCCAAGGCTCTCGATGCCGTCGCGGACGAGGCCGAGTACGTCGCCGTACATGACGCGGTTCGCTGCTGCGTCAGCACGGAGATGGTCGACGCCGTGTTCGCCGAGGCCCAGAAGACCGGTGCGGCGATCCTCGCGGCGCCGCTCGTCGGGACGATCAAGCGGGTCAGCGAGGCGAAGGTCATCGAGGCGACGCTTTCCCGTGAGGGGCTCTACGAGGCCCAGACGCCGCAGGTCTTCCGCAAGAACCTGCTGAAGGAGGCGTACTCGCGGCTGGCCGAACTCGGCGGCGAACCGACCGACGACTCGCAGCTCGTCGAGGCTTTGGGGTACCCGGTGAGCGTCGTGGTGTCGGACCTGACGAACCTGAAGATCACCACGCGGGGCGACCTCACGTTCGCGTCGGCGATCCTCAAGTCGCGTCCGAAGCCGCGGGTGACGCCGTTGGGGCCGTTCCAGGAGGCGCAGTGGTAGGGCGGCGCGGTCGTCGGGAGGACGGGCATTGATCCGTATGCTCATCGTGTCGGCGGTGCTCTCGATGGCGTGCGCGCGTTTGCCGGCGGCGTCCGTTCGCGAACCGCGCGTGCGGCCGGGCATCGACGTATGGGAGCAGCGCGGCTTCGCGCCGTTCGCGGGCAAGCGGGTGGGGCTCATCACGAACCCGACCGGTGTCACGTCGGACCTGCGCGCGACCGTCGACGTCCTGCATGGATCGAGGCAGGTCCGGCTGGTCGCGATGTTCGGGCCGGAGCACGGCGTCCGCGGGGACGTGTTCGCCGGCAAGCAGATCGGCAACTACACGGATGAGAAGACGGGGCTGCCGGTGTATTCGCTATACGGAAAGACGCACAAGCCGACGCCGGAGATGCTCAAGGGGCTCGATGTCCTCGTATACGACATCCAGGACATCGGCTGCCGATCGTACACGTACATCAGCACGATGGGGGTCGCGATGGAGGCGGCGGCCGAGAACGGGCTCGATTTTGTCGTGCTCGATCGGCCCAACCCGCTGGGCGGCATCAAGATGGAGGGGCGCCCCGCGGACATGCAGTTCCGCTCGTTCGTGGGCCGCTACGAGATCCCGTATGTGTACGGGATGACGTGCGGCGAACTGGCCCGGATGATCGACGGCGAGGGCTGGCTGAAGGACGGCGTGCGGTGCCGGCTCCACGTGATCCCGATGGCCGGCTGGACGCGGGAGATGTGGTTCGCCGATACGGGGCTGCCGTGGGTGATGACGTCGCCGCACGTGCCGACGGCGGAGACGGCCCTGATGTACGCGGCCACGGGCATCCTCGGCGAGCTCGGCGTGGTGAGCGAGGGTGTCGGGTACACGCTGCCGTTCCACCTGTTTGGGGCGCCGTGGATCGAGGGGGAGCGGCTGGCGGCCGAACTGGCGGCCCGGAAGCTGCCGGGCGTCCGCTTTCGGCCGCTCTCGTTCACGCCGTACTACTTCCATTTCAAGGATAAGCCCTGTCAGGGCGTGCAGGTGTACATCACGGACCGCGACGCGGTCGAACTGACGGCGATCCAGTTTCACGTCATGGACATCGTACGGCGTTGGAACCAGGCGGAGGCGCCCGACGAGCGCCTCGCCCCGCGTCAGTTGTTCGGCCGCGACCGCGACAACATGTTCGACAAGGTGTGCGGCACGGATCGCATCCGACGGGCGTTCCTCGAGGGCCGCAGCATCGAGGAGATCCTGGCGATCTGGCGGGACGGCGTCGAGGCCTTCCGAGCCCGGCGGGCGAAGTACCTGATCTATCAGTGATATGGAATGGGCGGTGTCGTTCGTCGCCGGTCGGGCGCTGGTCGCTGCGGGGCTCGGGTCTCGGGCTCCGGGTTCGGCGTCGGTCGTCTCGGTTTGAGCGTTCGGCGATTCTGGGGACTCGGTGTCCTCCGCGTTATCGTCGCTCTTTCGTGAGTCACGTCCAGCTGCACCGGCCGCCGTGAGGCGGAAGGCGGCCGGGCGGATGCCCTTGATTGTGCGGCGGGCATGCCGCAAGATTGCCCTCTGCAGGCGTGCTTTCAGAGGTGGAGCATGATCGACAGACCGGTGGCGCTGGTGACGGGGGGCTCGCGGGGCATCGGCCGGGGCATTTGCACGGAGCTCGCGCGGGTGGGCTATGCCATCCTGGTGAACTACAACACCAATCTCGACGCGGCCGAGGCGACGCGGGCCGAGATCGAGGGGGTCGGCGGCGTGGCCGAGATCTGCGCGGCGGACATCGGCGACGCGGCCCACCGCGACTCGCTGCTCGACTTCACGCTGGAGACGTTCGGCCGGATCGACCTGCTGGTGAACAACGCGGGGATCGCCCCGCCGACGCGTCTGGATGTGCTGGAGACCGCCGAGAAGAACTTCGACCGCGTCCTGGACACGAACCTCAAGGGCCCGTTCTTTCTCACGCAGCGGGTGGCGCAGGTCATGATCAACGAGTTGGCGGAGAAGAAGATTCCCACGGCCGCCGTCATCAACGTCTCGTCGATCAGCGCGTACGCGGCGAGCGTCAACCGCGCGGAATACTGCATCAGCAAGGCCGGCCTTTCGATGGTGACGGCGGTGTTCGCGGCGCGGCTGGCGGAGTACGGCATCCGCGTGTACGAGATTCGGCCGGGCGTCGTCGATACGGACATGGTCAAACCCGTTCGCGCGAAGTACGAGAAACTGATCGGCGGCGGTCTGACGCCGATCCGGCGATTCGGCCGGCCGGAGGACGTGGGCAAGGCCGTCGCGGCCATCGCCGGCGGCGCGTTCCCGTTCAGCACGGGCGAGGTGTTCAATGTCGACGGGGGCTTCCACCTGCGGATACTCTGAGGCGGCGGGGGCGGGGGAATAGCGGAAAGGGTTTGAGGGCTTGGGCATCGGGTTCCGGGGTTCGGGGTCAGGGTTTGGGGTCCAGGGTTCAGGGTTTGGATTTTAGGGTTTTGGGGCGCAGCCCGAGTAACCGAGCACCGGAGTACCGCAGCAACCATTACTCGGAATAACGGAACAACGGACTAACGGAATAACGGGCTCTCCGAGTGCCCGAGCAACCGAGTAACGGAGCAACCGAGCCACCCCTACCCGGAATAACGGGATAACGGAAGGACGGAAGAACGGGTCTCCCGGGAGGTCCATATGGGCGGGGCAGGGCGATGTCGGGGCGAGGCGCTTCGGCCCCTGTTCAAGTCGTGCGGCGCGGGCGTGACGCTTGCGGACGACGTGTGCATCGAGCATCCCGAGGCGATCGAGGTCGGCGATCACGTGACGTTCATGCGCGGCTTCGAGATGATCGGCCGGCCCCGCGTGTGCCGGATCGGGTCGCACGTCACGTTCTATTCGAACTGCTTCATCCAGGGATCGGCCGGCCGCTTTCGCATCGGCGACCACGTCGAGTTCTTCCCGAACACGTACATCTCGCTGGGCGACTGGGAGACGAGCTTCGTCGACATCGACCACCACTGCCACTTCGCGCCGAACTGCGTGCTCTACGGCTGGGGCGGGCTGACGATCGGCCCGTACTGCAACATCGCCGCCCACACGGTCTTCGCGACCGTCGGCCATCACGACGAGATCACGGACCGGCCGATGTCGCTGACCGGCGAGAAAGCCGGGCCCATCACGCTGGAGGAAGATGTCTGGGTGGCCGCGAACGTGACGATCACCGCGAACACGCGGATCGCCCGGGGGTGCGTGATCGGGGCGAACGCCGTCGTGACCCGCGACACGGAGCCGATGGGGCTGTACGCGGGCGTGCCGGCCCGGCGGCTGCGCGACCGATGAGCGGGTTGCAATGCGGCCGGCGGATGGTATCGTGAGAGACGCGGAATTCGGGCCGGGGCTCCCCGACATTGGGAGAGGTATTGAGGAGTAGGCCGTGGCGAGACGTCGAAGGCAAGGACGCATCAGGCGTGTCCTGGGCGGGGCGATCTTCCTGCTGATCCTGGGCGGGGCATTCTGGTGGGGGCTGTCGTTCGTCCGGTCGGCCCCCGAGGAGCATGCGGTGTTGCCGGGCAGCCTGCTGAGCACGCTGCCGTCGTCGCAGACCCCCGCGACCCGGCCGGCGGCGGGCGAGCCGGGGCTGCGACGGATCCACGAGCCGGCCGGTACGCCGTCGATGGAGCCGCCGGCCCCGCTGACGACGCGGCCGTCGCCGGAAATCGACCTCCGGCGGGCGCAGGCGGACTACCAGGCCGGCCTTCGGACGCTGGATGCGGACGTGGTGCTGGCCCGGCAACTGCTGAGCGATGCGCTGGCCCGCGGGCTGACGGGGAGCGACGCGGCCGATGCCCGCCGAAGGCTTCGCGAGCTGGGTGAGAAGATGATCTTCTCGCCGGCGCGGACGCCGGGCGATCCGCTGGTCGCCGCGTATACGGCGAAGCCCGGCGACACGATCGGCAAGATCGCGTCGGCCTTCATGATCTCCGAGGAGCTCCTGAGCGAGATCAACCGCCTGCGCAACAAGAACATCGTGCGGGTGAACCAGACGTTGAAGGTGATCAAGGGGCCGTTCCATGCGCTTGTGGACAAGTCGGACCACGAGATGTACGTCTGCCTCGGGGATGTCTTCGTGTGCGACTTCCGGGTGGCGCTGGGCATGGACGGCCGCACGCCCACCGGCAAGTGGCTCGTCATCAACCACCTGACGAACCCCAACTGGGTGGACCCCCAGACGGGCAAGCGGTGGCTGGCGGACGACCCGCAGAATCCGATCGGCGAGTACTGGATCGGGCTGAAGGGCCTCGAGGGCGAGGCGAAGGACCAGGAGGGCTACGGCATTCACGGCACGATTGATGAGGCGAGCATCGGGCAGGATGTGAGCATGGGCTGCGTCCGTCTGGCGAACCGGGACGCCGCCGTGGTGTACAAGCTGCTGGTGCCGGGCCGTTCGACGGTCGTCATACGGGATTAGCGTCGCTCATGCCGTCCGATGCCGATACGACCGTGGCCGATCTCCGCCGGCTGGTGGCGCGCTTCGTGGCGGAGCGCGAGTGGCAGCGGTTTCACGATCCGAAGAATCTCGCGATGTCGATTGCGATCGAGGCGGCGGAGCTGATGGAGCACTTTCAGTGGCTCCGGAGCGACGAGTTGGCCGCGCTGCAGGCGGATCCGGTCGCGACGGCTGCGATACGCGAGGAACTGTCGGACGTGCTGGCGTTTGCACTGGCGTTTGCCAACACGCTCGGCATCGACGTCACCGAGGCGCTCACGGCTAAAATGGTGAAGAACGCCCAGAAGTATCCCGCCGAGAAGTTCCGAGGGCGGTTTCGATAGGGCGTTCCGGGCGATGCCCGTCTTTCCGCAGGGTCCTCCGCATTACCCGCACGACGCCGGCTGATTCGGCCCGTTGTAACACCCCTGGAACAACTGGAAATCCGTCAGATCCACGTCGTTGTCATCATCCGCGTCCGCCTCCGCGCAGTCCCACCGCTTCGGCGGCCGGTTCGCCCCGTTGAAGCACGCGTTGAAATGGCTGAAATCGCCGAGGTCCACATCGCCGTCGTGGTCGAAGTCCGCCGCGACGAGCCCGTCGCCGATGACGTTCCCATCCGCATCATGCCCCACCGACTCGTCCGCGCTCGGGCGCGTGATCTCCTCGTACTGGTTCAGCCGGTTCGTCGTCTTGTACACCGTCTCGCCCGCCGCGTCCGTGTGCGTCTGCCGGTTCCCGATCGGGTCATAGGCATACGCCCGACGCTCGGCCAGGACCTCGTTCGACGGCGGATCCTGGACCGCCCCGCCGACGCCCCGACGCGACTCGGTCAACTCGCCCCGGTCGTTGTAGTGCCAGACGCTGTACGCCGCCTGGGCGAAGGCGTCGCCCGTGTTCAGCACGTCCTTCCGCCGACCCAACGCATCATACCGGTACTCGTACCGGCTGACCGTGATCTCGTCGTTCACGTTCTCGTTCAGCACCACCGTGACGAGGTCCCGGTGCGCCTCGTGCGTCCGCGTCGCCCGGACCTCGGGGTACAGCGCCGACCCGAAGATCACCTCGCCCACCAGGTCGCTGTCGCTCGCGTAGCTGTAGTTGACCCCGGCGCTCGGCAGCCCGGCGTTCGTGCCGGTGATGCCGTTGAACCGCCCGTAGCCGTCGTACGCGTACGTCACGCTGTACTCCGTCCCGATCGAGAAGCCCGCGTC
>CAZTVU010000252.1:6217-6785 GCA_964617025.1 uncultured Planctomycetales bacterium | reverse complement strand
CGACTTCGAGGGCCCCACATACGGTCCGTGGAAGGTTCAGGGCGGCGGCTTCGGCGACGGGCCTGCCCGCGGCACGCTGCCCAATCAGAACCCCGTCGGCGGGTTCCTCGGCGGCGGCCTCGTCAACACGTTCAATCCCCACGACGGCCCGCAGGGCACGCTCACCTCGCCGCCGTTTGCGATCCGCACGCGGTACATCTCGTTCCTCATCGGCGGCGGCAACAAGCCGGGCAAGTGCTGCCTCAATCTCCGCGTGGACAACCGCGTGGTCCGGACGGCCACCGGCAAGGACGCCGAGCTCCTCGAACGCCGGCAGTGGGATGTGCAGGATCTCATCGGCAAGGAGGCCGTGCTCGAGATCGTCGATGCGGACTCCGGCGGCTGGGGCCACGTCAACGTCGACGACATTCGGTTCGGCAACCTCCCCGTCGAGGCCGTCACGCCCGAGGAGGCCGACGCCTGGAACGACATGCTCCCGGCGGTTTTTGATGCGGCCGACCCCAAGGCCAAACGGCAGGACCGCACCGTTGCGATCGACAGGGGCGTCGCCGAGCTGGCGTCCGTGACC
>CAZTVU010000252.1:0-6173 GCA_964617025.1 uncultured Planctomycetales bacterium | reverse complement strand
ACGCGGGTCTTGCTTCGCTTCGAGGACGGCGCGCCGGCGCTGCTGGCCGCACAAGCGGGCAAGGGGCGGGTGTTCATCATGCCGGCCGACCCGATCGGCGCGGCCGAGGCCGACCCGCTGCGCCTCCGCGACGCGTGCGTCTCGCTCGTCGCGGGGCTGGCGGGCGTCACCTTCCGACCGGCGGCGGGCCGGCCCGACTCGGCTCCGTCGTTCGGCTCGATGTGCCTGGCGACGCCGCGCCCCGACGCGACGTACCTCGTCGCCTGGCGCGAGCGAGAGGCCCTGTTCAGGATGTTTGCCGAGACCGGCCGGCTCTCCGGCTCGCCCGAACAGGACGGCCCCACCGACGCGGGCGTCACGATCAACGCCGCCCTCGCCCTCGACGCCGCCGTGGCCCCGGGCGCCGCCGCCGAGGCCGATTTCCTCCTCGCGTGGCACTTCCCTAACCACTATTACCCGCAGGGCGCCTGGCGCTTCGGCAAGCACGACGGCGTCCCCGTCGGCAACATGTACGCCAACTGGCTCCGCGACGCCGTCGCGGTCGCTGCGTACGTCGTCGCCGGCGCCGGCCGCCTCCGCGAGCAGACGGAGCGGTTCCGCGAGTGCCTCTACGAGTCCTCGCTGCCGCACTACCTCGTCGACTGCATCGGCGCCAACGCCTCGATCCTTCGAAGCCCCACGTGCTTCTGGACGAAGGACGGCACGTTCTACGGATTCGAGGGCTGTTCGCCGAACGCCGGCTGCTGCCCGCTCAACTGCAACCACGTGTGGAACTACGAGCACACGCTCTCGAAGCTCTGGCCCGCGCTCGAACGCGACATGCGGATCACCGAGCTTCAGTATCAGCAGCTCCCCGACGGCGGCACGCACCACCGCGTCGGCGTGCCGCGAAGCCGACCGGGCGGCTCGGGGCCCGTCGCCGACGGCCAGTGCGGCGCCGTGCTCAAGGCCTACCGCGAGCACCTGCAGAGCCCCGACCGGCAGTTCCTCAACCGCCTCTGGCCCCACATTCGCAAGGCGATGGACTTCGCCATCGGAAAGTGGGACACGGACGGCGATGGCGTCATGGACGCGCCGCAATTCAACACCTACGACGAGGTCATCTACGGGCTTAACAGCTTCGTCAGCTCGCTCTACCTCGCGGCCCTGCGGGCGGCCGAGGAGATGGCCGGCCTCATGAACGACGAAGAGCCCGCGAAGCGCTACCGCGCCCTCTACGAATCCGGCCGTCGGCGCATCAGCGAAAAGCTCTTCAACGGCGAATACTTCATCCAGATCAGCGACGACCTCCGGCACGGCTACGGCAAGGGCTGCTTCTCCGACCAGGTGGTCGGGCAGTGGTGGGCCCGCGTCCTGAACCTCGGCGACATCCTGCCCGTCGAGCAGGTCCGCTCGGCCCTCGCGTCGATCTTCAGGTATTCGTGGCTGACGTCGCAGAAGGGCTTCCAGGGGACGCAGCGGTTCCTCCAGTTCGCCGACGGCGACGACAAGGGGCTGCTCATCTGTTCGTGGCCCAAGGGCGGCCGACCGCCCGGCGAGGATCCGATATACTACCGCGACGAGGTCTGGACGGGCGTCGAATACCAGGTGGCCGCGCACATGATCTACGAGGGCCTCGGCCGCGAGGGTCTGGCGATCGTCCGGGGCGCCCGCGAGCGTTACGACGGCACGAAACGCAACCCGTGGAATGAGATCGAGTGCGGCGACTACTACGCCCGCGCGATGAGCAGTTGGACGCTGCTGCTGGCGGCGCAGGGCTACCGCTACGACGGCCCGGCGCGGACGCTCGGCTTCGCCCCGCGGCTGCAGCCCGACGACCACCGCTCGTTCTTCAGCACGGCCGAGGGCTGGGGCCGCTTCACCCAGAAGCGGTCCGGCCGCACGCAGACGAACAGCCTGCGTCTGGCCTGGGGGCGGTGCGAGCTGTCGCGGCTGGAGCTGGCCGTCCCCGCGGAGGCGAAGGACGTCACGGCCGCCGTGAAGCTCGGCGGGCGCGACATCGCGGCCAATGTGACGGCGGCGAACGGCGCCGTGACGCTGGTGATGAGCGTCCCGGTCCTCCTGGGCGCCGACGAGACGCTCGAGGTCTCGATCCGATGGTCGTGAGGTGATCCATGCGAACGGCGAAATGGCTCGCGCTGACGGCCTTGGCCGTGTCCGGGTGCGCGACGACGGCGAATCGAGGGACGGCAATGCCTGATGACCCGATCCTGACGGAGGCGATGGGCCTGATCGAAGCCGGCCGGCTCGCCGACGCCGAGCGAATCCTTCGCGACCGGTGCGACAACCCCGGCGAGGCGGCCGCCCGGCGGCGCGACGACCAGATCGAGATCATTCGTCGGATCCGGCTCGACTTCCCGTTGGACGCCGAGCAGATGCTGAGCAAGCTCCGCACCGCCATCCCCGACGCGACGGCCGACGACGTGCGCCGATGGCGCGACGAGGGCGTGCTGCAGCACCGCGTGCTCGACGGGCAGGTGCGGTTCTTCAACACCGAGCCGTCGAACCTCTTCAAGTTCTCACAGGACGCCCGCGCACGGTGGCACCGCACCCCGCAAGGCGCCGCCAGGGCCGCCGCTCGCGAGAAGGCCGACCGCGAGCAGGTCCGGCACCTCACCGAGATCGTCCACGCCGCCGAGGCGACCGGCGCCGTCGAGCTCGCGCCCGTCCGCCACCGCGTCACGTGCACGATCCACGTCCAGCCGAAGCCCGGCCGCGTCAGGAACGGCTCGCTCACGCGCATCTGGATGGTCTACCCGCAGGAATATCGCCAGCAGAAGGATGTCCGGCTCGTGCGGTCCACGCCCGCCGTCACGACGATCGCGCCGAACTGGGATCAGGCCCCCCGCGGCCAACGACAGCGGTCGCTCTACTTCGAGCAGCGGATCACCGACCCGGCCGCGCCGATCCGCGCCGAGGCCGTCTTCGAGTGGACGGTCGCCGCCTACTGCCCGCGCCTCGATCCCGCCAGGGTGCTCCCGTATGACACGAACAGCCCGCTCTATCGCGAGTTCACCGCCGAGCGGCCGCCCCACATCGTGTTTCCGCCGGAGATGCGGGCCGTCGCCGAGCGTGAAACGGCCGGCATCGCCAATCCGCTTGAACGCGCGCGGAGGCTCTGGCTCTGGGTCTGCCGCAACATGCGCTACGCCTACGAGGTCGAGTACTCCACGATCCCCAGCCTGTCGCTCAAGGCCCTTCGTACCCGCCGCGGCGACTGCGGCGTGCAGGCGATGCTCTTCATCACGCTCTGCCGCGCCGCCGGCATCCCCGCCCGCTGGCAGTCCGGCTGGGAAACCAAGCCCACCGGCTACACCATGCACGACTGGGCGGAGTTCTACGTCGAGCCCTGGGGCTGGCTGCCGGCCGATCCGTCCTACGGCCTCCAGGACTCCGACGACCCGCGCGTCCACGAGTTCTACTTCGGTCATCTCGACCCGTACCGCTGCATCGTGAACCTCGACTACTGCTGCCCGCTCATCCCGCCCAAGGAGAGCTTCCGCAGCGAACCCGTCGACTTCCAGCGGGGCGAGGTTGAGATCGACGGCCAGAACGTCTACTACGACGAATGGTCCTGCACCTTCCGGGTCGAGTGGCTCGACGGCGTGCCCGCGCAACGGCCGTAAGGCACGCCACGCAACCCGCCGCGCAGATCGCCCGACGACCAACGCGCCTGCCTCGGCAGCGGCCCCCCATCGCCGGCGAGCTGTCCCCCGCGTGAGAACGATGCAAACCTCATCCGCCGGGGCGTGTCCGACCATACGGGGATACTTCTTCGCGCCGGCTTGAGCGGATCTCCGCGCGTGGCCGGTCCGCGACAGTCCCGTTATCGGAGGCGTCACATGAACAGCAAGAGCGGGCGGATCGTGCTACCCGTCATCGCCGTGCTCGCAGCCGCCGAATCGGTGGGGGCTCAGACGACCTACAGCCGAAAGAACATCCGGGGCGGCTACGATTACTACGATGGCGTCCGTTGCGTCGGCTCCAGCCGTGCCAACATCCTCGGCGGATACGACTACTACGACGCCGAGCATGGATACGCGGGCTACAGCCGAAAGAACACACGCGGCGGATACGACTACTATCAGGCGGGCCGCTATGTCGGCTCCAGCCGCGCCAACATCCTCGGCGGATACGACTATTATGAAGCGGGGCGCGGCTACGCGGGCTATAGCCGGCAGAACACGCGCGGCGGCTACGACTACTACGATGCCGGCCGCTATGTCGGCTCCAGCCGTGCCAACATCCTCGGCGGATACGACTACTCCTGCGAGGGTCGCTCGAAGGTCGCGCCGTCCTTACGGGAGATGCTGTCTGCCCCGAGCGCGAAGCCGGCCACAGAGCGGCCCGCTGTCAAGCCGAAGGCAAAGCGCTGACCCGCCACGCCGGCTGAGCCGCGAACCACGCGGGCCTTTCCGCTCAGCTCTTCTCCGGCCACTCCCCGCTGAACACTTCCTCGGCCGGGCCCGTCATATAGACAGAGCCGTCTCGCTCGTCCCACTCCAGCACCAGGTCGCCCCCGGGAAGGTGCGCGGTGATCCGACGATCCGTTCGCTTCGTCAGCACCCCCGCCACGCATACCGCGCTCGCCCCCGTGCCGCACGCCTGTGTCGCCCCGCTGCCGCGCTCCCACGTGAGCATCGACACGTCATCGCGCCCGTTGACCTTCGCGAAGTGGATGTTGCACCGCTCGGGAAACACCGGGTGGCACTCGAGAAACGCCCCGTCCGTCGCGAGATCGACGTCCTCCAGCGACTCGACATACACCACGGCGTGCGGGTTCCCCATCGACACGCACGTCATCGGCATCATGCGACCGTTCACCTTGATGCGGTAATCCACCATCTGGTCGACCGCGAGCGTCGTCGGCAGGTCCGCGGGACGCAAGCGGGGCTGACCCATGTTGACACGGATCAGCCGCACCCGGTCCCCCGCCAGCGTCAGCTCCAGCGTCAGGACGCCGGCGTCCGTCTCCACCTTCATCGGGTTGTTCCGCGTCAGGCCGTGCTCGTACGCGTACTTCGCCACGCACCGGATGCCGTTGCCGCACATCTGTCCGCGCGAACCGTCGGCGTTGTACATCTCCATCCGCACGTCCGCGATTTCCGACGGACAGATGAGAATGAGCCCATCGCTGCCGATCCCCCGGTGCCGGTCGCTCACCGCTCGTGCCAGCGCCGGCACGTCCGTCAGCTTCTCCCGATGACAGTCGACATACACGTAGTCGTTCCCTAGCCCGTGCATTTTCGTGAATCGCATGGGCGTATTGTATCGCCGTCGCCAATTCACGCGAGCCCGTTGGCCGCGGGACGACGGGAAACTAGTACATACTATCTTTATTGACGAGCTCTTCACGCCATGGCCAGTCGCTCCACTGATCGTTGTCGGCGTCGCAACAACTTGTACCGAACGAAGCCGCTTGGGGCTCGGGAAGACCCCAGTCCATGGAATGCGGCGGCAGCGCCGCCGCTTTTTGGCGAATGCTGGTGACCGGCCGCCCAGCTGGAACGTAATGAGCGTCGGCAAGATAACCCTGTATTCGACCCTAGGGGCGCGATCGAACGTTGCGGATGAGTTCTGGGGGATGACAGAGGGCTCGCGCGGCTCGCACGAGCCGCTCCTTGGTCGGTGATACGGTGCAAACCTGATTGGATTGTTTCACGTGAAACATACGGTCAAGCAGCGAAGTTCGTTGCTTTCCCCACAGGTTCTGGCATCAGCACACACGCTCTGCTGTGGCATTGCCCGATGCCGATCCATTCGGAACAGCACGCGACTCACCGCTGTTCCACGTGAAACGGGCTTGTCGGGAGGAAGATGATCTCGTATCATCCCCCATGTCACACGGCAGCGCCAGCCGGCGAGGCTGTCGTGCCCGTGCCAACAGAGTCCCAAGGAAGGAGAGTTTATGTCCAATCCGCGCGATCATCGCCGTCTCGGAAGGGGCCTTGCCGCCCTCCTCCAGCACACGGTCGAGACCATCCCCGAAACCGTTTCCGCTCCCCTAACCACCCCGGGCGAACCCACCCTTCGCCCGCAGATACGCCTGATACGTTGCGATGCGATCCGTCCGAATCCCTTCCAGCCCAGAACCGACATGCCCGAGGAAACGCTCGAAGCCCTCGCTCAGTCCATCCGCCAGACCGGCCTCGTCCAGCCCATCATCGTCCGTC
>CAZTVU010000251.1:0-6838 GCA_964617025.1 uncultured Planctomycetales bacterium | reverse complement strand
TGCGGGCGCGAAGCTTCAGGCCGAACGTGCCGGCGGCCTGAACTGGCTCGTTGACGACGGCACGTTCGGCGTGGCGCTTGCGGGCGCGAAGCTTCAGGCCTTCCTCGAGACGGCCAGCCCCAGCAGCGGAAGCCTCTATACGGCCGCGGATGCCAACGGCAACGTGTACTTCTATGAGAACAGCACGGCCAACACGATCCTGTATGACAGGGGCGGGCGCCTGGCGGTGCTGGCCTCCAAGGCCATGAAATACGAGTTCAACCAGGTGGCCAATCCCGGGTCCACCGGCACCGGCACGAGCACGTACCGTATGCAGACGCGGACGGTCAACTACGCGCCGGGTTACGACGTGATCGAGCTGATGTTCGCCTCGCAGGAGAGCTGCGTCGGCGGTATCCTGGCCTTCTATCCCGGGGATTTCAACCGGGACGGCAAGATCACCAAGGCCGATATCGATTTCTTCCTGGCGCAGTTGGCGATCAGTGGCACGCTGACGAGCGGAATGGACCGGACGGACGCCCGCTACCTGGATTACCTCAAGGCCGATCTCAACGGAAGCGCGCTCTTCCGCTCGGACAAGACCGGCATCTCCAACGCCGCGGTCACGACGAAGGATCAGGAGATTCTGAAGCAGTTCATGGTCGATGCCGACCGCGACGGCGACGCGGACCTGGCCGACTTCGGGTCGTTCCAGATGTGCTTCAACGGGCCGAACCGGCCGTCAACCGATCCGGAGAACTGCGCGAACATGGACTTCGATTTCGACGGCGACGTGGACCTGGCCGACTTTGCCTACTTCCAGGGTTGTTTCAACGGGCCGAACCGGCCGCTGGCGTGCCTGTAGACCAGCGACCCCGAACGGGTCGATGGAGGTTATAAAAGGCTGCGAAACGCGTGGGTCGGGCGATCAGCGGCCCGGCCCACGGATCGCAGTGTGCGGGGGGCGCAGGGTTGCGGTCCCGGGGGGGTCGGCTAGAATCGCCTGGGTTTTCCTTGCCTGTGTGGTTTGGAGTGACCTATGACATTGACCTCACGAATCGTCGGGCGTCGGGCCTTCACGCTCATCGAACTCCTGGTGGTCGTGGCGATCGTCTCGCTGCTGATCGCGATCCTCCTGCCGGCCATGAGTATGGCCCGCGGGCAGTCGCGCAAGACGTTCTGCTATACCACGCTGCACAATATCGGGCTGGCTTCCGTCAACTACGCCCACGACAACAAGGACAAGTTCCCGGATCAGGATACGCTCGGCAGGCATACGTTTCGTCGAGCCCCGGAGGAGATCGACAAGACCGATCCGCGGTCGCTGCCGGAGAAGTTTGGTCTGGCGGCCAAGCTGGGCGGCTATAACGTCGATCGCGCGACCAACCGGCTGACCAAGGGCGGGCCCGTGTACATGCCGGGCCGCAGCGACGTCTGGATCTGTCCGGCCGCCGCCGACTGGATGCAGGCGTACAGAAACACATACGCCTTCAGCATCGCGGCGGAAATCAAGACGCGGGCTTACAACGAACTCGTGATCCGCAAGAGGTCACGAACTCCGACGGCGGAGAATCCCAGCCCGGTATCGCTCTCCGTCTGCAAGACGTGGTGGGTGTGGGATAACTACACGGCGTACCCCGGCGCGTGCGGCTGGATGGGGCCGTTTAACGCGGGGTACTCGATCCCCGAGGCCCAGCGGACGTATCCGCACTTTTACGCCAAAAGCCAGTTCGGGATCCGCACAAAGCTGACGAACGTCCTCTACGTGGACGGCCACGTCGCCCCACACAAGGACCAGTAGTGGCCGATTCTGCGGATAGGGTGGGCGGTTCTGCAGCGCAGCCGCAGATTCGTCCACCATCGGTGGTCATCAACGCGATGGAGAATGGTGGGTGAACCCGCCGCCATCGCGGCGGAACCTCGTACCCAACCGGTTCGTCACGCGGAACGATCGGCGCGGCCAACCACCCGCAGGCAGTATTTCCCCGCGCGTTTCTTGCGGCCGTGTTTGCGACATGATACATAGGCGCCGTCATGCCGTCGGCCACCCTTCGCATCATCGACGCCAATCTGAACCGCGCCCGCGAGGCCATGCGGGTGCTGGAGGATTTTGCCCGTTTTGCGTCCGACGACCCGGCGGTCAGCCGCAGCCTCAAGGAGATGCGCCACGGCCTCTCCGCCGCCGCCCGCGTCTGGCCGGTGCGCGACCTGCTGACCGCGCGCGACACGCCCGGCGACGTCGGTACGCGGATTACCACGGCGGGCGAGCGCCGGAGGCGGTCGGCGGCCGACATCGTCACCGCCGCCGCCAAGCGGCTCACCGAGGCCCTCCGCGTCATCGAGGAATACGCCAAGCTCGATCACCCGGACGCCGCCGCCGCCGTCGAACGGATTCGCTACCGGGCGTATGACGTGGAGAAGCGCCTGCTGCTGCCGGCGCTGGGCGAGGACCCGGCGGCAACCGCGCGTCGGGCCCGGTTCGCCGCCGTGCGGCTCTACGTGCTGCTGACCGAGTCGCTGTGCCGGCGCTCGTGGCTGCGGACGGCCCGCGACGTCATCGCCGGCGGGGCCGACTGCGTGCAGCTCCGTGAGAAGGACCTCGACGACGCCGAGCTGCTCGACCGCGCCCGCCGGCTCGCTGCCCTGTGCCGCCGGCACGGCGTGCTTTGCATCATCAACGACCGGCCGGACATCGCGGTCCTGGCCGGGGCCGACGGCGTGCACCTCGGGCAGACCGACATGGGCGTCGCCGATGCCCGCACGATCGTCGGCCGGGACCTCCTGATCGGCCGCAGCACGCACGGCGTTCGGCAGTTTCGCGAGGCCCTCCGCGAGCGCCCGGACTACGTCGCCATCGGCCCGATGTACGACACGGCCACCAAGCCGCAGCGGCACATCGCCGGTCCGGCGATTCTGCCGCGGGTGTTGGAGCTGGCGGCGCGGACAGCACCCCCCTGGCTGCAAGGGAGGGGTCGGGGGAGGGTGGCACCCGGCGGCGACATCCCCGCGACCCAGGAGGGTGGGCGAACCCGCCGCTTGCGCGGCGCAACCGCCGGCCCTACATGTTCCGCATGGCCTGAGATCGCGACGGCCGGCCCGCCCGTCGTCGCGATCGGTGGGATCACGCTCGAACGGCTGGCGGAGGTCCTCGCCGCCGGCCCGGTGGCGGTGGCCGTGTGCGCGGCGGTCATCAACGCCGCCGACCCCCGCGCCGCCGCGCGGGCATTCAAGAGGCGGATCGTTGCGTGCGGGGGCCATGGCCGGTGAGGGCACCGGTAGAGCCGACGCCCTCGTCGGCAATTCGGCCCAAGCGCTGATCGCTCACGCGCACGGAACGGCCGGCGTGTGGAGCGTTGACGCCTTCGTCGGCGCGGATAAGGAATCAGCCGGAATCCGCGCGGGGGGAGGCCGGCGAGGCACCGGCGCTACAGGAAAGCCGACGCCCTCGTCGGCTTTCTGGAGTGCGTGGTTGATGGCGGCGTTTTGGCTGGCGGCGGTAAGCGCTGAACGCGCAACTCGCAACTCTGAACGCCCCACGCGCAACTCCCGCCTCCGGGCCGCCGCCGATCATCCTCCGCCCTTCAGGCTGAGGATTCGCCGGATGCGGTCGCGGACCGGGGGGTGGCTGTCCATGATGGAGCTGGCGCGTTCCTCGAACGACTTGATCGGGTGGACGAAGTACATCGGGGCCGTCGCCCGGTTGGCCACCTCCAGGACCTCCGGGTCGCCGCTGACCTTCGCCAGGGCGCTCGCCAGGCCGTCCGGGTTGCGCGTCAGCTCCACCGCCGAGGCGTCGGCCAGATACTCGCGCTGCCGCGAGAAGGCCATCTCGATCAGCTTCGCCAGGAGCGGCGCGATGATCGACAGCAGGATCGCCACGACCACGATGACCAGTATGACCGGCCCGCCGCCGCCCTTGCCCCGCCGCCGCGGGCTGCCGGACGCCCCGGCGAACCGACCCCACCGCAGCGACCGCAGGAACATGTCGCACAGCAGCACGACGACGCCCACGAGCGTGGCCATCAGGACGGCGAACAGGATGTCATAGTTGCGGATGTGCGACATCTCGTGCGCGATGACGCCCTGAAGCTCGTCGCGGGTGAGCTTCTGCCGGAGCCCGGTCGTGACGGCGACGACGCCGTGCTGCGGGTCGCGCCCGGTCGCGAAGGCGTTCGGGGCGGAGTCGTCGATCAGGTACACCTTCGGTATCGGCACGCCGGCGGCGATCGCCATCTCCTCGACCACGTTGAAGAGCTGGGGGTCGTCCTTCTTCTCGATGCGGCGGGCGCGGCTCATCGCCAGGATGGCGGACGCGCCGCCGTAGTAGCTGCACACCCCGCTGATGACGGCGATCACGAAGGCGACGGCCATGGCGAACAGGGCGTAGGGGAGGGCATCGTGCTCGCCGCCGGGGCCGTACGCCGCGGCCCACGACCATCCGATCAGCCCGCCCAGCACCACGACGAAGAACGTGAACCCCGCCAGCAGCAGCCGGCTGTTGCGCCGGTTCCGTTCGATCAATGTGCGGAATTCAACAGCCATGGAAGAGAACGATGAATTCTGAATTCTGAACGATGAACCATGAATCTCGAGGCGCGGCCCTGGACCGTTTGGCCGTCTTTGCCGAGGTCACGAGTATTGCCGTCAGCGCCTCCGCCTCGTTGCGCAGGGCCGTCAGTTGCGCCGACGGCACGACCTCGGCCTCGACAAGGAGCTCGAGCCAGCAGGCCGTTTCCTCCAGCTCCTGCAGCGCGCCTTCGATCTTGCTCACGAACTCGGCGGCCGATCGGGCACGTGTGGCCTCGCGGTATTGCGCGCCGACGAATGTGCCGCTCCGCAGGGCCTGCGTACCCAGGACCTGGGCCTCCGTGGTCCTGGGGAGCGCCCCGTAGAGCCGAACGATCCGTAACGCAAAGGCCTTGGTGCGAGCGCAAAGGTCGCGCTTCGCCATGGCGCTCCTGCTCAGACATTCATCATTCATAATTCATCATTCAGAACCTGACTTTCGGCGCCTCGCGCTGGACGGCGTCCTCGAGCTCGAAGAACTCCTCCGGGGTGAAGCCGAAGAGGCCGGCGAACATCACCGCCGGAAACGTCTGGAGCCGCGTGTTGTAGTTCTCGACCGTGTTGTTGTAGTACTGCCGGGCGAAGCTGATCTTGTTCTCGGTGCTGGCGAGCTCCTCCTGCAGCGCGGCGAAGTTCTGGTTCGCCTTCAGGTCGGGATAGGCCTCGGAGAGCGCAAAGAGCTGCCGCAGCGCGCCCGTCAGGACGTTCTCGGCGGCGGCCTGCTTCGCCACGCCGGAGACGTCGATGCACTGCTGCCGCGCCTTGATGACCGCCTCGAGCGCGCCCTTTTCGTGCGACGCGTAGCCCTTGACCGTCTCGACGATGTTCGGGATCAGGTCGTACCGCCGCTTGAGCTGCACTTCGATCTGGCTCCATGCGTTCTTGCAGGCCATCCGGGCGCGGACCAGCCCGTTGTAGAGGCCCACCAGGAACAGGACCAGAAGCACGACAACCGCGATCACCACCCACCCGACCGTCCCCAGCCCCAACATGCACGGATACGTCATGGTCATCTCCTCGGCGGGGATCAGCCGACCCGACGGGGTCCGGTCCCGCCATGTGCCCGGCCAGCATACCGCCGCTGGCGGCGGCCGTCGAAACGAATGCCTCGGGGTGCTGTGCAGGACCGTGTGAGCTTTCGATGATATCCCCCGATTCCTTGTGCTCCCGGCAAGCTTTTCCGAGAACGCTTCGACTGCGTTCGGGCTTTCGCGCCGATCCGCTTCGCGTCATCCATCGTTCGTCGGCGCCTGTGGAGTGCGGTGGCAACGCCACCGCTTCGGCTCGGACGGTCGGCCGCACACGGGTGCGTCCCGGCGCGCCCCCAAGAGAGAGCGGCAAGGCCGCCGCAGTCCAAGACGTGTGGGCCGCGCCGCAGAAGACGAACGGGGCACCGCGGCCGATTCGAGGTCGGGGCGGAGTCTTCCATCGCTCCGGGTGTGCTCCGGATGCGGCCATTCGACGCCGCTCTTGAGAGTGTGGCAACATTACAGAGTTCTCGCCGTCCCGATCGGCGGATATCGAGCCGCTTTTCGCGTGGTTCGCGTATTTCGCGGTCCCCAAACAGAATCGAACCGCGAAACACGCGGAATACGCGAAAGCCGACCGGAATACCACGGGACCACTCTGTAATGATGCTACAGTCCCCCCCTTTTCCGGTTTTTCGTTTCTCGCTTTCCCGTCATTGCGATCTGCGACGACGGGCTATAGAGTGCCGTCGCCGGTTTTGCGCGGGCCGCGGGCGCCGCATGCGTCGCGGCAGCGTCATCCTGCGGAGGTGCCGTCCATGAATCACACACGCGTCATCGAGCGGGTCGCCCCGGCCGCCGCCCTGCTGGCGAGTCTGGCCCTCGGGCCGCGAGCCTATTCGGCCGCGGATGCGGCGGCGGGGGCGGCGTTTGATGCCGCGCCGTTCGGCTTCGCGTTCAGCGAGGCCGACGGCAAGGGGCACGGCATCCGCTGGGCCGAGCCGCGAAAGGTGCGGCGGCTCGTCGCGGAGTTTGCCGACGCCGCCGGTCTGCCCGACCCTGCCGGGGTTCGCGTCCAATACTGGCACAGTCACTGGGGCGGCGGGCCGGAGCCCGTGCTCGAGGAGGTGGCCGCCGGCGGCGAGGATGCGGTGGCGCGCGCGCTGACCGTCGGGCTCACCGGTGACGAGGGCGAGCCGGGCCTGGTGTGGGTCGGGCTCTACAACGAGCAAGTCGCGCTGGCGCTCTCGCCGGAGCTGGGCACGCAGGTCGCGTCGGTGCCGCTGGGCCTCGGTCCCTATGGTGCGGTCGCCGGGCCCGACGGG
>CAZTVU010000250.1:3187-6934 GCA_964617025.1 uncultured Planctomycetales bacterium | reverse complement strand
TGGCGGCCGACGCCGGCCGATCGGCCCGAGGCCCGGGACGACGGCTGTCCGGTCCCGGCCGGGGCAAAGCGGCGGTTTGTCCCGTTCGCTGCCAGTTGGGCTCTACCTCGCCGCAGCCGGCCGCCCATCCCAGCGCCCACGGGAGTACGACGGCGGACGCAAGCGAGATCCCACCGTTACGTCGCGCGCGCAGGTTCATAATGGGGAGAGTTTCCGCCGCCCGCCGCCGGTGTCAAGCCGGCGGCCGGCGCCCGGCCGGTTGTAACCGGAAGATCGGCTTGCCCGGGGCAGACGCCATTTCCAGGGCATGCCGGCGCGAGCGATCACGGACGGGCGCCGGTGCGTAGCGACGGGCGGCTCATCGGGCGGATACGCGCGCAGAATGCCGACCAAACAACGACTGCGGGATCATCCCGCGCCGTCACTTCTTCTTCGCGGCGGCGTAGAACTCGGCCACTTTGTCCCAGTTCACGACGTTCCACCAGGCCGCGATGTAATCGGGACGGCGGTTCTGGTACTTCAGGTAGTAGGCGTGCTCCCACACGTCCAGGCCGAGGATGGGCTTGTGGCCCTGCATGATGGGCGAATCCTGGTTCGCGGTGCTGTATACCTGGAGCTTGCCGGTTCCGTCGACGACCAGCCACGCCCATCCGCTGCCGAAACGAGTGGCGGCGGCCTTGGACATCTGGTCTTTCAGTTTGGCGAAGTCGCCGAACGTCGCATTGACGGCCTCGGCAAGCGCACCGGTCGGTTCCCCGCCCTTGCCCGGGCCCATGATCTGCCAGAACAGCGTATGATTTGCATGTCCGCCGCCATTGTTGATGACGGTCTGACGAATCGACTCGGGTATGCTGGTTACATGGGCCAGCAGGGCCTCGATCGTCTTGGCGGCGAGGTCGGGATGCGCCTCGAGCGCGTTGTTCAGGTTCGTGATGTACGCGTTGTGGTGCTTCGTGTGGTGAATCTCCATCGTCCTCGCGTCAATGTGCGGTTCGAGGGCTGCGTAGTCGTACGGCAGTGGAGGAAGGGTATGGGGCACGCGATGTCTCCCTTTGTTGTGCGTCTCGGGTGACTGACGGCGGGGCCCTCGCCCCGACGTCTCATTTCCATCGCCAATCACCGATCCGGTCAAGCGTAGGACGTGCGCGCGGGTGGGTCAAGACGAAATAGTATCAAAAAGATACTATTTCTCATCGTGAACTCAAGCCCTTTTCTCGAAAATACTTACAGTCAAGGGCCGTACTGACGCCTCAGTTGGCGAGGCTTCGTCGTGCCGGCTGGGCCGAATCGGCCGGTGGCTGGTTCACGCGTCGGCAAGGCCCTCGCGGATGGCGAACCGGGCGAGTTCGACGCGATCGTGGATGTCGAGTTTTTCCATGAGATTCGCACAATGCCGGTCGACGGTCTTCACGCTGAGGTGGGCCGTTTGTGCGATCTCCTTCTTGGACATGCCGCGGGCGACGTATTGGAGGATCTCCGTCTCCCGTGCCGTCAGCGAGGCGACACGGGACCGGGTCGGGCCGGCGAGCTTGGCTCCGCGGTGGTCCACGACGATTCGGGCGCGGACCTCGTCGGAGAAGTAGGCCCCGCCGGAGGCCACCTCGCGAATCGCCGCGACGACGGCCTCGGGCGGTTCCCGTTTGGTGATGTAGCCTCGGGCCTTGGCGGCGAGGGCCTGGTCGATATAGCGATCGTGGGTGAAGGCGCTGAGGAAGATGACCCGCGACTCCGGCCGGAGTGACTGGATGGTCGCGGCGGCGGTGAAGCAGTTCATTCCGGGCATGTCGATGTCCATGAGGACGACGTCCGGCGCGACTTCGGAAGTCTTGGCGACGGCCTCGTCCGCGGTTTGAGCAGTGCCTACGACGTCGAGCCCCGGCTCGCGCTGAAGCCGCTCGGCGAGGGCTCCGCGCACGAGCGCGTGGTCATCCACCACCAACACTCGGATCGTGTCGCTCATGTGAGACTACCTCCTTCACCGGCGATTCCGCCAGCATGTGAGCCAGCGCCGCGGCCAGATCGGCCATGCGAAATGGTTTGCGCAACAGTCGCGTATTGCCGACAAGCGGAAACGCGTCGTCGACCGCGACGCTGCCCGTCACGACCACGGCGGGCAGGTCGCGTCCCTTTTGGCGGACTTGCCGCAAAAAGTCAAGCCCTCCAAGCCTGGGCAGATCGACGTCAATTACGAGAAGGCGCACGACCGAGGCGTGCCGTTCGAGCACGTTCAGGGCCTCGACGCCGTCGCCTGCCTGAAACACCTGGTAGCCCTCCGACCGGAGCATGGAGGTCAGAATGGAGCGGATGTGCTCGTCGTCCTCGACGATCAGGACCGCCTCGCCGTGGCCTCGCTCTCGCCGCGCCTTCGCCGCCTCGGCGGGCGGCGGTGGCGGCTTGCAGGTGGGCAGCCAGATCGTTACTTGCGTGCCCCGGCCCTTTTCCGATTGTAGCCGGATTTCGCCATGATGCTCGGTCACGATGCCGTGCACGATGGACATCCCCAGCCCGGTCCCCTGCCCGCGGGCCTTGGTGGTGAAGAAGGGCTCGAACACGCGGCACCGGACCTCCTCGGCCATGCCGTGTCCGGTGTCCTCGACGGTCAGGATAGCCCGGGGCGCGCGTTCCCCGCCCGCCGGCCGGGCTTGCGACGGCGCGGAGGCGGCCTGGCACAGGGCGATTCGGAGCGTGCCGCCGTCGGGCATCGCATCGCGGGCGTTGACGGCCAGATTCATCAGCACCTGCTGAATCTGGGTCGGATCGGCATTGACCCAGATATCGGACTCGACGGGTACCTCGTCGGCGATTTCGATGGAGGCGGGCAGGATGCGGCGAAGGAGCCGAACGGCGTCCGCGACGACCCGGGGCAGATTGACGGGGCTCTTTTCCGTCACGGTCTTGTGGCTGAAGGTGAGGAGGGCCTTGGCCACGCCGCCGGCCTGCTGCACGACACGGTCGATCGTCAGCAGCGCCTGGTGGGCGGGATGCCCTTCGTCGAGGCTCTTTCTCGCGAGGCTCGTGTATCCGAGGATCGCCGTCAGCAGGTTGTTGAAGTCGTGCGCTACGCCGCTGGCGAGGGTGCCGATGGCCTCGAGCTTCTGGGAATGCCGGAGCTGCTCCTCGGTCGACTTCCGGTCGGTGATGTCGTGCGCGACGCCGACGAAGCGGTAGACCTCGCCCCGTTCGTTCGCGACGGGAAACATGCTGGCGACGATCCATCGCACGGATCCGTCGGGGCGAACGATGCGGAACTCCTCGTCGCGAAAGGCGGTCGGGCCGCCGTGCATGAGAGCCCTCATCCGCTCGCGGTCGGCGGGATGAACGGCCTCAAGCGCGGATCGGGGGTCGGCGTAGAGGGCGTCGGGGGAGCGGCGGAACACCTTTTCATAGGCCGGGCTGACGTAGATCACCTGGCCCCGTTCGGGGTTGACGGCCCAGAAGACCTCCTGGATGTTCTCGGCGACCTCCCGCAGTCGCTGCTCGCTCTCCCGAAGGGCCTCCTCGGCGCGACGGCGTTCGGTGATGTCCGTGATAAAGCCCTCCAGCATGCCGCCGTTCCCTTGGCTGAGGTCGACGCCGCGCCCCTGCTCCCAGACCCATTTTTCCTCGCCGTCGGCGGTGCGAATGCGATAGACGATCCGAAACGGGCGACCGGCGCGAAGGGCCGCCTGGATCTCATCGTACACCTGACGGCGGTCGTCGGGATGGATAATGGCCGCGTACGATATCCGGGCGTTTCCGATCAGGTCC
>CAZTVU010000250.1:2926-3177 GCA_964617025.1 uncultured Planctomycetales bacterium | reverse complement strand
TACCCGGTGAGGGGCAGGCAGCCCTCGCTGACGAACTCCATGGTCCAGTCGACGTCGTTGCGGCACCGGTAGGCCATCCCCGGCAGGTTGCTCATGAGCGTGGCGAGCATCCGCTGGCTCTCGCGCAGGGACTCCTCCGCGGCGGTCAGCCGCCGCTGTCGCTCGATCTCCTCGATCGCGCGGTTCACCACGGAGGGCAGGAGATCGGCCAGGTTCCCGTCCTTCAGGAGGTAGTCTCTCGCCCCCTGCTT
>CAZTVU010000250.1:0-2916 GCA_964617025.1 uncultured Planctomycetales bacterium | reverse complement strand
CATCACGTCCACGGCGATCCGCTCATCGCCGTAGCCGGTGATCACGATGAACGGCAGGGTCAGGCCGCGTTCGGCGAGCCGGCGGAGCAGCTCGTGTCCGGACATATCGGGAAGGCGCAGATCGAGGACCATCAGGTCCGCGTGATGAGCGGCGAGCCATTCGACGGCCTCGGTGCCGCTGCCGGCACCGGCGGTGCGGAACCCCTCGGCCTGAAGTCGCTTCCGGAGGAGGGCGACGACCGCCTCGTCGTCATCGATGACCAGGATGCTGGCGGGTTCGTCGGGTTGGGTCATTCCACGCGCTCCGGCGGGGTTCACCCGCATCGGGCCGGGGGGCAGGCGGGCGTTGAGCCGGGCCCATTGATCCTCGGCACCTGGACGACGCGAAGCAGGAGCCCGAGTTGGCGAATCGCCTCCACGAAGCGGTCGGATTCGACGGGCTTGGCGATGTACACGCCGCAGCCCAACTGATGGCAGCGGTCGACGTCGCGCGGGTCGTCCGTCGTCGTCAGCATGATGACCGGCAGTTTGCGCAGCTCTTCGTCCGCCTTGAGCCGGCGGAGCACCTCGATCCCGTCGACCGTCGGCATACGGATGTCGAGGAGGAGCACATAAGGATTTCCGCGCTTGCGATGCGGTCCGGGGCCTTGAAAGAAAAGGAAGTCGATGAGCTGTTGCCCGTCGGCGAAACGGATGATCTCGTTGTCGATCCCGGCGCGGCGGAGATTTTTCTCGATGAGAACGGCGTGGCCGTCGTCGTCTTCCGCAACCAGGATGACTACGGTACCGTTCATGTGGGCCGCTCCTGCGGGGTTCACGCCTCGTCGGCCGGCAGCGACACGAAGAACCGACTGCCCTTGCCGGGCTCCGATTCGAGCCAGATTCTGCCATTGTGCCGTATCACGATCCTTCGGGCAATAGCGAGGCCGAGCCCTTCGCCCGGGCGGTCCTTCGCGTTGAGGCGGTGAAAGAGATCGAAGACCTTCCGGTGGTGCTCGGGAGCGATGCCGATTCCGTTGTCCTCGACGCAGTAGACCGCCAGGTCGCCCTCGCGATACCCCGAGATGCGGATGACGCCCGCGCGGCCGGGGTCGAGGTACTTCAGCGCGTTGTCCAGCAGGTTGGAAAAGACCTGATTGATCTGATCGGGCGTTCCCCGGCACGCCGGCAACGGATCGACCCGTACGGCGGCCCCGGCGGCCTGGATCTGAAACTCCATGGCGCGGATCACCTCCGGAACGAGCGCGTTCATGTCCAGCCGCTCGGGCGTGATCGCCGCCCGGCCCAGGCGAAACAGCCGCAGCAGACCGCCGAGCAGGCCGTCCATCTTGGCGGCGCCCGCCTGGACGTACCGCAGGGCCTCGGGGATGTCCTCGTTCAGAATCCGGTCGAGCTCCGCCGGCCGGGGTGTCGCCGGCGATTCGCGGGCGAGGATCGTGCGCAGGGTTTCGACGGACCGTTCGAGCTCCTTGCCGAAGCCGTGGATATTGACGAGCGGCGAGCGGAGGTCGTGGGAGGTGGCGTAGACGAGGCTTTCAAGTTCCTTGTTCTTTTCCTCCAGGGACTCGTTCAACCGTTCGCGCTCCTGCTCCGCGCGTTTGCGCTCCGTGACGTCCATGAACATCACAGCCATGCGGCCGGGAGACGTCTGGAACGCGTAAACGTCGTAGACGCCGCGGATGCCGCCGTAGTCGTAGGCGAAGTCGGACGCGCTCCACGGGGTACCGTCGCGCGCCGCGATGCGGTACCGGGCGGGGATCTCCGTCGCGGCCAGGCCCGGGAACGCCTCCTCGATCGGTTTGCCGAGCAGGGGCTTGCTGTCCCGGCCGGTCATCCGATCGGCGGCGGGGTTCGCGTCGATCAGGATCAGGCGGTCGTCGGGATCGAGCTGGTACATGTACATGCCCATCGGTGACGCTTGAACGATGCTGCGGAACCGCTGTTCGCTCTCCCGCAACGCATCTTCGGCGCGTTTGCGGTCGGTGATGTCGAGGAAGACGACGACGCCGGCGACGATGTCGCCCTCCGGGTCCCGGACGGGGGCGGCGTTGGCCAGGACCCAGCGGTCTTCACCGGTGGGGCGGCGGATGACGGCCTCGACGTTCTGCGTCACTTCGCCGTAGAGGACCGCGCGGGACAACGGCAGTTCCTCCGGGGCAAAGGGCGTCCCGTCGGCGTGGAAGACCTGCCAGTTTTGCGGGTGCCGGCTCGCCGGGATGTCGGTCAGCGGCACATTCTCGGCGGCCCGAATCCCCCGGGCCGCCGGGTTGGCGAGGCGGATCGTGACATCGGGCGCGTCGGCGATGAGGATCCCGGCGGGCGACTGCTCGATCGAGGCTCGGAGCAGGCCCTGGGTGCGCGCAAGCTCCCGCTCGGCTCGCTTTCGTTCGGTGATGTCCTCGTAGGTTCCCAGGACGCCGATGACGTTTCCGGCCCGGTCCCGCAGGGGGACCTTGCTCGTACGGAGCCATCGCACCTGCCCGTCCGGGGTGACCTGCGGCTCCTCGTAGTGGAGCCGGGCCTCGTTCGTCTCGATCACGAGGCGGTCGTCGTTGCGATAGCGGTCGGCGCTGGCTCGCCACGCCAGGTCGAAGTCGGTCCGTCCGACGATCTCGTCGGGCGATTGCAGGCCGGCGTCGCGGGCCGCGGTTCGATTGCAGCCGAGGTAGACCGACTCGCGGTCCTTCCAGAAGACCCGCGTCGGAACCGTGTCGAGGACGAGCTGGAGCATGCGCTGCGATTCGCGCAGGGCGTCCTCGATCCGCGCGCGGTCGTCGATCTCCGCCCGAAGGTTCGCATTGGTCCGGGCCAGCTCCGCGGTTCGGACCGCGACCTGCTCCTCCAGTTCGTGCTGCCGTGCCTGTAACCGTTCACGGTCCGGAGGGCAGCAGAGGCGGAACGGGGTGATTGTGGAGG
>CAZTVU010000249.1:0-6944 GCA_964617025.1 uncultured Planctomycetales bacterium | reverse complement strand
CGCCGTGTAGATCTCGGTGGCCGCCGTATCATTAAAAAAAACCGGGCCGGCGGCGTCGTCGAACTGCCCGTCGCCGTCGAGGTCCCATACGTACGTCAACGCGTCGTCGTTCGGGTCGCGCGACTGGGTGCCGTCGAGCTGGAGCGGCTGGCACTCGTCGACCTCATAGGGCCCGCCGGCAACGGCGACCGGAGGCTCGTTTTGGAGCACCGTCACCGTGGTGAAATCGGGCGGCGAGGCGAGCTTCTGGTTCTGCGGGTGCAGGACGGCATTGTCCCACACACGCAGGCCGATGTTGTACACACCGGGCGCGGTGAACACCCAGGTGACCGGTGGGCAGCCTTGAGCCGTGCAGTCCGCGGCGGCGTCGGGCTGGTCGAAATTGTATCCGTTGGCCCCGTTGAAATCCCACTCCTGCCGCGTGATGTAGTCGGTCGGATCGATGTCGTACGAACCGCCGCCGTCCGGGCGGAACGGGACGCCCACGGACGCCTTGTAGGGCCCGCCGGCCTTTGCGAACGGGGCATGCGGGGGCTCGGCGATCGTCACGGCGCGGGTGTCCGTGGCGGTCTGCCCGATGTCATCCGTCACGCGGAGCCGCGCCTGGAAGACCTTGGGATAGGTTGTCGCCGGGTCAAAGACGTAAGTGTGCGTGGCCTTCGGATCGGTGCCGACGTATTCATAGACGCCGTCGCCCTCGAAGTCCCACTCGTACTGGACGAGGACCCGCGCGGGGTCGGTGTGGTACGACCGCGAGCCGTCGAACTCGAGCGGCCGGTCGAACGCCCACACGATGTCCTCGCCGGCCACGGCCACGGGCGGACGCGTGAACAGCGTCGGCGTGAGGATGATGATCTGCCAGGCGACGTTCAGGTTGCGGCCCATGTTCAGGGCGGAGTCGTTGGGCCAGCCGCCGTCCGCGTCGCGGTGCATCAGGATCTTGCGCGCGAGGCCTTGCGTGTCATGGTGATACCAGTCGAGCCCCGTTGCCGCGAGGTTGATGACGGGCTCGGGCACGGCGGTCCGCATGGCCTTGGCGAAGGCGTACCAGGCGTACGTGTTGCGGCTGTCCCGCCACTCGGTCCAGCGATTCGCGATGTAATCCTCCGCGGCCGACCAGCGTGGGTCCGTCTTCGGCACGCCCATGTACGCCAACTGGACCATGCCCGACGGCGTCGTGGCATACCAGCCGCAGCAGAACCCCGTGTCCGTATAGCCGTAGCGCCCGTCGCCCAGCCGGCTATACGCCAGCCAGACCTCATTCTGTTGCTTGACCCAGTCGGGCGTGTCGAGCCCGTACGCCGACTTGCCCCCGAGGAATCCTATGGCCGCCCACTGCGACGCCGAGTTGTCCGGATGGCTGTTCCAACTGTAGCGCCAGCCCCCGCGCGCGTTGCCGCTGTCGTACTGGCCCCAGGCGTACATGTCCATCATGTCTTGGACGATTGCGCGGTACGTCCGGCCCCGGATGCCCGGGCCGCCCGTCTCCGCCGCGAGCTCCGCCGCGCCGCTGGCGGCGAGCGCGTCCATGGCCTGGCCGCCCTCGTAGATCGCCCGGTCCGAGTTTACTTCGATCCCGATCCCGTTGCCGTTCGAGTCCGGGTCGCCGAAGGGCTGGCTCCCGATGCTCGCCGGCCGCAGGTAGGTCAGCATCTGCCAAAGGCCGCGGATCACATCCTCGGCCAGCGGATCCAGGGCCGTCGGCCGCGTCGGCCTGTGACCGTTGATCTCCATCGCGTGGATGGCGGAAGCCGTTGAGCCCGCTTGATAGCTGCCGTGCGACGACCACGAGCCGTCCGCGTTTTGTGTCTTGTGCAGGAACCACAGCCCCTCGTCGATCGCGACGTTCACCTCGATCGTCAGGTCCTTCGGGTGGATCTGGATCGGATAGGTGTCCGTCAGATCCCCGTGCACCGGATCGTGCACGGTCACGGTGGCGGTGTACAGGGCCCCCGCGGACCCTCGGTACGTATGCGTAACTTCGAGGACGCGCTTGTTCGTGACCGCGCCGCCGGTCGGGGCGCTGCCGTCGCCGAAGTCGCACGTGTACGTCAACCGGTCGGTCGGCGTGTCGGAGTATATGACCGCCTTGATTCGCGTGGATTGATTGTCCCAGAGGCTGTGCGGGATCTCCCGCCCGCTGACCCGGTCGTAGTCCCAGGGGACGCACACGACCATGGGGATGACCTGGACCGTCGCGCCGGCAGTGTTTGCGCGGCCGGCGGCGTCGCGGACGGTGAGCGTGACGGGAAAGCTGCCCGTCTGAGAATACACATGCTGGCCGTATTGGCCGAGACCCTTCTGTCCGTCGCCGAAATCCCATTCGTACGATGCGATTCCGACGTCGTCGCTCGACGCCGACCCATCCAGCACGGCGAACCCGCCCAGCGGTGCCACATAGGGTCCGCCGGCGTCCGCAATCGGCGCAGCCCCGTCGGGGGTGATCGTGACGGTGCTGGTGTCGCTCTGCCCCTTCTTGTCGTACACGGTCAGCGTCGCCGATCGCTCGCGGTCGGTCAGGATGGTCGCCGTCGGCCCGGCGTACACTTCGCGGAGATCGTCCAGCTCGAACGTGCCGGTGTGGATCGTGACGCCCCGCAGGAACCGGGTCGCCGAACCATGGTTGGTGTCGTAGAGCCGCGTCCATGTCGCCGAGCCGGACGGGCGAATCCGGTACTCGGCGCCGGCGGTCTCCTTCAGAACAATGCGGACATCGTACCATTTGTCTTTGTCATAGTTGCCGAAGTTGCCGCGATTCGCGCCGTCCTCATAGATCTGGAGCGAGCCGTTGTTGAAGTACACGGCGTAGGACATCTGCGTGTAGCTATAGTCGCCCGAGAGGTTCTTGAACCCGTACATGCCGTACACGCCCGACGGCAGTGCCCGGCACTCGAACGCCTGCCCCTTGGCGCGGTTGATCACCTGACGCGAGAATGCGTAGGCCCCGCCCCAATGCCCGGCGCCGGTCACGATCAGCCGATCGTTCTGCGCGGCATTCGGATTTGCATACCACAGGACGTTGTTGATCACCGAGCCGTCGAACGTGAGGGCTCCCAGGTCCCACAAATACCGCTCGATCCCGTAGTCATCCGTCGATCCGCTTCCGTCAAGGACCACGGTTGCGGCGCCGGTCGCCCGCAGGTCCGCCTCGTTCAGTGTGTACGGCCCGCCGGGAACGGCGACGGGCGGCTGCCCGACGATCTCCACCGCAAACGTCTGGAAGGACGTCTGCCCGAGCAGGTCCATGACGGTCAGCGTCCCTGTCGTGGCCCCGGGCACCGAACGGACCAGTGTCGCCCCGTAGAATCGCAGCGGCGCTTCCTCGATGGACATTGTGCCCGTGTTCACCGTCATGCCGGGGAGGAACTCCGTGCCGGTGCCGTAAAGCGAGTCGTACACGAGCGTCCAGTCGGCCGCCGACGCCTCCTTGATGTAGTACCGTGCCCCGCTGATTTGCTTCAGCACAATCCGCACGTCGTACACCTGCCCGGGGGTGTACGAGCCCCGGGTGCCGCGCCCCGCGCCGTCCTCGTAAACCTGCAGCGTTCCATTGGTGAAGTAGATGGCGTAGGGCATCTGCGTGTAGCTGTAGAGCGTCGTCGTGTTCTTGCAGCCCCACATGGCCTGCCCGTTGTCCGCAATGACCCGCGCCTGGACCGTCGCGCCGACGGCGCGGCGCACGGCCTGCCTGCCGAATGCATATGTGTTGCCCCATCCACCGCCCACCACCGACAGCCGCCCGCCTGACTGGTACGCGCCGGCCAGGTGATATTGGCTGGCGTCCGGCTCCTCGCCGTCGAACGTGTCCGTGCCGAAATCCCACTCATAGCGCACGATCTCGTGGCCGCCGATGCTCGCGCTGCCGTCCAGCGTGATCGGCCAGCCGGTGGCCGTTTTGGCGTCCTCCGTCGCCGTGTAGGGGCCGCCCGCATCGGCGACGGGCTGCGGATTCGCCACCGTTACCTCGCCCGTCGCCGAGGCCTCCAGGTTGTTCGAGTCGCGCACGGTGAGCGTGAACGGTCCGCCGGTGTACACCTTGTGCGGCAGGATCGGCCCGTAGTAGATCTCGCGGACGTCATCCATCCGGAAGCTGCCCGATGCCACCGTCACGCCGCGCAACAGCTCAGCCCCCGAGGCCGCCGTCGAGTCGTGCGCCAGCGTCCATTGGGCGTCGTCGGCGGGCTTCCAGTAGTAGGTTGCCCCGCCGGCGGCCTTCAGATCGATCCGCACGTCATACGCCTGCCCCTGTGTGTAGGGGCCCACGGTCTTTCGCGAGGCGCCGCCCTCGTAGATCTGCAGGCTGCCGCTGTTGAAGAACATCGCGTACGGCATCCGCGTGTAGCCGTAGTTGGTCGTCGTGTCCTTGAAGCCCCACATGGCCTGCCCGGAAATGGGCGTAACGCGTGCCTGGAACGTGCCGGGCAACGTCTCCCCGGCCGTCGTCTCGCGCTCGCCGTCGGTGCTCGCCGGCGCGTTGGCGGGCGGCCGGTTCGGCCCATTGAAACTCGCCTGGAATAGCATGAAATCGCTGGAGTCCACGTCATTGTCCGCATCGAGGTCCGCCACACGGCAGGAGGCGTCCGCCGGCGGGCGGTTGGGCCCGCCGAAACACGTCTGAAGCATCTGGAAGTCGCTCAGGTCGACGTCCCCGTCTCCGTCGAAGTCCGCGGGAACCCGTGCCGGTGCTCCGGCCGAGCCCGGCGACGGCGCGGCCGCGGTCCGCCGGATCGCCTCGCGGCCGAACGCATACGCATCGCCCCAGCTCCCCGTGCCGTTCACCACGATCGCATCCGCGTTGAAGGCGTTGGCGGTGATCCATTTGAAGGTATTGAGCCAGTCGCCGTTGAACGCGTCCGTGCCGAAATCCCACGTCCACGCGACGATCGGTGCATCGCCGGTCGATTGCCGGCCGTCGAACTCCAGCATCCATCCGGCGTCGACGCGAGACGCCGCCGAGCCCGTGTACGGGCCGCCCGGATTGGCGACCGGGTCCGCGAACGCGGGGCCTGCCTCGGGCAGCCAGAGCATGAGGTGGCTCGCGACGAGTGCCCAGAACCCGACGGCCGGCTTGCGTGTCCTTCCCTGCCTCGTGCGGATCATAGCGTTACTCCTCCGCGTCGTTCCCAAGCCACTGCGTTCCGGAGTTGTCGAGGGCACGGCACGCACGGCTGCCACGGATCGGCGTGTTTCGGCGACTCCGTAACTGAGGAGACCGAGTCGGCATCGCGTGATCTGCCCGCGTGGCCCGCGGTGTTCGGGTGAGCCGGGCCTGTGTCGCGTCAGGCGGATATGCAGCCGGTCATGCCGCCCCGCCGTCATGGCGCGGGGTAGGCGCATACACGCCACAGGCCATGCCAGGCCGTTGGAATTCCCAACCCCCGGCTCAAGGCCGCCACCAACCGACCTCCGAGCCGCGCTCGCGCGTGGTTATCTTTCAGAGCACCGTCAGCGGCTCCGACGATACTAGTCCGGGGTAAGCGCGGCGGCCATCGTAATCTGAGCGGTGTTCCGTGCAGTTCGTGACGCCGAGTCCGGATCGTGCTGCGGCAGCGCGGGTCACAAGGGCGCAAGGGGCCGATCGCCCGCACCGGACCGTCCCGCCAAGACCTCCGTTCAAGACGCGATTCCTGGACAATGTTCCCGAGTCTTGCGCTCTCCCGGCGAGCTGCTCCGCAATCGCTCACGGTATGCCTTCCGGGACGCCGCGTCGGCATGGCGTGCGGTCGTTCCGGTCTTCGGGACGGATACATCCGATGAGGACGAGTCGAGGCGATCGTGGGAATGCGGGCGGAACCGGGCTCGGACCAGATCCATTGGCGACCGATTGCTGAGTTGGACGCCGAGGGGTTTGTGGAATGCCCTCGAGCCCGGGGCGTGGGCTGAACTCGCTGAGCGGTGGGCCCCGGTCGTCCGCAGTTGCTGATGAACGATTGACCGAAGCACCGGCCGCTGGCACGAGCCCTCAGTTCGCAGAGCTGGCAGGTCCACGTTTCGGCTTCGGCTTCGCAATGATCGGCCCGAACTGGCCCGCGGCCGCAGCCAAGAGATGCACGCGCCTTCTGCGGACGTTTGGGTGGAAGGCTCCGCCGTCGAACGGCCCAGACCCCGGCACGGGGGAGTGCCCGAACCGCCCGAGAAGGAGCGCGTCGCCCGGCGGGTTTGCCGGCGTTACGAGCGCAACGCGACCTCCGAATCCCGGTGAACCCTGCTCGGCACGGCAAATCGACGCCCTCCGGCAATCGCCGCCGGTGGGGTGTGAACACCCACCGCCAAACGAAAACGGCGCCTGCTGTGGGCGGGGCGGGCGCCCCGGAAACGGCCATCGGCTCATAAGTATCTATTTTGCAATAGGTTGTGTTGTGAATCTTTTGTGGAGCTTCGCCCTTGACAGGGCCGATGATATTGATACACTACTTTGCTGCAAAGGCCGTGCAGCTTCTCGGCACAGCCCGGGTTGGGCCCAGGCCGGGGCGAAACGATGAGGATACAGCCTGTTGCACGACAGACTCGTTATTGAGGTCGTGGAACGTACTTAGGCTTGGCTGCGTCCGACGATGGTTCAGGCGAAACGAATGAGCCATCAGCAGCAAGCTGGTGGTTTTTTTGTCGGATCGTCGCGGGCGGCGGGTGCCCGCGGAAGGGACTGTGCCAAGGGAGTCGGACCCGTTGACCCGTCGGGGGGCGCGTGACCGTGCGGCCGGCCTGGCGGCGGTCGATCCGGGCAGGGCTCGTAGCTCAGTTGGTTAGAGCGCGTCGCTGATAACGACGAGGTCAGAGGTTCGACTCCTCTCGGGCCCATGGGAAAAGTGAGAAAGTGCGAAAGTGACAAAGTGAGAAGCGCTGGCGGCGGCCCCGATGGGCGGGTTTCTCACTTTCTGATTTTTCCAGTTTTTCGCTTTCTCCTCGGGGCCGTAGCTCAACTGGGAGAGCGCCTGGTTTGCAAC
>CAZTVU010000248.1:3276-7026 GCA_964617025.1 uncultured Planctomycetales bacterium | reverse complement strand
GCCGGCGTGCGGCAGACCGTCCGAGCGAAAGCGGTGGCGTTGCCACCGCAGTCCACAGGCGCGAATGGACGATGGATCGCGCGAAGCCGATATCCGGAAACACCCGAACGCGGCCGGATCGTCTTCGGAAAAGCTTGCCACGATAAGACGAAATCGGAGGATATCGGCAAAACACCGGCTATCTCATGCGCGCATGACAGCCGGGCGCGGCCGCGCTGACCAACGACGGGTATGATACGCGCATGTCGATCGGCACCACGCAAGTCGCCGCGCTGACACCGCTGGCGCCCGCCGGAATCGCGGTCGTCGGGCTGGACGGCCCCGGCGCTGTTGCGATGCTCCGTCGGGTCTTTCGGCCGCGGACGCCGAGATCCGTCGACCCCTGGCCCGCGGACCGACTGCGCCTCGGGCAGGTGTTCGACGGCGATGAGGTGATCGACGACGCGATCGTGGCCGTCCGCACCGACGCCGACGGCACGGGACATGTGCGCTTCAGTGTGCACGGCGGGCCGCGCGTCGTGCAGCGACTGATCATGGCCCTGCACCGATGCGGGGCATCGATCGCAACCGCCGAGGAGGCCTCCGCCGTCTGGCCGGCGGCGCACGCGGTCGAACGCGAGGTCTACGCCGTCCTCCCGCACGCCCAGACCCGGCGGGCCGCCGCGTGGCTCCTCCGGCAGCGGGAGTTGTTGCCGAGAGCGGTCGAGGAGATCCGCTCCCAATTGGCAGGTGAGGGCCACGGGCGGGCGGTCGGCTCGGTGATCGGCGGTTCGCCGCCGGCGGCTTCCTCGGAGGCGCGGCAGCGCCTCGCCGAATTGCTGGGCCGGTACGCGGCCGCGCGGGGGATGATCGCGGGCTTCACGGTGGCGATCATCGGGCCGCCGAACGCCGGCAAGTCCACGCTGGCCAACGCGCTGTGCGGCCGGCCCCGCGTGCTCGTGAGCGACACGCCCGGCACAACGCGGGATTATGTGACCGAGCCGACGGCCGTGGAGGGGGTTCCGATAACCCTGGTGGATACCGCCGGCATTCGCCCCACCGGGGATCCGGTCGAGGCCGAGGCGATCGCCCGGGCCCGCCAGCAAGCCCGGACGGCAGACCTCCGACTGATCGTCCTTGACGGTTCGTCGCCTCTGAGGGAGGAGGGGCGCGAGCTCCTTGCGGAGTATGCCTTTCGGGAGCCGTCGATCGGCGTGCTCAACAAGAGCGATCTATCCCCAGCGGTGCCTGTCGACAACGCCGCCTTCGGTCGGATGACAGTTCGGTTGACGGTCTCCGCGCTCCGCGGCGACGGCATGGACAGCCTTCGGGACTGCATCGTTCACGCGCTGGGCGTCGGACCGGATTTCGACGACCGGCCGGCCGCCTTCACCGAGCGTCAGCGCGACGTCCTCGCGCGGTGCGCGGCGGCCCTCGGGCATGGCCGCCGGGCCGCTGCGGAAATCCTCGGCGAGATGCTCGCATGACGTTTCGCGCGGCCGGCCACACGCATAGAATTCATTGACGGCGATCGACGACAAGGCGGGCACGGCGAAGCGGCGCTCGGGTTCGCGCTCTCGGGAGTCCGTTGATTCAAGGGCGGGCCGCGGGTAGATTGGCGGGGCCACATCCCCGTCCGGATCGGCGCGACCCCGGCTGGCGGCGTTGGAGCAGACGGCCATGGCTGACATTACGGACGAAACCGCATTCGGCAAGCTCGTCGTGGAGAAGAAGCTGTGCACCCCCGACGAGCTGCAGGCATGCTACCAGTACAAGAAGGAGCTTGAGGCGGAGGGCAAGCACCTCAGCCTGATGGAGGTGATGGTCAAGAGCGGTTACCTCACTCGATCGCAGCTCCAGCGGCTGGGCCAGGACATGGAGGACTCGATGTACAAGCCGGCCCAGCAGATCCCGGGCTACCAGATCCTGGGCAAGCTGGGGGCCGGCGCGATGGCCCGGGTGTTCAAGGCCCGGCAACTGAGCCTCGACCGCATCGTGGCCATCAAGGTGCTGCCGCGGAAGCTCAAGGAGAACCCCGAGTTCGTCAAGCGCTTCTACGCCGAGGGCCGCGCCGCCGCCAAGCTGAACCATAACAACATCGTTCAGGCGATCGACGTCGACGAGGCGCCGGGCGGCTTTCACTACTTCGTCATGGAATACGTCGACGGCAAGACCGTCTACGACGACCTCGCCACCGGCCACTCGTATTCGGAGAAGGATGCCCTGCAGATCATCATTCAGGTGGCGCGGGCGCTGGAGCACGCCCACGAGCGCGGCCTGATCCACCGGGACGTCAAGCCGAAGAACATCATGCTCACCAAGACCGGCGTCGCGAAGCTGGCCGACATGGGCCTCGCCCGCGAGACGCAGAACATGGAGGCCGCCCTGGCCGAGCAGGGCCGCGCCTACGGCACGCCGTACTACATCAGCCCCGAGCAGATCCGCGGCGAAGTGGATATCGACGCCCGGGCCGACATCTACTCGCTCGGCGCGACGTTTTACCACATGGTGACCGGCCGCGTTCCGTTCGAAGGATCGTCGCCGGCGTCCGTGATGCAGAAGCACCTCAAGGAGCCGCTCGTCCCCCCGGACCACATCAACCCGGCCCTCTCCGCCGGCGTCGGCGAGGTGATCGAGGTGATGATGGCGAAAAAGCGCGAGGATCGCTACGCGAGCGTCAAGGATCTGCTGGTCGATCTCGAGGCGATCGCGCGGGGGGAGCCGCCGCTTCAGGCGCGCTCCCAGTATGACGCCCGCATCCTGCAGGGGCTGGCCGACCGCGGGCAGCCGGTTGCCGTCGCCCCGAGTCCCGAGCAGCAGCAGGCCGAGGCGCCGTCGCGGCCGGACTGGCTGTGGGTGATCGTCCTGGGGGCGTTTCTGGCGCTGTCGATCATCGTGAACATCGTGCTGGTGGTGATCGCGATGAGGCGATAGCGCCGGCGCCGGAAGAAGCCGTGCACGCGACGGGCGGCACGGACCCTCGGATTACCCGCGAATGCTGTGTGTATGAATCGGGGTGTCGGATCGCCGTCGGTGCGAACATCGCGGGCAGATGCGATTGCCCGGACCGCTGGAGAGGAACTGGCGGTCGCAGACAAGGCAGATGCGGCTGCGGGCCATCTGGGACTGGAGCGGATCCGGCTTGGAATTGTTCACGCTGCGTTTGCTCATGGCGCTTCCTCCTGACCGACCGACCGCACTCCGTGCGACGCTCGACTCACTTGGGCCCGCGGGCCGACCGCCGTCGCCGAAGTGTCGCGCGACGGCCCTTTGGCAAATGCGTACGCGACCGCCGATGGCCGAAGCCGTCAGGGTACGACCCTATTATATACGGACCCGTGCGAGTGTACAACGGTCGTTACAGGCCCCGTGGCACGGGCATCCTGCCCGTGACTTCAGCGGCAGGGTGCCGCTACCACCTGCCCGTGACCCCGGCGGCAAGATGCCGCTGACACGGCACCGGCCGGCATGGGCTTTCAGCCCAGCCAGGCGATCAGCGGGGGCCGGCCGGTCAGATAGAGCACATAGTTCCACGCGATCAGCGTGCCCAATGCGGCCACCGCCAGCCCTCCCAGCGCCGGCAGCACGCCCAGCAGCCACCGCCGCGAACCCTCCTCGCCCAGGCATCGCTCGGCGAACCGCCGACTCGACAGGGCCAACAGTCCGATCGTCATCAGGGTGAGCGCCAGACCCAGCCCGAACACGACGACGGCAAACAGCCCGACGGCGGGCTTTCCCCTTGTACCAAGGTCGAATGATTCGTGCGTTTGA
>CAZTVU010000248.1:748-3266 GCA_964617025.1 uncultured Planctomycetales bacterium | reverse complement strand
TTCCCTGGGCGATCCCGGCGAGCATGATCAGCACCGCTGCGGGACAGGGCACGATCCCGCCGCTGATCCCCAGCCACAGCAAGAGGGGCACGGTGAGGCGCGGCGCGCCCGACGCCGGCCCGGACGCCGGCGGCGGCGACGGTACGTGGGGGTGACTGTGCGTCAGGAGCGCCCGCAACCAGCCCCGGGCGTTCGCGGGCGCCGCGTGCCCATGCGCGTGATCGTGATGCCCCGCGGGGGGATGCGGGTGCTCGTGATCGTGTGCGTGGTCGTGCGTATGGCCGTGACCGTGATCCCGGTGATGGTGCCGATGGTGGTGATGGTGCCCGTCGTGATCGTGCCCGCCCGCGCGGCCATGATCCGGCCGCAGGCGCCCGGTCCACGCCCGGAACAACAGCCACAGCCCCATCGCGGCGATGAGCGCCCCGGCGGCCAGCCCCAGCCACAACTGGAGGCGCGAGCCTGCCTCGGGCGTTACCTTGAGGAACACCAGCCCGACGATGATGACCAGCGACGTGTGCGTCAGCGTCACGATGATCGCCAGCAGGAGGGCGTGCCAGTACGTTCCCCGAAGCGAGATCAGATACGCCGCCACGATCGTCTTGGCGTGGCCGGGCATCAGGGCATGCCACGCCCCGTACGCGAAGCACAGCAGGCCGATCAGCGCGAGCACCGGCCCGGACGTCCCGCCCACGAGCAGCTTCTCGATCCGCTCCGCCTGCCGCCGGTATGTGTCCGTCCGCGAGGGGTCGTTGCGCGGGTCCGTAAACCGGTCCCAGGCCCCGCCGCGCTTGCCCGTTGCGGCGGCCGCCGCGAGGCTGAAGACGACGCGGCCCTCGCGTTCCTGCGGCATCCAGGCCGGATCGTACAACTCGTAGAGGAACGGGTCGGGCGGTTCGTCAAGGTACTGGCAGGCGGTCTCGTGGACGATGACGGCGTCGGATCGCTCCAGCAGGACGCGCATGAGCCCGCGCTCGCGCGGATAGGTGGCGTCGAGATACGTCAGGGTGTACCGGCGCGAGGGGTCGAGGACCGGCAGGGGCGCGGCGTAGCGAACGACGGTTCGATAGGTCGGCATTCCCGCGACGCCGGTGATCTTGAGGATCGCGCGCTTGGGGACGGCCGGGCGCGTGTCCGCCGGGGCCGAGGCGGGCGGATCGACATCGACCGGCCGGATCGGCAACGGCTGCCCGTCGAGGGCCAACCGCAGGTCTACGGCGAATGCGTCGGCCTTCCGGTTGAGCCACGCCATCTGCTCCTCGACGGTGTCCTCGTCGTTGCGGTCGGCGTCGATCTCCGCCTTGCGCATCGCGGTTGCCGGCAGCTCGGCGAAGTCCAGATGGAAATCGAGCTCGACCCGGTCGGGGCAGATGTACAGGATGCTGAAGTGCGTGATGGTGTCGTTGCCGAGGGGGTGTCCCCATGCGGCCGCCGCCGCCAGGAGCGGCGCCAGCGCGAGCACCGCACGCGCCGGACGGGACGCACCCTTACCGGGCGGCCGTTTCGATGGCCTCGAGTCGTTCCGCATAGGGCCGGCGCTCGGGATTGGTTTCCTGGCCGGCGACGCCGGACTGGTATTCCTTGATGGCGTTGTTGCGGTGCGTCTGTGCCTCGGCCCCCTGCGTCAGGTTCGAGAGCAGGTAGTACGTGGCGGCGAGGTTCATGTGGAGCGTCCAGTCGCTTTTCAGGTCGGACTCGGCACCGGTGTACGACTTGGCCGCCGCGTCGGCGGCCGCGCGGGCGGGCTGGGCCTCCGCGGCGGCGGCGTTCGCCTCCGCCTTCGGGTCGACGTCGGCCCCCATGTTTCGGGCCTGCGCCAGCGTGGCGGCCAGCCGTTCCCTCGCCAGCTTGCGCTGATAGCGGAGCCACGCCTCGAGCAGGTGCAGGTCGCCGATCAGTGCATCGGCGTCGCCCGCCCGCCAGTTCTCTTGCTCGATCTTCTGAAGCCGCGGGTTGGGCTCGCCCTCACCGGTCGAGAGCTCACGGGCCTCGTTCTTCCGCAGGCTCAGGGCCGACTTCGCCTGCTCCGCCGCCTTGACCCCGCGCTCGATCTCCTCGACGGCGGCGTCCTCGTCCGCGTTGGCCTTCTGCGATGCCTCCGCGATCCGCTTGACCAGTTCGCCCGCCTCGGCCGCGATGCGGTCGCGCTGCCTGCGGAGCCCCGGCGCCGCCGGCCGGGTCGTGGCGCCGCTCGGATCGCCGTCGAGCCGTGCCTGGTAGTCGGCCTGAAGCTTCTGCAGCTTCTCGATGCGGTTGTCGAGCACGGCGAGGGCCGTTCGCTCGCCTTCGAGCGTCGCGGTCGTCGAGTCGATCTCCTGCTGGAACTGCCGCAGGGACTTCTGCGGGACCAGTGCCTCGCCGGCCCTGGCCGGCGCGATTCGGGCCGTGTGCCACTCCTCCCGGTCGCTGACGAGGACGGCGTTCGCGTAGCCGCCGAACTCGAGCAGTTCGGCTTGGCGCGCCGCCTCGCGGGCGGCCCGCGAGGCCGCCTCATACTCGGCCGTCCGGCCCTTGAGCA
>CAZTVU010000248.1:0-738 GCA_964617025.1 uncultured Planctomycetales bacterium | reverse complement strand
GGATTCGAGGGGTCGAAGCCCTGGTTCTCCAGCTCGACCATCTTGCGGCCGGCGGCGGCGGCCTCCGCCCGGCGGGCCTTGATCTGTTCGCTCAGCTTCGCGTGCGCGCCCTGCAGATCCGCGAGCCGTTTCTCCAGCTCGGCGACGCGTGCCTCGATCTGTCGCCGTTGTTGCCGCATCTCGGCGATCCACTCGGGGATCGGGCGGATGGGCTCGGACGGCTCGACGGTGATCGGCGCCGCCTCTTCGGCCGCGGGCGCTGTCGCCGGCGCCTCCGACCCTTTCGCCTTCCGACGCGAGATCGCCCCGAAGAGCCTGCCCATCAGACGGCTCGGTCGGCTCGCCGCGGGCCGCGTGCCGACCGCCGTCGTCGGAGACGTCCTGCCGGTCAGGGCCCGTTCGGCGATGGCGATGTCGCCCGTGACGTCGATCCACCGGCCGTACAGGTGCGCCAATCGCTCGCTCGCCCGCTCGATCCGGCTCCGTTCCATCAACGCGGAACGGCGCAGCGATTCGGCATAGTGAAAGGCCAGGATCGCCCGCAGGCGGTTCGCCTCGACGTCGTTGCGGCCGGATGCCCCGTCGTCGCCCTCCGACGTCAGCCGCAGCGCGGCGTCGACGACGTTGATGGCCTCCTTGAGCCGGTTGTTGTTCTTGTCGAGCCACTGCTCGATCGCCTGGTAGGCGGCCGCCGGGTCGTCAGCCCGGCGCGCCGATGCCTCGGGCTGCTCGCCGCCG
>CAZTVU010000247.1:0-7034 GCA_964617025.1 uncultured Planctomycetales bacterium | reverse complement strand
CGTCCCTCGCGGACCGGCGGCGGGCCGGCGACCTCGGGCCCGCGGGCGGCCTCGACGACCAGCGGGCGCGGGGCGATCAGCGACGCGATCTCCGCGTCGCCGAACTCATCGAGCAGCCCCCAGACGTTGCGGTATACCGGCTCCTGCCAGAGGCCCTCGCGGGGCCCGAAGTAGCCGCTGACGCAGGCCGCATCGATTCGGGGATCGACGGCGGCGGCGTAGAGGGCGATCAGTCCGCCCTCCCCGTACCCCATGACGCCGACGGGCAGGCCCGCTTCGTCGTTCGCGCGGAACCAGTCAACCGCCGCCAGGACCTTCTGCACCTCGTAGCCGATGATGTGCCGGCCCATCTCGAAGGCCATGCGATAGATGAACTCGCGGTGCGGTTGATTGGTCATGCGGATGGCCGGGTTGCCCGACCAGGTGTCGCGCCGGTCGATCAGCGTCGGCACAACCACGCGGCATCCGTTCTCGGCCAGCCGGCAGGCGAACCGGGCCGCCGGCTCGACGCCGGGCAGCAGGCCCGCGAGCATCTCCGGCGATACGTCGGCATCGGGGATGGCCACGACCTGCGCGATCGGCCGGCCCCGGGGTGTCAGCAGCAGGCCCTCGGCGTCGACGCCGTTCAGCACCGCCCACCGCGCCCGATCGACGCTGTACGACGGCGTCTCGACGAGCCGGGCGGGCCGCGTCGTCGTCGCGGGCAGCTCCATCTCGACGACCGGCCGCCGCGCATCCACGGCCCCGATGATCCGGGCGAATCGCTTCCGGTTGGCCTCGACCGATCGCGCATACGCCTCCGGCGAACCGAAGTCGGGCCGCCAGTGCCGGGCACGCCGACGGGGGCAGTCCTCCGTCGCCCGCATCAGGTATGCATCGATCCCCGCGACCATCTCGAGCGCCAGGTCGCCCGCAACGGTCAGCGGCCGCGTGTCCGCCAGTTCCTCGGCCCGCGCCACGGCGGCATGAAAAGACAGAAGTGCAACGGCGACCGCCGCCCCTAATCGCACGGAATTCCCGCTCATGATCCACCCGGCGACTGAAAGATGAACGCCTGTCACACCCCCAAACCCCAATACCCTCACACCCCGGCCCCGTGGCAACGGTGCGGAACATGCGGGTCGGGGTTCCGTACGCCCCGTCACACCTCATCCGGTATGATGTACGGTTCGCGGCCCTTGCGCTTCAGCAGATTGTTCGCCTCGGCGTCATCGACGAACTGCCCCGCCCGGCCGTCGAATACCAGCTTGCGCCCGCCGAGCCGATACGAGATATTCGCGATCTGGCAGAGGACCGTGCTGCGGTGCAGCTCCTCCACGTCGCCGTAGGGCCTCTTGCGAGACTCGATGCATTCAAGAAAGTTGTCGATGTGCCGGTGGTGCGGGTGGTGGCCGTTGCCCTGCGCGACGATCTTCTTGCTGTCCTCGAAGACCTGCCAGCCGCCGCCGTGCCGTTCGAAGTACATCAGGCCCTTCGTCCCGTAGACCTCGACCCGCATCCCGTCAAACGGCCAGTTGGGCCAATAGTCGAGCCTGTCCCGCAGCTCCCACGCGAGCTTCTCCATGTACGGCGCCCGAACCGACAGCTCGAACACCATTCGCGCATCCTGGAAGTCCCAGACCGCCACCTGCGTATCGGGCACGTCGGCGTCGTCGTCCTTCGTGGTGAACTTTCCCCCGGACGACGTGACGGCCGTCGGGTAGTCCTGGCCGAGCAGGTATCGGGCGGCGTCGATCTGGTGAACGCCGTCGTTGATGATGTCGCCGCCGGAGTAGTCCCAATGCCAGTGCCACGTGTAGTGGAAGCGATTGGGGTTGAACGGCCTCTTCGGCGCCGGCCCGAGCCATGCGTCGTAGTCCACGCCCTCCGGCACGGGCCCGTCCGGCTTGCGGCCGATGCTGTCCCATTGCTTCATGTTCACCACGCGGACGAGGTGGACCTTGCCGAGCTTGCCCTCGCGGATGTACGCCGCCGCCTCGTGCGTGTACTCGCCGCTGCGGGTCTGCGCCCCGACCTGCACGACGCGGTTGTACTTCCGCGCGGCCTCGACCATCTTGTAGCCCTCCCACACGTTGTGCGAGCAGGGCTTCTCGACGTACACGTCCTTGCCCGCCTGGCAGGCCGTGATCGTCGACAGGGCGTGCCAGTGGTCCGGCGTGATGCTGAAGAACGCGTTGACGTCCTTGTCATCCAGGATGCGACGGTAGTCGCTGACGGCCTTCGGCTTCTTGCCCGTCAGCTTCTCGACGACGCCCGCCACCCGCGCGAGCTTCTTCGCGTCGATGTCGCACACGTAGGCGATGTCCAGGTCCTTCCGCCTGGTCAGGCAGTCGGCCAGCAGGAACTCGCACCGCCCGCCGCAGCCCATCATGCCGGCGACGAACTTCTTGCCGTTCGCCAGGGCCGGGGCCCTCGACGAAAGCATGGCCGTGCCGACGGCGGCGCCGGTAGCGACGCGGGCGGATCGGTTCAAGAACTCACGACGGCTCACTCGGTCAGGTTTCATCGCGTTACCCTTTGCAGGACGTCATATGGGAAAGAGGTTACTCGGTTACTCGGAGGGTCCGTCAGTCCGTTGTTCCGTTAGTCCGTTGTTTCGGCGCTCCAATACCCGATGTTCGCACCCAAAAACCCCAAACCCTAAACCCCAAACCCTATACCCCATCCCCGCCGTGCCTTCCTCTGCCATTCATCGTTCATCGTTCCGCGTTCATCGTTCGTCCCGGCCACGTTCCTTGTCCGCCCTTTCGCCAACGGTCATTGTACGCCAAGGCACCCCGTCCGGCCATACGGAAAGGCCTTGGCAGCCGATTGTGCGGTCGCCGGGGCGGACGTCCGAACGAACCGGTTCGGGGCGCCCGGGACTGGTTCGTTTCCGCCCCAGGCTCCGGCATGCGAGGTCTCGCGACGGAAACCGCCCGACCCTGCCCACGTCCGCCCCCCGGAACCTGTCCCGTTCGTCCCGACAGCCAGGCGGCTCGTTCCATCCGAGATCCGGGACGGTGTTTCCGGGACGCGGTACCGGGTTTTCGACGGGAGTCGGTGAGTGTCGCGAGCGGCGTCAGGACGCTTACGACGGCCCGTGGCGTGGGGTCCGCATGGGCCGGGGGCTTGCCAGGACCGTGAAGCGCACGGCGGCGGATGCGCCCTGCGAATCGACGCACCGCAGTTCGTACCGCCCGGGCTCGAGGGTAAGACGGTTCACGCCTGCGGCGTCCATCATGGCACCGTTGAGGAACCACGTCAGGCCGACGGATTGCGTCGCGCGGGGGTGGACGATCGCCTGCCCGTCGATCGCCACGTGCGTCGACCCGTCCGATGGGCTGACGATCCGCACCGGATCGCGAAGCTCCGCGGGCGGCGCGAGGGGCTGCGTCACGGGCCGGTGCGGCGTCGGCGGTGGGGCGTCGCGAGCGCGCAGCAGCGGCACGTCGAATAGGGCCGCAAGCAGCGGTTCAGCCGCCTCTGCGCCCACGTACTGCACCGAGCCGCCGCCGCAGAACCGGCCGACCCACACGCCGACGGCGAACCGGCGATTGTGCCCCGCAGCCCACGCATCCCGGCGACCGGAGCTGGTCCCGGTCTTCCACATGAACCAGGGCAGTTCGGTGGCGACGATGCCGCGCGGCCGGCGGTGCCGCGTGGACAGGATGTCGTCCACGATCGCGCACACGTCCGAGGCGATCACCGGAACCGCGTCGGCCGGCTCATCGAGGAATAGCCGCGCCGGCCGCCGCACGCCGCCGCGCCCGAGCGTCGCGTAGCCGTTGACCATGTCGAGCAGGCTGACCTCCACAGCGCCAACGACCACGGCCAGCCCGCCGCGCGCCTGCACGTTGGGTGGGAGGCGAACGCCGGCCGCCTCGATCACCCCCAGGCAGCGAGACAACCCCGTCGCCTCGGCCACGAGGATGGCGGGCACGTTCAGCGATCGCCGCAGCGCCTCGGCGGCCGACAGTTCACCGACGTACAGAGAGTCGAAGTTGGCCGGCGACCAGCCGGCCCGGTCGATCGGCACGTCGTAGACCGTGGATTCCGCGTTGATCAGGCCGGCGTCGATCGCCGCCGCGTAGATGAAGGGCTTCAACGCCGAGCCCGGGCTGCGGCGGGCGGTGGCGCCGTTCACCTGACCGTCGACGGGGTTGTCGGCGTCGGCGGCGCCGACCATGGCGACGATCTCGCTTCGGGCGATGTCGATCACGACGACGGCGACCTGGCTACCGTCCGGCAGCGTCGTGACGAACTCCGCCGCCAGCCGTTGCGCTTCCCGCTGGATGATCGGGTCGATGGTCGTCCGCCCGCCGGCCGGTCGCCGTTGCAGGGCGAGTATGGCGGCGTGCGGGGCAATACAGGCACTCCGACCGCTCAGCGTCGCCCGCCCCGCAACCGCCGTGCGCAGCCGGGGCTCCGCGCTTCCCGCCGTGGAGTCGTGTGCGGGCGCAGAAGCCCCTCCCCCGGCACCGGGCCCGGCGAGCGTCAGCGGATCCTGGTCGGCGTGAGCGAGCTGCTCGGGCGTGATCATGCCCAGCTCGCGCATGCGACGGAGAACGGTCCGACGACGTGCCCGCGCGGCGTCCGGATAGCGGTCGGGGCGGAATCGCGACGGGGACTGCGGCAGGCCGGCAAGCAGCGCGGCCTCGCCGAGCGAGAGGTCCGCGGCCCGCTTCCCGAAGTACGCTTGCGACGCCGCCTCGGCCCCCCGGATGTTGCGGCCGTAGGGGGCGATGTTGAGGTAGCATTCGAGGATCCGGTCCTTCGGCATCGTCCGCTCGAGTTGCAGGGCACGAAGCGTCTCGATCGTCTTCGCGGCGAGCGTCCGCGGGCGATCGTCGATCATGCGGCAGATCTGCATCGTAAGCGTGCTCGCGCCCGAGACGACGCGGCGGGCGGCGAGGTTCTGCCCGATGGCACGGGCCACCGCGATCAGGTCCACGCCGCCGTGCCGGTAGAACCGCTCGTCCTCGACGGCGAGCGTCGCCTGGCCGAGCCACGGGGCCATCCGATCGAGCGGCACCGGGTACCGCCATTGCTCATCCGTCCCCACAACCGTCAAGAGCGGCTCGCCGGCACGATCGGTCACGAGCGGGCTGGCCGGCCAGCGGTTCAACCGCTCGACGGGAAACGGCCACACGCGGTCCGCACACAAGAGGGCTGCCGCGCCGAGCGTCATGAGCGCAAGGCCGACGATCGCCAGATGGAGAAGCCGGCGCTGCCATCGCCACCGGGGCCGTCGAAGGGTGCCGCCGGCGGCTTGTTCGTCGGCGCCCGGGCAGGCACGCTGCCCGCGGCATTCCACGGGATTCCCCGCCCCGTTCATCGCGTGATCTCCACCCGGCCGCCTGCGTGCACGGAGGCGGCCCCGGCGTCGTACATGCATGACGCCTCGATCGGCGGCAGCTCAAATGAGCCGGCGGTGATCGCCCGCAGGGCGTAGCGGAAGACCCGCGGTGCCGGCGTCGCCGACGAGAAGATCACGACGCGGTCGTCGCGAAACTCGACGCGATCATGGCGGCCGGACCGCGCGGCCTCCTCGCGCCCGGGCGCAATGACGGGCGCGTCGTCTTCGAGGTCGTCGGGATCGCCGCCCGGCTCGCCGCCCCTCGCCGCGCCACCGGCCGCGGACACGGCCAAGCGCGGGTTTTCGACCTCCATGCCCGCCGGCAGGGCATCGACGACGGCGACGTTCTCGATGCCCTCGGCCTGGGGGTCGGGCATCGCCAGCGTCGTCTCGACGAAGACGAGATCGCCAACCTTCAGCCGCCGGGGATCCACCGCCTTGCCCTCGCGATCGATCCAGCGGCGCTCGACGCGAACTCGGCGGTCGTAGTTCATGGTGGTTGCCTCGCGCGACAGGCCGGATGCGACAACGGAGACGTAGATGTCGCCCCGACCCGTCGAGTCGATGATGACCGGCTGGTCGGCCTCAGCGCAGCGGAAGCTCACCCGGGCCTTGTGGTCGAACGGCCGCGGCTTCTGTCGCCCGTTGCGGACGGTCCCCGCGAAGGCGTCGTCGGCCCCGGCGAGTGCCGCATACTGCGCCAGGGCGGCCAGGGCCGTCGCGTTCTCCAGCGTCGAGCCCCAACGACCCGCGTGCCGCGCCTTCTCCAATCGCTCCACGAGCGTCGGGATCCACGGGTGACGCGGGTCCAGCCGCACCAGCACTTCCAGCAGAAGCGCCTCTTCGCGGACCTGCGACGTGATCCGGCCGCCCGTCGTCGTCGGCACGGTCTGGCGGAGCCAGTCGCCGGCCAGCATCGCCGTCGCGCGGTCGCGGCGGCCCAGTTCCAGCCAGGCGGCGGCGAGGTGCGCCCGCCCCGCGAGGGTCAAACGATCGGCCCGATCGGCCAGGCGGGCGAGCCAGCCGTGCTGAGGCAGCTTCATGGCGCACAGTACATAGCAGATGTGCGCCCGCATGTTGTCGTCGACGTCGTCGTCGGCCTTCCGGTTGAGCTCCGCCTGGAGGTACTTGCCCAGCTCGCCGAGGAAGACGGCGTCGACCTTGCGCCCGGCCCGCCGGGCCCGAAGGGCCGCATCGGCGGCATACGTCGTGCCCCACAGGTGGGCCTGCGTGCCGCCCGGCCAGTAGCTCAGCCCGCCCGACCGGGTCTGCATCGACCACAGCCGCGCCAAGCCCGCATCCAGCAGGCTCGCGACGGTCCGTCCGCGTGCGGTGTCGCCGTCGGAGCCGAGCAGCTCCGGCGTCTGGAGCAGCGCGAAGAGCTGGCTCGCGGTCTGCTCGACGCAGCCGTAGGGATAGTCGATCAGTTGATCCAGCGCGGACTTGAGATGCACCGTCGGCCGCGCGCCGATGGTGACGGTCGTCTCGAGCGTGCCCGGCACGAATCCGGCGGGCGGCTCGATGGTCGCCGGCCGGCCGGCCTCGATCCGCACCAGCCTGGCGTCGGTGTGCAGTGCCCCGGCGGGCCGCACGGGCAGCGATGCCTCGCGTGTCGCCGACAGCGCCTCGCCGCCGGCCCGCACGGCCGTCGCCTCGACGTACACGCGGGCATGCCCGATCGCCGTGGCCGTCGCCG
>CAZTVU010000246.1:3624-7079 GCA_964617025.1 uncultured Planctomycetales bacterium | reverse complement strand
GGTTGCCGTCGCGATACGCATCCGGAACCCGGCGGCCGGCGACCGTGAGGAACTCCGTGCCGCGGGTGATGGCCGGCTCCAGCAGCTTCGTGCCGATCGCCGCGCCGAGGTAGGTGCACTGATACGACACCGCCCCCGCGTCGTAACAGAATCGCGCCTGGTTCACCAGCCCCCGAAGACCGTCCACCGTGTAGAGGGGCTGGTCGTCGTGATGAACCATCATCACGTGCGGCTCGATGTCAACCTTGCGAAGGTCGGCAAACAGGGCGCGGGTCTTCTCGACGGACTGGCCCTTGTTGACCATGCCGGTGTAGAGGTCCTCGATGCCGAACCAGATCTGGCGAAGCCCGCCTTCGCTGCACAGCGGAAGGAGGTCGCGGTTCCTGTAGACGTCGAACTCGGTGGCCTCGGTCCCGAAGCGGATCTTCCCGCGGAAGCGCCGGCCGGCGACGCGGGTCTTCGCGGTGGCCTCGAACATCTCGATCACCGTCCGCCGGTCGTTGAAGAAGTTGTCGTCCGTGCCGAAGAAGTAGCGGATGCCGAACGTCTCGGCGGCGTCGCGAAACTCCTCGACCACCCGCGCCGCGCTCTTGTGACGCCACGTCCGCTGGTTGTACGCCGGGATCGGACAGAACTTGCACGCGAACTTGCACCCGTGCGTGGTGATCATCGAGAGGATCAAGTGCCGGCGCTTCCGGCCGAACCACGCATCGGGCAGCGTGCGCCCCGTCAGTCCCTCGCCGCGATGGGCGGGCTCCAGAAGCCGCAAGGCATGGTGGGCCATCGGCAGCTCGTCAAGGTCGCGCAAGAGCCGCTGGACACCCGTGCTGAGGGCGACCGGGGCCTTCGGGTCGCAGTCGGGAGCCCGATACGCCAAACCCGGCACATCGTCCAGCAGCCGCTCGCGGCGGACGCGCTCGAACGCCTGGCGCAGGGTCTCGCCTCGTCCGCGGTGGGCGCAGATCAGGTTCATCGCCTCCAGCAGCACGTATTCCTCGCCCGTTACGGCCAGATCGGCGTGGACCGAGGCGTCGGGACCGATGCCCAGGAAGTGCGACGGCTCGTAAATCGCCTTCGGGCCGCCGGCAATGATGAGCGGGCGGTCGGGGCCGAGCGTCCACGCGTCCTCGATCAGCCGATAGGCCGGCTCGCTGTGGATCTGCATGGCCGAGATCATCAGCACATCGAGAGGACGGCCGTCCATTCGCGCCTGAGACGGGCGGAAGTTCGGGTTCCACTGCTGCAGAACGATGCGCACGCGCCGGAACCCGGCGTTGGTCAGGGCGGCGGCTACCGCCCTTGGACCGGCGGGCGGCATCCGCATGTCGGCCATGAAGTATGGCAGCAGCCGCGTGCGAAAATCAAAGGCGTAGACGATGGCGATATTGAGATCGTGGCAATCGGTCCGGTGGCGGAGTGCCGCCGTCATTCGCCCGAACTCACCATCCGGAAGAAAGATATCGCCCTTGGCCCGCGTTGGTAATTCCATGAGACCTCGCATGCACGCCCGCGCCGAACGCCGACATGCGCCTCGCCCCGTGTCGTCGGTTGCCCACGAAGACCTGACTACTGTAGCGTCCGATGTGCCCAAGGGCAACGCGCGATGACTCGCGGAACACAAAAAGCCGGGGGCATGACGCAGCGACATTGGCGACAGACGGATGCGAGAACTCTCGGTACGAGGACCGAATGAACTAACTGGATCCGCGTCCCGGCCGAACAGCCGGCCGTTGCGACCCGCCCGCCTCCGGCCGTACCATCGACGCAAGACCCGGATCCCCGCCGTCACCGACCCAAAGGAGCGCGACCATGACATCCGGCCGAAGGAGCTTGAAGACCGCCGGCCCGGCCCTTGGCGCCGCAGCGTTCGTCTCGCTGCTGGCCGGCACCGTTCACGCGGTACCCGATCGCCCGCACATCGTGTTTCTCATGGCCGACCAGTTCCGCGGCGACTGCCTCGGCGCCGACGGCAACAGCGTCATCCGTACGCCGAACCTCGACCGCCTGGCGGCCGAGGGCGCCCGGTTCAGCCGCGCGTACACGTCCACGCCCTCGTGCACGCCGGCACGGGCGGCGATCCTCACCGGTCTGTCGCCGTGGCGGCACGGCATGCTCGGCTACGGGCAGATCGCGGTGCGCTACGAGTACGAGATGCCCCGCATCCTCCGCGACGCCGGCTACTACACCGTCGGCATCGGCAAGATGCACTACCATCCGCAGCGGAACACCCACGGCTTCCACCAGACCATCCTCGACGAGTCGGGCCGCGAGCAATCGCCGGACTTCCGCAGCGACTACCGGAGCTGGTTCTACTCGCTGGCGCCCGCCCTCGACCCCGGCGCCACCGGCATCGGCTGGAACGACTACCGCGGCAAGGCTTATGCGCTGCCGGAGTCGTTGCACCCGACCCGCTGGACGGGCGACGTCGCCGTGAACCTCCTCAAGGAGTACAACCGCCCCGAACCGCTCTTCCTCAAGGTCTCGTTCGCCCGGCCGCACAGCCCGTACGACCCGCCGCCCCGCTTCCTGGCGATGTACGAGGATGCCGACGTACCGCCGGCCGTCGTCGGCGATTGGGCGCGGCTCGCGCCCCGGGGCGATCCGACGGACTACTCGCTCTGGCGCGGCGACCTCGGCGCCGAGCAGGCGAGACAGTCGCGCCGGGCCTATTACGGCTCCGTCACGTTCATCGACGAGCAGATCGGGCGGATCGTCGGCGTTCTGCGCGAACGCGGCTGGCTCGATCGCACGCTGATCGTCTTCACCGCGGACCACGGCGACATGCTCGGCGACCATCACCTGTGGCGCAAGGCGTACGCCTACGAGGGCGCCGCCCGCATCCCGATGCTCGTTCGGTGGCCGGCGCGGATCAGCGCGGCGCGCGGCCGGGTCATCCCGCTGCCGGTCGAGCTGCGCGACCTGTTGCCGACGTTCGTGGACGCGGCCGGCATCCGCATGGACGGAAAGCCATTCGACGGAAGCAGCCTGCTTGATCCCATCCGCGGCGAGATCGAACGGTGGCGCCCATACATCGACCTCGAGCACTCCCGCTGCTACAGCCCCGAGAACCACTGGAGCGCCCTGACCGACGGCCGCAGCAAATACATCTTCCACGCCCACAACGGGAAGGAGCAGCTCTTCGACCTGACCGCCGACCCCGCCGAATTGCACGACCTCGCCGCCGATGCGGCCCACCGAGACCAACTGGAGACGTGGCGGACCAGGATGGTCGAGCACCTGAAGATCCGCGGCGAGCGATTCGTCAAGGACGGCAAACTCGTCGCCCCGCGCGAGAACATCCTCTATAGTCCGTTGTATCCGAAGGACCCCGACCGGCCCCGACCCGGGCCACCGGCGGCGAAGACGCGGTAGCCGCGGGGGCCGGAATCTCGGGCGAGCGCTGCGGCCGCTCGGCGTCGCTCAAGCGCAACGCCGATAACTCGACGCTCTTGCCG
>CAZTVU010000246.1:317-3603 GCA_964617025.1 uncultured Planctomycetales bacterium | reverse complement strand
CCGCGCAATGAGGAATCCCAGGTCCTGAAACATCCCGTGTTTTTCACCCGGTTCAAGGTTCCGGTGCGGATATGAGGACTTCGCGAAAACGCGGTCCTTTCCGCCCTTCGACAAGGGCGAGAGTCGATCTAAAGTCGCGCCCCTCGAAGCCGATACCAGTGCTGACAAGCCCATGCGCCAGGACGCTCGGGGCGAATCGCCGTTCGAGGATATGCAGTGCCTCGCTCCACGCGTTCCCTGCGGGCTTGCCCGTGGTTTGCCCTCTCGGTGACCCTGACCCTTCTCCCGTCCGTCGGCTGCAACCCGGCCTGGTTCGGGTTTCCCGCGGCGGGATCCTCGTATCCATACTCCCTGCTGAGCGCCCCGGTCATCGGCACCGGCGCGACGTTCGGCGAGGCCGAGCCCAACGACGACCTGGCCTCCGCCGGCGCGATCACCGTCAACGACGACGGCGAGGCCACCATCTACGCCGCCCTCGGCGACACCACCGACGTCGACGTCTTCTCCCTGGGCCCCGCCGGAGCGGGCGACCGGCTTGTCGTCACCGCGCAGCCCTCCGCAGGCGTGAACGCCGAGATCGGCGTGTTCGACGCCGACGGCAATCTCCTGCGGCTCATGCTCCAGACCGGCACCAGCGGCGCGGCGCAGTACTTCGAGGTGGTCTGTCGAGCCCCCATGGCGAGCCTGAACATCGTGGTCTCGAATCCGCCGGGGAGCTGGACGCGGGGCGACTATCGTCTCGCCGTCCGTCACACCACCGGCGACGTCCCCGGGACTTCGCCGCAGACCATCGTCCTCGATTTTGACGGCGATCCCGCCGTGTCGATCGGCGGCGGGCCGGCCGTTCCGGTACCCCTGTTCGATGCGGGAAGGATCAGCCCCCGGTTCGCCGGCTCGACCGACATCCTTCGCGAAAAGATCGTCGAACGGGTCCGCGAGCACTTCGCGGGACTGAACGTGATCGTCGTCACATCCGATGAGGCCGGGGCGCTCTCGGGCGAACACACGACGATCTACTTCGGCACCTACAACGCGGACCTCCTGGGCCTGGCCGACAGCGTCGATGCCTACAACGAGGACGTCACCCAGTCGGCGATCATCTTCACGGACACGTTCGCCCTCTTCGAGGCGCTCAAGCCCACGATCGATGAGCTGGCCCAGGTGCTGGCCAACGTGGCCTCGCACGAAGCCGGTCACCTGCTCGGGCTCTGGCACACGCGCGACCCGCAGGACCTCATGGACATCACGGCCACCGCCCGCCAGATGCTCCGTCCGCAGGTCTTTCGGCGGGCGCCGCTCCACTCCACCGTCGCATCGCTCGGATGGCAGAGCGGGCCGGACCTTCTGGCGTGGGCCGTCGGCGGCTCCCTGAAGGCCGACACGCGAAACCAGCGGCCGATGCTGCAGATGGACGACGGCCGCACACCGGACCAGGACTTCGAGGTCGATCGTCGCTGGCTCAGCTTCTCGGCCGGGCACGCGGCCTCGCCGGGTTGATCCGACACCCCGGGCAGCCTAGACTGTTTCAGACCGATACCCGCCGCGGCCGGTTGGTCCCCAGCCTCATAGGGCTGTGGGGCTGTTGGGAGAGCGTCGCCTTTGAATCATAAGTGGTTGCTCCTGACGGTAGTTGCGCTCCTTTTCACCCTCACCGGCGCCGCGTGCGTCGACGTCGGTTCCGCCCTATCCGAGGACGGCAACGTTGACCCGGACCCCAGCCTCACCCGGGGAAAGCGCATCTCCGGCGAACCGAACGACACTTTCTCCGATTCGATCGATCTGATATTGAACAGCAGCGGCATCGGCCGAATCGCCGGGGCGGTCAATCCCGTCGGCGACGTGGACGTGTACAACCTCGGCCCGATGTGGCCCGGCGATCGCATCCGCGTGGACCTCACTGGATCCGGCGGGCTGGATGCCGCCATCGCCGTCTTTGACGAAGGCGGTGCCCTGTTCATCACCAACGATGACCGCGACGCCGCCAGTCGGCAGTTGAGCCCGTTCGTCAACGAGGTGGTCCGCCACGCGGGACTCAACTATTACCTCGCGGTCTCCTGTTCCCCGCTCGCGCCGACGACCGGGAGCTACTCCGCCGTCATCACCGTCGGGCGCGGCGAGCCCGTGCCGCCGCCCCGGGCGCAGGCGGTCCTGCTGGACTTCGACGGGGGGACGATCACCATCCCCGGCGATCGGACGTACACGGTCGGCGTGTTCGACACCGGAGACATCGACCCCGCTTATCGGGGGATGACGGCCACCGTGAAGCGGTGGACCATCCAGACGGTGCAAAAGGTCTACGACGGGATCGCGCTGGAGGTGTACAACACCGACACCCGCCGCCCACCCGCCGGAACGCTTTACTCGCCGGTGTACTTCGGCGGGACCAATCGCCGGGCTTACGGCATTTCGCAGGCCATCGACGACTACAACCGGAACCTGACCGACGGTGCCATCATCTTCACGACCAACTTCACGCCGGCCCAGTTCGGCCGCGTGCTGACCGCCTCCGAGCTGGGGACGGCCATCGGCCATGTGACGGCCCACGAGATCGGCCACCTCGTCGGTTTGAACCACGTGGCGAACCCGCGGGATATCATGGACTCGACCGGTTCGGCCGCCACGTTCCTCAGCGATCAGGGGCCCATGGAGTCGCCGCTGCACGAGACCATCTGGCCGTTCGGCGCGCAGGACGGCATGCAACTCCTCGCCGAGATCCTCGGGCTGGCGCCATAGCCGAGGCGAGGCCCGTCACGACCGCTTCGAGGGCGGCCCCTTCCCGCGCCGGGCACTTGCCATACGCCTGGTCCACTCGCACGGGGCGTTCTTGTGAACGATCTCCTTGAGCTTGCGGCACCATACCGCGGCCATCGTACGGCAGATACCCGCGGTCTCGGCCGGCGGGAAATCGGCGTGAGGGCAATCGAAATCGCAGAACTCGGGCACGTCCTTCGGCATAGGCATCGGTCGGGAAAAGGCCGAAAGCGGTCTCGCCGAGGCGGCCTTCGGCCCTTTCCGGTGCAGTCCGTCCTTACGGGGCCGGCGGAGCCGTGGGCGTCCCGGGCGGCGGGCCCTCCGGCTCGCGAGGCTGCGGACGCTGGCGACCCGGGGCCGGCGGCGGCGTCATCCGCCAACGCCGGCGATTTTTACCGGATCAGGCTGAAGTCCTTCCCCACTGGCCCGTGGTCGAAGCCGAACGCGACGCGCTGCTGCAACCCGGCGCGGACTACATCACCGCGAGCCGTTTCGGACCGTTGGGGCAAGTACTTGAGCAAACCGATGCCGGTGG
>CAZTVU010000246.1:0-303 GCA_964617025.1 uncultured Planctomycetales bacterium | reverse complement strand
ACAACACTTCTACCTTGATCGCGCCGGGCAACTGCAACGCATTGACCTGATCCTCGCCTCTCAAGGCCTGAAACCGCTGTTGAAAGCGGCGAGCTACAACGCCGAAGGCCAGTTGCTGACGCAGGTGACCGGCAACGACGTCACCAGCAGCGCGACCTACGAGGCGGCGAGCGGCCGGTTGAAACGTTTGACCGCTACCACCCTGGAAAGTGTTCGCCTGCAGGATCTGCGCTATGAGTACGACCCGGTCGGCAACATCCTGCGACTACTGGACCACACCCAACCCATCACGTTTTTCGCCAA
>CAZTVU010000245.1:0-7178 GCA_964617025.1 uncultured Planctomycetales bacterium | reverse complement strand
TGCAGCGCAGCCTTTGGTTGCTTCCGATCGCCGCCTTCGGGGTCTGGGCCGGCGCCGTCCTGAATCGACGCGTATCGCAACGGGGCTTTCGTTTTCTGGTCGTCGTGCTCCTGCTGCTGACCGGTGCCGTGCTCATCTACCGCGACCGCTGGGTATTCACGGCGGGAACGTCCGCATGACCCGCACGGGCGGCGATCATGACAGGCGCGCGGCGCGACGATGCTGTTCCGCATCGCGCGCCGCGGGGTTTCGCCGGGCGCCGTCTCGATCATGGCGGAGGGTCGCCCAGCCTGCCGTATCGCCGTAGCGGCGGGCAGAGAACCGTGACGGACGCGACGATCACCAGCGTTCCAACCCCACCGGTGACCACCGATAAGGTCGGCGAGAGGAGGGCCGCAACAAGGCCCGATTCGAACCCCCCCAGCTCGTTGGATGCGTTGATGAACATCCCGTTGATGGCGGACACTCGGCCGCGCATTGCGTCCGGGGTGAGAATCTGAACCAGCGTATGTCGAATCACCACGCTGACATTATCGAACGCGCCGATCAGAACCAGCATCAGCAGGGACAGCCAATACCACCGTGAGATCCCGAAAAGGATCGTCGCGACCCCGAACGCGGCAACGGACCACAACAAGGCCCGTCCGGCCCGCTGCATCGGCGGGCGATGAGCAATGAGGAATGCCATGCCGAGCGCCCCGATTGCCGGCGCTGCTCGCATCCAGCCCAGGCCGGTCGGGCCGACATGAAGGATGTCCTTGGCATAGATGGGCAGGAGGGTCTCGGCTCCGCCGAGCAGCACTGCGAACAGATCCAGTGTGATCGCCCCGAAGATCACCGGGGCATTCCAGAGAAAGCCGAAACCGGCCCCCAGCGAGCGCAGTGTGATGCGCTCGGCACGCCGCTGTACGGGTTTGTGCGAAATGAGCATCAGGGCGACCACGAAGAACGCGGCCGACATCGCTTCGAGGAGGTACACGAGCGTCGCGCTGCGAAAGAGGGCGATCAAAGCCCCGCCGATCGCCGGCCCGAGGACCGCCGCCATCTGAAAGCCGCCGGTGTTCCAGGTCACCGCGTTCTGGAACGATTCCCGGGGTACGATCAGGGGCATGAACGACGCCCGGGCCGGCTGCAGGAACGCCCGGGCCGTTCCGCGGAGCAGCAACAGGACATAGATGCCTCGGATGCTCGAGCGGTTGACCGACTCCCAGGCCAATCCAAGCGATCCCAGCGCAATGACGGTCAACGCAACCATCATGATTCGCCGTCGGTCGAAGCGATCGGCGACGTGGCCCGAGATGAGGGCCAGTCCGATGACCGGCAGGACCTGCACGAGCCCGATCCACCCGAGTGCCATGGCCGACCCGGTGCGCTCGTAGATGTCCCAGCCGACGGCCACAATGAGCATCTGCATCCCGACGTTGGCCGAGACGCTTCCGGCAAGAAAGAGACGATAGTTCCGCAACCGGAGGGCGGCATACGGGTCGTATCCTCGCGGTTGGGTCATCGCTGGCAAGGTCCCATGGCCGGGGTTTCTAACGCCGCCGGACAGCCCGGTCAAACACCCATCGAAGCACAAGTCATCGCAAGCGGCACGCCGCCCGGCTATAATGCCGCCGGTCGTGGCCGTCACCACGGCTGTGGAGAGGGCGCAACATGGCTGACAACGATCGTCTTACGGCGGCGGTGTGCCGAACATGCGGAAAGAACCTGAGCGTGGAGGAGTTTCGGGCCTGCGCCGGGGTGGGCCACTTCTGCTCGGCCCACCTGCCGGCGGGCGTCGTGCATCGGTCGGCGACGTCGGGTCCCCCGCGGGCGCGCCGTACGGGCGGCTCGCGAGGCCGAGGGCGGGGAGTCTCGGCATCCGGCGCGATCGAGTATTCCTGCAAGGGTCAGTTTGCTCGAGACGGCGTGACGCGTGCGGGCAAGCTCACATCGGATCACCCTTCGTGTATCGGCGGCGGCGTGGTGTTCGTGTGCGACGGTATCGGCTACGGGCCCGGCGAAATCGCCACGCTTTTCATCCGGGATTCCGACGGACGCGACCTTGCGCGGCGGGCCGGCTACTCGTGCCGCGAGTGATCCGCGAGGCGACGAGTGTCCTTTGCGGGCGCGGTCGTGTACCATCACACGCATGAACCGATTATTCGTTCGCTGGAGCGCGGTTGTCGTGGGCGCTACGCTGCTCGGGTGCCACCCCGGCGGTGAAATCCATCTCTCCGGGGACGCCTACTTGGACAAGTGTCGTGGGGCCTGGGCCGGACAGATGGTGGGGGTGTGCTGGGGCGATCCGTACCAGTTTCAGTCCAACGGCCGCCCCATCACCGGACCGATCCGCCCCTGGGTCCCCGAGATGATCGCCGGGGCCTTGAAGCAGGATGACTGTTATGTCGAGCTCACCTTCCTGAAGGCGCTCGAAACGCACGGGCTCGACATCACGCCGGAGCAGGCAGGTCGGGCCTTCGCCGAGCCCGGATTCGCTCTCTATCACGCCAACAAATATGGCCGCGAGAACATCCGAAGGGGAATCCTGCCGCCGTGGTCGGGCCACCCCCTGAACAACCGGCATGCCGACGACATCGACTTCCAGATCGAAGCCGACGTTTTGGGGCTCGTATGCCCGGGGCTGCCGCAGGAATCGAACCGGCTCTGCGACATCTTCGGCCATATCATGAATTACGGCGACGGCGTCTACGGCGGGATGTTTGTCGCGGGGATGTACACGGCCGCGTTTGCCCCGGGGGCCGACGTGCATCGCGTGGTCGCGACCGGGCTGGCGTGTGTCCCGCGGGAGTCGCAGTTCCACAAGTGCATCAGCGACGTCGTGCGTTGGCATCGCGAGTGCCCCACGGACTGGCTGACCGTGTGGCAACGGATCGAAGACAAATGGCAGGATGATGTCGACTGCGCACCCGGTGATCCCTACAACATCGACGCGAAACTGAATGGGGCGTACGTGGTGATGGGGCTGCTGTATGGCGGCGGGGATCTCCTCAAGACGGTCGAGATCGCGATTCGGTGCGGCCAGGACGCCGATTCGACCGCTTCCAACGCCGGCGGCGTCGTCGGATGCATTCGCGGATACCGGGCGCTTGGCGACGCCACCACGCGGGGAATACCGGCAATCGCATCGCAACGATTCTCGCACACGGACTACTCATTCGATACGGCGGTGGCGGCGTGTCAACGGGTAGCGGAATCCGTCATCCGACGCGCCGGCGGCCGCGTACTCAACGACGCGTATGCGATTCCGAGGCAGATGCCCACGCCCCCGCCGACGCTCGAGCAGTGGACGGATCAGAAATCGATTCTGCTCTCGCCGGTGACGCAGGAGGAGGTCGACCTCTGGAGTGCGGGCTGGGTCGTGGAATCGGCCGCGCCGGACGCAGGCCGATGCGTCTTGCCGCAGGAATACGGGAGCACGAGCCTGCTCGCACTGGCTCCCGTTACGCCGGAACGGCCGGCCGCCATCTCGCGTGTGTTTGAGCTCCAGTCCGCCGGACCTCGTCGCCTGGAGATTGACGTGGCTTCCACCGCGCAGGACGGCCCCTTCGTCTTGCGGGTGTTTGTCAACGACCGTCTCGTGAAGGACGTCACCGTGGACACGCGATGCCGATGGACCACGGTGGACGCGGACCTTCCACAGGGCCCGGCCTCCGTTCGGGTGCGAATCGAGGTACGCGCCCATAGCGGTCGGCCAACCGCCGCCTTCGTCCGTCGTATCGACGTCAAGTAGGACCGCGTCGGCGGCTTATGGCCGACATAGCGACTCCCAGGCCGCCATGAGACAGGGGGCCACCTCCGGTCCGCACGAGTTGACCTCGCCGTATTGCCGCTCGGTGCGGCCGTACGCAAAGGGGGCGAGCCAGTCCCACTGCGACTTCGGAATGATGTAGCCGATCTCGTCGTTGGCCAGCCCGATGACCATCTTGTATCGCGCCGTCATCAGCGGGAAGACGGCCGGCTCGAGCGGAGCCCCGGGATAATCCGCATTCGCCTCTTGCGGGCGCTGATACCGGCCCAGGGCGATTTCCGGGTACAACTCCCCGGGAATGGCCGCGATCTGGAGTGAGCCGATCTCGATCAGGCCCACCTCCGTCTTCATGCAAAGCTCTTCCGTCTCCGGTCGGCTCGTTGCGGCCGGTTGAGAGGCGGCGATCGGCTCGCCCTTCGCGTCGTAGACGGGCCGATGCAGCGTACCCATGGCCATGGCCACTCGATACATCGGGTTCCACACGGGAATCAGGACTTCCTTCGCGCGGGCGCGAACCGGGCCCGAAAGAGGCTCTGCGGTCGCCAGCGCTTGTTCGGCGATACGTCCGATGATGCGGCCATAGGTCTCCATCTGACCGATCTCGTCGGCAGGCAGGGGTTCGCTCGTGAAAGGGTTGGTTCGCGGTTCCCGGGGCGACAGCAGGCCGCCGATCGAGCCGCTGTTGTAGACGGCCACGCCGCCGTACCGGTCCTCGAGATACTGCCGCATGGTTGAGGGGAAATCGCTGCTGAGCTGCCTGTTCTTCCCGCCCAGCACCTCCGGGTGACAGGGCATGTTGACGAGCGTGGCGACGGTCCTGCCGTCGGTTCCCGTCGCTTGAATGACCGTGAGCCTCGAGTCGATGACCTTGGGCAAACGTGAATCGCCGACCAGTTCCGCCTTCGCATTCACGTCGGCCGTGGCGATGCGAAGCGTCGCCGGGCGGGCGGCCTGATGGGCACGGCGGATCGCCTCAACGCATCCCGTGCGCACCTGTTTCAGAAAGCCGGGGGTGATGCCCGTCTGCCCGAACGGTCCCCAGATGCCGATCGTGTCCGGGCCGGCATGGGTGTGCGTGCTGCTGACAAGGACGTAATCGACCGGCGGGTCAAGGCGGAGTTCACTCACTTGCCGACGGATCTCGAGGACCTCATCGCGGAACAGGCCGATGAGATCGCATGCGACGATGGCGATACCGAACCGGTCGTCTCGGATGCAGATCGCGCGTGCAAAGATGTCGTCGTGCCGCCTCTCGGCCTGTCGTCCCAATCCATAGCCGGCGAGCCAGACCGGGGGGCTGGTCGGATCGACCGGCGGCGTGATAACGACCGCCGATGCACCGATTCGGTACGGTTCTGCGCCTCTTGAGAGTAGCGGATCCGAAACGGCCGCGGCGACGACGGCCGCGCCGACGGCGGACAGTCTAAGCGCGTTCATGAATGATCTCCCTTGATGAGCCGGTTTTGATCGGCTGATAGCCGCCTGTGCCCGTCTTTCGGCGCAGGCCATTTGGATGCCCTCACGATAGGCCGTGCAACCCCTTTGCAAGCCGCGCCCAGCCCCGCCCTGGATCGGGCGACCGACCTCATCGCACGACCCGGATCAACGTCGTTTGCAACCAAGCCGCCGCCCCACGCCCACGGCGGCGCATTCGGCCTCGCCAAAGCGACGCGACGTGGCAGCGGCCCCTGCAACAGGGCACTCGCCCCGCTCCAACGCAGCCGCGGACAGCGTACCGAAAGGCGCTGCAACCTGCCGTTGAACGCCCGCGGCCCCTCGTTTGCAGCCCATTCTATCCACGGATGCGACGCGGCCAAGCCTGAACACGTGGCGTACAGGGCGGCGCTTTTGAGCGGCAGGTGGAAGCGGGGCCGCAAGGACATCGACGGCCCAAATCACGGGCGCGGCCCCTCATCCCACACTTGGCGGGCGGCCCCTTGTCGGTTATCTTTAGCACGGTCGCGCTGCCGACCGGCGACATGGAGAGGTGTCCGAGTGGCTGAAGGAGCAGGTTTCGAAAACCTGTGTGCGGGCAACCGTACCGTGGGTTCGAATCCCACCCTCTCCGTTCGGCCAGTTTGCGGGGAAGCGCACGAAAGCGCGCCTTGCTGTTTTTCGGCGTAAAACGCGAGATTCTGAATTTCGCGTTTTTCGCCGTGCGCCGTTTTGCGCTTGTTTGCGTGCATTTGCTGCGCCGGATCTTGCGCCGCCTGTCCGGCCGTCCCGTCGCCACGGACGGCCCGATCAAAGTGCTCGCCGGTCGTCATCAGGTGGTGCCGCATGGCGATGTTGGGCGTGTTGCCAAGCCGGCTTGTGACCACTTGAACCGGGTAGGCCTCCACGAGTTCCGTTTCGCGGGTCGCTCGCAGGTTGTGGCACAGCCGCGGCCACGGGTCCCGCCCGGAACGACGGACGATCTTCCTGAAGGTCGTTCTCAGGTTGGTGCTCCGCCAGCCTTCAGGTCCGGTTGCCGGTCGGCGGAAGCGCTCGTCAACAACGTACTCCGCGCCCTCGGGGGCAAGCTCGAACGCCTCCATGACTCAAACTGAGCGGTCTCTATGCCGCCAGCCTCCTCAAGATCATCGACGCCCGCGGCCTGCAGCACTCGACCGCCCTGGTCACCAACATCGGCTTCGAGGCGTGGGGCGAGTACCTCGGCGACCCCCCGCCGGCCATGGCCTTCCTGGACTGCCTGGTAGACGGGGCGATCATCCTCAAGATCAAGGGAAAGTCTTATCGCGCTCACCGGGCCAAACAGCCCCCGAAGACGCCGAAGGCCTCCGAGAAGCGACGGCCCGCGCACCGCATCACGCCACGCTCGCCGCGTGACCAACCCGCCAGCGATTCGGCCCGAAACCGCTCACCCGGATGACTTCGGTCCGCGATATTGGCTCCCTCGCCGGCCGCGATCGACCCGCGGCGTCTTGAACAATTGCGACGCTGAACGTCGACCTCCGCGGAAAGAAGCGCAAGCGATTCGCCTGAACAAAGCCCGGCGTCCTGGACAAGGCGGCCGGAACTCATCCGAAAGGTCGGCGGACTTTCCGCCGATCTCTCGCACATGGTTCTCTCCGCAAATCCCGGTGCTTCCGGACAAACCGCGCCGGCTTGGCGGGTCAAATCCGGTTGGGGTGCACGCGGCATACTGCGGAAGAGGCGAGATTGAGGACCTCCGGATACCAGGGTACAACCATGACACTGAAGTCGAAGTTGTTTTCTTCCAACATGATTCTGGCCACTTTGCCCGCCGCGCTGATCGCGGTTGTCGTCCTCCGCCAAGTGGACAAGGGGTTTCAGACCGCATCCGCAGGGGCAGCGACGGCCCTTACTGCGTGCGGCGAGACCGCAAGAAAAGCTCTGACCCAGACAGGGCTGGCCGACCTGACCCACGTTGCCGAGAACGTCTACGCGATGTGCCAGGCGC
>CAZTVU010000244.1:0-7235 GCA_964617025.1 uncultured Planctomycetales bacterium | reverse complement strand
GGCGTTGCCACCGCAGTCCACAGGCGCTGACGGACGATAAATGATGCGGACTGCCGTTGCGCCCGGCCGCGATGCGTTTCACCGGATACGGCTGCGCATCGCCGTTACGGCCGGCTGATGATCGCCTGGGCCAGCGGGTTCACCAGGATCGGCACGACCTTGTTCACGGCGAGATTGTCGGCGTGCCGGCAGAGAAGCTGATGGACCTGCGCGGGCCCCGCGGCCGCACCGAAGCCCCAGTACTTCCGCAGGATCAGGAAGACCGTCAGCAGTTGCTGGTCGAACTCGCCCGTGCGGACCTCGAATGTGCTCGTCCGGCCCTTGATCTCGATGTAGGCCTGCACGTCGCAGGCGGCCGTCAGCGAGATGCCCAGGTACGGCTGGCAGTCGATCGCATGCGCCGCCTCGTTGCCCAGGATGAAGGCCGACAGCGGGTGGTCGGCAAACAGCGTCTCCGCGACGAGCTGGTCGTGATTGCCGCGATATTCCATGTCAAAACCGTACACCACCTCGAGCTGGTCGATGTCGAGGTCGCTGAGCGTCAGGTGATACGGCGCCTGCTCGAGCAGGAAGTTGGCAAACTCCGCGTACGCCGCCGGGTTCGGCGGGGCGAAGTACCCGAACCGCAACGACGCCGGCTCCAGCCGAAACCATCGGTACGGCTCGCCGTCCCGGCCGTCCTCCTCGAGGATGATCCCGCCGCTGCGCCGTCGGCGAAGCTTGCGCATCGCCGGATACTTCCGCCGGATGCGCTCACAAAAGTGCAGCAGCGCCTCCCGATCCGGCGAGAGGTCCAGCTTCAGGTGAAGCCGGCTGCTGATGTAGAAGTCGTCGCATAATGCTCCGAACTGGGATTTCATCGTTCACCGTCCTGCGTGTCCACCCAATACGACCGCTGCCGCCTTTATTATGGGGAATCGCGAAAACGAGTTCAATAGGCGCCTCGGGACTGCCGGCGCTTTCTCGGCGCCGGATGTCGGGTATCGGCGGTGCCGGGCGGTTGCGATTGGCGCGCCGTCGGGCCATAATCTTCGCGGCCCTGCGAAGATCGCGTTCGTCCGCCGGCCGTGCATGATTCAACGCCGGCAGACGCGAAAGCCGGAAGACGACGCCGATTCCGTGCGGACCGGGTCGGCGGCGGCCACTCCAGCCCTTGCGGTTTTTGCCTCGTCGCTTTCCCGTTCCGGTGCCTGCGACGACGGGGGTGCCGTGCGAAATCGTCCGGGGGTGGTGCCATGCTCGGTGAGCTTCTTGCGGTCGCCCAGAATCTGCTGGCGTGGTACAACACCGTCTTTGCGGCCTTCTTCGCGATCGGCCTGTTCTTCACGCTGCTGCAGCTCCTCGGTTTCGGACACGGCGATGCCGATGTGGACCACGACGTCGACGCGCACATCGATGCCGATGCGGACGCCGATGCCGACGTCGACGCCCACGTGGATGTCGACGCGCACGCCGTCGCCGACCACGACGCCCATGCGCACGCGGGCGAGGCCGCGACCGTCGGGCCGCTCCAGGCGATGGCGCAGTTCGTGGGCATCGGCCGCGTCCCCGTCTCGTCGGTCCTGATGATGCTCTGCTACACGATCGGCATCACGGGCTGGGTGGCCAACGCGCTGCTGCGGACGCGTTACGAGTCGGACCGGGCGCTCTTCCTGACGAGCCTGCTGATCGCGCTGGCGACGGGGCTCCTGGTCGTCCGGCTGGCCGCGGGGCTGCTGGGCCGCTACATGCCGTCGGTGCTGACCAGCGCCGTCAGCCGCCGAGAGATGGTCGGCCTGACGGGCGAGGCCGCCCTGCCGATCAGCGAGCGGTTCGGCCGCGTGAGCGTGAAGGACCGGTACGGGACGCTTCACCAGTTGAATTGCCGGGTGCCGGCGGGCGTTGAGCCGGTCCCCAAGGGTGCGCGTGTGATCCTGACGAAATACCTGCCGGACGAGGACATGTACTACGTCGGGCGGGCCGGTTGACGAAGGGAGGCTCCTACCGTGGGTACCGCAATCCTGTGCATCGCGATCGGTCTGTGCATGATCGCCGGCGGGCTGTACGGCACGCAGTACGAGTACATCGGTTCGGCCCTGTCGGTCGGCCTCGTCGTGGTCGGCGGCGCGATCGTCGTCATCACCACGCTGGGGATGGCGTACGCGCGGCTGTACCGCAAGCCGACGGCCAACCAGGCCTTCGTGCGGACCGGGGCGGGCCGGGCGAAGGTCATCCTCGACGGCGGGATGTTCGTCTTCCCCATCATGCACCGGCTGATCGAGATCAGCCTGGAGACGATGCGGCTCGACGTGAAGCGCGCCGGGCCCGACGCCCTGATCACCAAGGACAACCTCCGCGTCGACATCGCCAGCGAGTTCTACATCCGCGTCGCCCCGACGGAGGAGGACATCCTCGCCGCCGCCCGGTCGCTCGGCGACAAGAGCGTCAGCGCCCAGGCCGTCAGCGAGCTGGTCTACGAGAAGCTCGTCAGCGCGCTGCGGTCCGTCGCGGCGACGAAGGAGCTGCTTGAGCTGCATATCAAGCGCGACGAGTTCGCCTCCGCCGTCCAGGAGAACCTCGCGAACGACCTGCGGCAGAACGGCCTCACGCTCGAAACCGTCACGATCAGCCAGCTCGACCAGACGCCCCCGGAAAACCTCAACGCCAACAACGTGTTCGACGCCCAGGGGCTTCGCAAGATCACCGAGATCACCAACGCCCAGAACATCGAGCGGAACCGAATCGAGCGCGACGCCCAGAAGGCGATCAAGATGAAGGACGTCGCCACGCGCAAGGAGGTGCTCCAGCTCGAGCGGGACCAGGCCGAGGCCGAGGCGCAGCAGGCGACCGAGATCGCGAACATCCGCGCGTCCAAGCTCCGCGCGCACGAGCAGTACGAGAACGCGCAGAGCAGCGCAAGCAGGTCGAGCTGGCCGCCGTCGCGAAGGACGAGCTGGTCAAGAAGGCCGAGATCGCCAAGAACCAGGCGGTGCAGTCGGCCGACCTCGCCCGCGAGCGCGTCGTGCAGACCGCGGCCGTCGATCGCGACAGGGCGATCCAGGAGGCGGAGATCATCAAACAGCGGACGGTGGAGGTCGCGCGGCGCCAGGCGGAGATCGCCGTCGCCGAGCAGGAGGCCGCCCGCGCCGCCGCCGAGGCGAAGGCCAAGGCCGCCGAGGCCGATCGCGAGCTCGAGGCCCAGCGGATCCAGACGGTCGCCGTCACCGCCGAGGCCGAGCGCGAGGCCCAGAAGAAGATGATCGAAGAGCGGCAGGCCGTCGACATCAACAAGTACCGCGAGCAGACGCAGGCGGACGTGCGGGCCTATGAGGCGGTCAAGCGGGCGGAGGCCGAGCTCCAGGCGGCCGACAAGCAGAAGCAGGCCAGGCTCGTTCTCGCCGAGGCCGACGCCAAGGCCGCGCGCCTGCGTGCCGAGGGCGACCAGGCGATCAAGATGGTCGACGTCAACGTCGACCGCGAGCGGGTCGCCGTCGAGCAGGCCCGCGTCGACGTCGAACGCCAGGAGCTCGAGAACAAGCAGACGTTCAGCGAGGCCGCCCTCCGCTTCGAGGTCCAGAAGCTCGAGATCCAGGCCGGCGCCGAGGTCCAGAAGGCCTTCGCCCAGGCGATCGGCGACATGCTCAGCAAGGCGCAGATGCAGATCTTCGGCGACCCGACGACGCTGACGAGCATGACCACCCGCTTCATGTCGGCGGTCGGCTACGGGCAGATGTTCAACGGCCTGCGGTCGTCCCTGTCGCCGGAGGCGCGGGACGCCGCCGTCCGGCTGCTTGGCGGCCTGGCCCCGTCGCTGGCCGGGGCCCTCCGGCGGGCCACGGGGGCGGACATCGACGCGGAGACGATCGAAACGGTGCTTCAGAAGGTCCTGGCCGAGAAGGCCCCCGCCGCCGCGGGCGACGGCGAACGATCGGCCGACGCCGCGCCGCCGAAGGGCAGCGAGCCGAAAAAGGCCTGAAGACCGCAACGCGTACCGCCCCCCGGGAAACGGGCGACGAAAAAAGAGACAGGAGGAAAAGAGGGCGGGATCGGCGGTCAGTCCGTCGTCGTACCCAGTTGCGGCGGGTTGCCGAGATTGGATCGGATCCCGTTGATCGTGTCGGTGAGGTCGTTGAAGACGCCGCCGGTCGCCGGGGTGATCGAGCCCGACGAGGTCGTATCGCACGTTGAGCCGCCGACCGCCGTCGTCAGGGCCGAGGTCAGGGCCGGCATGAGCGACGTTGCCACCGTATTGAGGGCCTCCGTGGAGCAACTCGCCGTCGTCTGAAACACGATCGCTCCGCCCGCCACCGTCATCGCCCAGCCGTACAGCCGTCCGAGTCTCATCGATCGATCCCCTGAAAAGCCCCTCTCCATTCGAGGGAGAGGGACGGGTGAGGGTGCCGAAAATCCCACCCGCCGGCATCGCCAAAGGCAACCCGGCCGCTTTCTTATACCACACCCGGCCGCGCCCGGCTGCACGGCCGTCGTGTCCTCGGCCCAATCGCTACCGTTCCAGCTCCGCGACCCAGTGTTCCAGGATGTAGCGAACGTTCACCACCTTCTCGACCAGGTCCACCGGAACATAGTAGTAGTGGTTCGACGCCTCGTATCCGATGCGGGAATCCTCGCGGGCCAGTGTGAACAGTCGCCGCGCCGTCGCGATCTCGTTCTCCATCGCCCGGCGGACCTGATCGACCAACGCCTTGCGCGCTTCGCCGGTGGGCGCTTTGTCGGCCTGAAGCGCGTTTCGGGCGACCGTAAAGCGGGTCTGATCCGCCACGCTCTGAAAGTGCAGTTGTGCCGCCTCCGCGAACGCCAGCTCGGCGCGGGCGTCGGCCGCCGACTCCGGGGGCGCCGCTTGAACGGCCTTCTGAAGCTCGGGCAGGCCGGCCTTCCAACCGGCGGCCACCTTCTCCATCTGGCTCGCGAAAACATCCGCCGGATACGGGCCGCGCCAGCCGTCCACGTCGTCGTACGGGAACCCCACCATCGTGGAGCGATAGCCGGTCCGCTTCGCGTGGAGCAGGTTCGCCGGACCGTACTGTTGCGGCGCGTTGTACAACACGACCGCGTCGTACGGGAACTCGCGGAAGGCCTCGCTGAATGCCGTCCACGCCCGCCGGGCATGCGGCGCGCCCTCGACCCCAAACCGTTCACGCGCGACGGCGTCGAGGGTGGCGTTGCGGTCCGGCGGTGGCTGCCGATTGAGCCGCTGAGCGACCTGGAGGTTTGGCGACGGGTAGCCTCCGAGCGTCCAACTGAGCATCATTCCGTCGACGCCCGCCGCCGCGAGGTTCGCGCAGTGCTCCGCCACCAGGTCCAGCACGGGCAGGTAGGGCACGGCCGAGAGCTCCCACGTGTTGTTCACCTGGACCTTGGCCACGGTCCGCAGGCCGTGCTGCCGCGCCACCGCCCAGTGCCGGCTCGCCCGCGGCCCGGGGCCGACCACCGAGATCGAGTACTCGCCGACGGTCCCTTTCACGCCGCCCCGCGTGACCGGCGTCGCCCACTCGCTGACCGACATGAACCAGACGTTCTTCGGCAGGCGGGCGATGGCATCCGCGGCCCACGAATCGTCCCAGCCCCAGTCCCAGCAGATCACCTGTGCTTCGGGGCTGCCCCGGTGGACGCCCGCCTGGACCGCCACATTGACCTCCGCGATGATGTCGGCCGCTGCGCGGTCCTTGCAGCGCGGGCAGCCCCTGTGCTGGAAGTGCGATGCGCAGCTCGTGAGGTTCTCCGATGCGGTGATGGTAAAGACGCCGGCGAGGTCCGGCATGCTGCGGAAGACGTGCGCGAGCGAGTCGGTCAGCCAGCGCCGGACCTGCGGAGTCGACGTGCACATGGCCGCGAAGGGGCCCTCGTGAACCCCCTCGATCTCAGGGTGTTTTTCGAAGAAGGCCCGCGGCATCGCGCGCGGCTCGTTGACGTACAGATAGATGCCGATGCCGTACCGCCGGGCCCGCTCCACCAGGCGGCGAAGATTCGCGAGCCGCGTCTCGTGGCCGGCCCCGAACTCCGGGAACAGATCGCTCGGGGCGAGCTGCCGCAGCACCGTGTGCATCCACACCCCGCGGATGCCCAGCTCGGCCAGCCGCTGGAGAAGCCCGTCGGGAAAGGGATCCAGCTCCGGCGTCATGAGCGGGTCGCCGTAGAGCGCGAAGTATGAATAGATGTAGCGCGGGCCAGCGCGAGAGGGTTCGGCCGGCGGCGTCGGCTTGCGGTCGGGATCGACGCGGCTGAGCCGCTCGATGAACGCGAAGCGAGGCTCGCCGGTCGCCAGCATCTCTGCGCCGAATTCCTTCCGCACGATTTCCCGAATCCGCGAGGCGCGGGCCGTCGCGCCGGCGTCCGGCCCGACGTACCGGATGGGCTCGCATGCGGGCTTGTGGTTGCCGAACTTCTGGATCAGGAAGTCGTCCTCTCGCAGGGTGTGCGCCAATTCCGTCGGCGTCATGTCGAGCAGCGTCAGGAGCTGCTCGTACGGCAGCAGATGCCAGTTTCGCCGAAGGATGGTGATGTAGCCCCGCGTCCTGAATTCCGCGGGGATCGCCGGCGACGGGGGGAGGCCCATCGACTCGGCCACGGCCCGTACGTTTTCGGGGGTCGTGCCGAGCACCTTCGCGAGGCGGTCGGGTTCGACGACGGTCCAGTTCCGCCAGATGAAGGCGTGCATTCGCGTCGGAAAGTGCGGCACCGCGACGGGTGCCGGCGCGTCTCCGACAAAGGCCGCCAGTTCCTTCGGCATCTCCGCCACGGACAAGAGCGTCGCGCACGCAAGGGTTGTTGAGAGAATCATCGACATGCCTCCGGCGAAGGTCGCTGCCCGGTTCCGCCGACGTGCGGCGTGTCTGCGATACACTACCCGCATCGCGGCCCCGGCGGAAGTGCAATGCCGTCGGGTCCGTCTATACTGGTGGCGAGCACATGAAGGCCCTGACGTTCGACATTCACCGATTGCGTTGGCCGCTCTGCAAGATGGCCGGGTGGATCACGCCCCGCGTGTTCACGTCCCCGCTGTCGGGGCTGCGGCTGCAGGATGTGCCGCCCCCCGCGATCTGGGCGGCAGGGGGCAGGCCCGGCGGCCCCGACGGGCGATGGGTGCGGCTGAGGACCGTGCTCGGCGGCATCTGCGGAACGGACATCGCCGCCGTCTTCCAACGGACGCATCCGGCGAACATCCTCCGCGTCATGACGACCTTTCCGGTGGTCCTGGGCCACGAAAACGTCGCGATCATCGAGGAGCTCGGCGAGGC
>CAZTVU010000243.1:4474-7243 GCA_964617025.1 uncultured Planctomycetales bacterium | reverse complement strand
GCGCCGTGCACGACGGGCGGGGTGACCGCTGCCCGCGTCGAAGCGCGTGGGGTGGGCGGTCCTGCGGCGAAGCCGCAGCTTCGCTCACCACTGGGGGACTCCACCGCCGAGCTCTTACGACGGCGATCCGGCCGCGTTTGGGCGTTTCTGGATATCCGCTTCGCACCATCCATCGTTCGTCGGCGCTTATGGACTGCGGTGGCAACGCCACCGCTTTCGCTCGGACGGTCTGCCGCACGCCGGCGCGGCTCGGCACGCCTCAGGGAAAGCGGCGGCAAGGCCGCCGCAGTCCAGAATGCGCGGGCCGCGCCGTGCACGACGGGCGGGGCGACCGCTGCCCGCGTTGAGGTCGGGGCAGAATCTCCCAGCGCAACCGGCGAGCAAGACACGCATCCTTTGGTTGCGGCCCGAGGCCGCGCTCCGGGTGTTCGCCGCCGGGTGCGCGATATTCCGGTCGGATTCGCAATGGTCCCTCATTGTCAGCGAGCCGGGTCGGCCGGAGCATGGCGCCCGTCGAAGACGGCGTCCGTCGAGGGACCGGGCCGCTCCATTTCGATCGGCTCCAGGTCCGGCAGCGGCGGAATCTCGGGCGGGACCTCTTCATATTTGGGCAATTCGGGCTCGGGCACCCGGGCCAGGAGCCGCTTAACGATCTCCACGGCATCGACGCCCTCGGCCTGGGCGGCGAAGTTCAGCCCGATGCGGTGGCGCAGCACCGGGATCGCCACCCGCCGGATGTCGTCGAGGCTCACGCTGTAGCGCCCGTCCATGGCCGCGAAGGCCTTCGCGCCGAGGATCAGGAACTGCCCCGCCCGAGGTCCGGCGCCCCAGTCCACCATCTTTCGCACGAAGTCGGGGGCGCTGGGGTCCTTCGGTCGCGTCGCCCGCACGAGCCGTGCGGCGTATTGAATGGCGAAATCGCTCGATGGCACCGCGGCGATCAGCTTCTGCATGTTTGTCAGTTGCCGGTCGTTGAGCATCTTGGCGACCTGCGGCACCTGGCCCGAGGTCGTCCCGGCGAGGATCTGCTCCTCCTCGCGGAGGCTCGGATAATCGACCCACACGTTGAACATGAATCGGTCGAGCTGGGCCTCGGGCAGGGGGTAGGTGCCCTCCTGCTCGATCGGGTTCTGCGTGGCGATGACGAAGAAGGGATCGGGCAGGGGATACGTGTCCTGCCCGATGCTGACCTCGCGCTCCTGCATGGCCTGGAGCAGGGCCGCCTGCGTCTTGGGCGGCGTGCGGTTGATCTCGTCGGCCAGGATGATGTGGGCGAAGATCGGGCCGCGGACGAACCGAAACTCCCGCCGCCCGTCCGGCAGTTCGTCGATCACGTTCGTCCCGGTGATGTCCGATGGCATCAGGTCGGGCGTGAACTGGATCCGCTTGAACGACAGCGTCATGATCTTGGCGAGCGTCGAGACCATCATCGTTTTGGCCAGGCCCGGCACGCCCACGAGCAGGCAGTGCCCGCGAGCCAGCACGGCCGCCAGCATCTGGTCGATGACGTCCCGCTGGCCGATGATGGCCTTGGCCAGCTCCGCGACGATCAGGTCTCGGCATCGCTTGAACTGCTCGAGGAGGACGGCGTAGGATTCCTTGGCCATGTCGGGACCCGGTTATACCCCCCGGCGTTGCATACGGCAACGCCGAAAAAGTGAGAAAAGGGCAAAAGTGGGAAAGTGAGAAAGGCCCTGGCGTGGCTGTTGTCGAACCGCACGGCCGGCGGCCTTCGCTGACCGGCGCCGATGGTCAAAGAACCGCTGCAAGTGGCGGGGCGCCGGAACGCCCCTCGCCCGGGATATGCACCTGGAGGGGCCCCCAAGGGAATCCGTATGCCGGGTCGCCGGCGGACCCGGGCGTCGCCGACAATCGCGAGCCCCAGGTCGATCGTCTCGTGCGGGGGAAATGCGTTACAATCCCCTCGTTGATCCCGAGATCGCGCGGGGCGAGTCCCGGCGCAGGGTGGATGCGAAACATGGCCGCGGGCCGGAGGCGATTGGGCAGGCGAGGCTTCCTGGCGGGCGTCGGCGCGGCGGCCGTCGCGGCGCTGACCGCGCGCGTTGCCGCGAACGCCTGCGTCGCCGTCGGTCGTCGCAGGCGGGTCCGCATGGGCGTCGTCGGCGGCGGGTATGGCTGTGCCTTCGCCTGGCATCGGCATCCCGGCGCAACCGTCGCCGCCGTCTGCGATGTGTGCAAGGAGGCGGCCGACCGGTTGAGCCGGGTCTTCGGCTGCCCGACGCAATACGACGACTTCGGCAGGCTGATCGCCGACAGGGGCATCGACGCCGTCGCCATCTTCGCCCCCGCGCCGCTGAATGCCCGCATGGCCTGCCGGGCGATGGAGGCGGGCAAGCACGTGATCTCGGCCGCGCCGGCGGCGATGTCGCTCGACGAATGCCAACATCTCATCGAGGCCGTCCGGAAGACGGGGCTGACCTACATGATGGCCGAGCCGGGCGTGTACCGGCAGGAGACGATCGACGCCCGCGCGCGGCACCGGGAGGGCCGGCTCGGCGGGCTGTTCTACGCCGAGCTCGAATACCATCATCCCGGTCCGGATCGCTGGGGGCGTCGGCCGGGCAGTGATTCGCCGGCCCGGTGCTGCGGCATCCCCCCGATGAACTACGCCACGCACTGCACGGGCGTGCTGCTGTCGATCACCGGTGAGCGGCTGACGGAGGTGACGGCGTGCGGGTGGGGCGACGGGCACGAGGGCCGACGGGACGATCGCCAAGGAAATCTCTTTCGGAACGAGGTAGGCCTGTT
>CAZTVU010000243.1:3072-4446 GCA_964617025.1 uncultured Planctomycetales bacterium | reverse complement strand
CGGTGTGTCTCGGCGAAACGGCGCCCGGCATGCGCAGCGCGGCGCTCTACGGCGACCGGATGAGCCTGTTCTGGCCGCTGCCCGCGGGCGGCGAGGCAGGGCTCGGTCGCGGCCGGGCCCAGTCACGTCTGGTGCACGAGTTCATCGCGGCCCTGGTGGAAGGTCGGCGGCCGGCGGTGGATGTGTATGAGGCCGTTGCGTACACCGCCCCGGGCATCGTCGCGCACCAGTCGGCGCTGCGTGATGGCGAGACGATGAAGATCCCCGATTTCGGCCGGGCGGGTTGAACCCGGGCCGACAGGGGATCGGGCGGGAAGGCGGTCGGGTCTTGGCGCGGGGGTTCGCATCATGCATTCTCCCGGCCCCGCCGCCGGCCCCGGCCCGGCTACGGCATGACCGCATTCCCGCCTGATACCACCCCTCCGCGGAATCAAGGATCAGCCCCGCATACAGGGGGTCAGCGGCCCCCCGGCGTCGGTATCGAACAGTTGGAGCGGGTTCGCTTGCGTTCCCCACCAACGTCTACCTGGGTCACGGTGATGCTAATCGCTTTCAAGGAATGGCGGGCCGACTCAAGAGACCAACTCCTGGGTACTTCTGCTCAACGGGTAATCCGTCAAATGGGCAAATGTACCCAGCACTTGTCGCGACCCGGTACGAACATTTCGCAGGTTTCCACGTAACTCCTTGGACCGGTGAATGTTGTGTCAATCAAATTGGCAGGTGGCGGTTTCGATAACGCTTGGCACGCCAAATGCTCAATGTGCCTCTGCGGGCGAGTTGACGATTGGCCGATCGCAACCGCCAAGTTGCGAAACAGGCGGGAAACCCGGGCGGGGGTCGCGGTAAGTCGCCGGGTTGTTGGGGAGATGGCCCGATTGGCTTGCCGGGCCTCCCCGGGGTTTCCAGCGCGGTTTCCGGGTGTGTCGAGGGTCGTCATGAGGGGAGACATGGCGGCTCTGCGGTTTCGCCGGGGGTGCCCGGCCGTATCGGCCCGGTCGGGAAAGAAGCGCTGAACCGAAGGCAAGGGGCTGACGGAAGATAGCGGGTGGGTAGGGTCGGGGGTCGGTTGTGCGAGGCGAGTTCGGCCCGCCTCCATGATCGGCCTCCGGCCTGTTTCTTCGCGCCTCACGAAGGCTCGGGCCGGCGGGCATCCCACGCTTCCGGATTGACGAGGTTCGGCGGGCGCCGGCCGCGCAGCGCCGCCACCAGGTTCTCGGCCGCCATGACGGCCATGCGGTTCCTCGTCGCGAGCGTTGCCGACCCGAGATGGGGAATGCAGACGACGTTGTCCAACTCGGCCAGGCCTGGGGCCAGCCGCGGCTCATCTTCATACACATCGAGGGCGGCACCGGCGATCCGGCCCGTGCGGAG
>CAZTVU010000243.1:0-2970 GCA_964617025.1 uncultured Planctomycetales bacterium | reverse complement strand
GCCTTGTCTCGGCGGTCAGCGGTACGTGGAGCGAGACGAAGTCGCTCTCGCGCAGGAGCCCATCCAGCGGCACCCGGCGCGCACCGATCGCCGTCAGTTCCGGCTTCTCCGCTTCGTCGGTGTAGAGCACCCGCATCCGAAACCCGACGCTTCGCAGGGCGACGGCCGTGCCGATGCGGCCGGCGCCGACGATACCGAGCGTCGCCCCGTACACGTCCCGGCCGAGCAATTGCATCGGTGCCCAGCCCTGCCACCGCTCGCCGCGCACAAGCCGGTCGCCCTCGGCGATCCGCCGCGCGATCGCGAACATCGCGGCCCAGGTGAGGTCCGCGGTCGTTTCCGTCAGCACGCCCGGGGTGTTCGTGACGAGGATGCCGCGACGCGTGGCCGCCTCGACATCAATGTTGTTGTAGCCGACGGCGTAGTTGGCAATCCCCCGGCATCGCGGCCCGGCGGCGGCCATGACGCCCTCATCCATCACGTCCGTGAGGTTGCAGAGCACGCCGTCGCGGTCCTTGACGCCGGCCAGCAGCTCCTCCCGCGAGAGCACGCGGTCGTGCGGGTTCAGGTCGTAGCCGCCCAGCTCCCGTTCGAGCACGTCAAGCCCGGCCTGCGGGATCCGGCGTGTGACGTAAATGCTGTATGACATATCATTCGCTCCCGCCAAACGAAGCCGGCTCGTGTCGAGCCGGAGCCGTCCGCCGCCCGGCGTCGCCTAGCGCCACGCCGGAGAGCGGAAGAACGGAAAAGTAAGAAACGTCGGATGGCGTGGTGAACTCGCGACCACACCGCGGGCGTACTTCGAATGCGGGCCTTCGAGCGTCTTTTTCGCTCGCTTCGATGATATCCCACGATTTCTCGCTTTCCCGGCAAGCCTTTCGCAACACGATTCGGCCGCGTCCGTGCGTTCCCGGCCATCCGCTTCGCGCCATCCATCGTCCGTCGGCGTTTGTGGACTGCGGTGGCAAGGCCACCGCTTTGCCTCGGACGGTCTGCCGCACGCCGGCGCATCACTACGCGCTTTGGGGAAGGCGGCGGCAACGCCGCCGCCGTCCAAAACACGCGGGCCGCGCCGTACAAGACAGGCGGGTCGACCGCTGCCCGAGTCGAGGTCGGGGCAGTGTCGTCCGGTACAACCGGCGAGCAGGACGTATATCCTTCGGTTGCGGCCAATGGCTGCGCTGGGCGTTCCCCTCATTGCGTTATGCAACGACCGAGTACAATATGCAAATGGCCGCGTCGTCGCCACTGTTTGATCCGCTCCGCTCGCCGCCGACGGGCGAGTCCGCGCCCCGCGGACTGCTGACCGTCACGCAGCTCACGGGCCTCATTCGAAGCGTGCTTGAGCAGCACCTGCCCGCGACGCTGCACGTGGTCGGCGAACTGAGCAACATCTCGCGGCCGTCGAGCGGCCACATCTACTTCACGCTGAAGGACGCCGGCAGCGAGGTCCGCGCCGTCATGTGGCGGTCCGACGCCGCGCGCCTGAAGTTCGAGCCGCGCGACGGCCTGGAGGTCATCGCCACCGGCAGCGTGAGCGTCTACGAGGCCCGCGGCACCTGCCAGCTCTACGTCCGCCGGCTCGAACCCCGCGGCGTCGGGGCGCTTGAGCTCGCCTTCCGGCAGTTGCGCGACCGGCTTCAGTGCGAGGGCCTCTTCGACCCCGCCCGCAAGCGGCCGCTGCCCCGCTGGCCTCGGCGCATCGCCGTCGTCACCAGCCCGACCGGCGCCGCCATCCGCGACATCCTCAAGATCCTCCGGCGTCGGTTTCCCTGCGTCGACGTGTACGTGTACCCCGTCCGGGTCCAGGGCGACGGCGCCGCCGAGGACATCGCCGCCGCCATCGGCATGCTCAATCGCTGCGCCCGTTCGCTCGGCGGCATTGACGTGATGATCGTCGGCCGCGGAGGCGGTTCCCTTGAGGACCTCTGGGCGTTCAACGAGGAGCCCGTCGCCCGCGCGATTCACGCCAGCCGCATCCCCGTCGTCAGCGCCGTCGGCCACGAGGTGGACATCACCATCAGCGATCTGGTCGCGGATGTCCGCGCGCCCACGCCGTCGGCCGCCGCGGAGATGGTCGTGCCCGTTCTCGACGAAGTGCTCGAGATGCTCGCCGACCACGCCCGCGCCCTGCATCGCCACGCGCGCCACGCCGTCGAGATCGCCTTGTCGCGGCTGGAGGCCCTGGCCCGGTACGAGTGGTTTCGGGACCCGCTCGCCCGGCTGGCCCGGCGATCGCAGCAGGTCGACGAGGTGGCCGGCCGGCTTCAACTCGCCGTCCACCAGCGCATGCAGGCGTTCGATCGGGAGCTGCGGCGATGCGAAGCCGCCCTCGCCACGATCCGGCCGGAGGCCTATCTCCAGCGGCAGGCGCGACGGCTGCTGGACCTCGTTCACCGGCTCGGGCGCGCCGCCGACCTTGCCAACCGCCTTCGCGAGCGGCGCCTGTCGGTCCTCGAGGGCCGGTGGCGCGGCGCCTCCCCGCAGGGCCGCGTCGACCGCAACGACGCCACGCTCCGGCAGCTCGAGCAGCGGCTCGTCCGCGGCATGCAGAACCGGCTCGCGATGCTCACTCAGCGCACCGACGGCCTCGCGGCCCGTCTCGAATCCGTCAGCCATAAGCAGGTCCTCGCGCGCGGCTACTCCATCACGCGGCTCGCCTCGCACGACACGCTGATCCGTTCCCCGGACCAGGTCAAGCCCGGCGACCGCATCATCACGGAGACGGCCGAGGGCGAGTTCGAGAGCCGGGTGATCGACCGCCGGCAGATGGAGCTGTTTGATTGAATGCGCCCTGGCGGCGGCCGCGAGGGGCATTCGGGGTTTATCGCCGCCGGGGATTACCGCCAGGCGAACGGTGCCGCATCCGCGCGGCTGACGATTGCATCCACGGCGGGCACGGCCGCCTTCAATCGCCGGGCCAGCGGCGCGAGCACGGGCCGCTCGCTCTCCCAGTGGCCCAGGGCGATC
>CAZTVU010000242.1:0-7249 GCA_964617025.1 uncultured Planctomycetales bacterium | reverse complement strand
CTCATGCATCGCGCCTCCGCCCTGCGACTGACCGTCCCCGGTCGAAGCCGCATGGAAAGACGTAGAACCCGCTTCCGGCACGGGGCGGGCGGCGTCGGTGGGTGTCAGAGAAACATCGCCGTCGGCATCGCTCATGGGATTCGAGCCTCATCCATAAAGCCTTCGCCTGCGCCATCCTGGCGCCGAAACCCGGGCAGACAGCCCTCAACCATCCGCGTTATACCACATCAGCGACGGAATGATAACCTCCTGGAGCATCTCGCCATCGCCGACGACCCGATCGAGCTCATACTTGATCTGGCGGCGAAGCGTATCCAGGCCGGGCTCCCTGAAGTACTGGGGGTCCGCGGCTCGAATCACCTTCGCCATTCGATCCTCGATGCTCGCCTTCTTCTCCTCGAACAGTTTCTGCACCGTCTCCGCCTTGTTGCCGTTGACACGTGCGTAGACTTTCACGTCGTAAATGATATTGTGGCCGGTGCGGTCGTTCATCGCCCGAAACGACGACACGACGATCTCCTTGTCGGCCACCGTCGCCGGGGCTTCCCCCGGCAGGCCCGTGACACCGGCGTGCGACGAACTGGGCCCGCCCAGGAACCTGGACACCAGCAGGATGGCGGCGGCTTCGATCAGCATCACGCCCCCCACCACGCCGAAGATCACGAGCTTTCCCTTTCGGCCGCCGGCCGGCTTGGCCTCGGTCGCCTCACGCTGTTTTTCCTTGTCCTGCGCCTTCTGCTCTGCCATATTCACGATCCCTTCGGGAACACGCCGGCCGCCGCAGAGGCCGGCTGGTTCAACGTCACAGACCGCAATGACCCATGAACCAAGTCGCGGCCGGAGAACGTCGTCGCCGAAAACCAAACATCGTCCGATCGTAAGGTCATCGCGACGCCGGACGTTCGTCGCTTCGCCTGTTTCCGGTCTTTGGGCCCTGTGGCTTTACGAAGCGCATCGTCGGCGTCGCCAGCGACGATTCTTCACGGGTGCGCACGATGATTTCGACCCGGCGAAGGTCGTTCACCCCCGAACCCGCCGGAGTCGACGTCCCACCCGGGTTCCCACCTATCTGCAATCGGTCGATTGACAGCCCGCATTGAGACAGAACGGTCGCGACCGTCTTGGCACGAACGAAAGCGGACTCAAGCGAGGCCGTTGCTCGCTCCCCCCGCGTCGGTTCGGCGACGCTATCGGACGTCTGACGGCCATCTTCCCAGGCACGCACCTCAACCCACGCATCGAGGGGAATGAGCCGCGCCGCAATCCGCCGGAGAACGCCGTCCGAGGTTCCAACTGCACCCGCGGCAATCGTGATGCGAATCCCCTCGTCGTCGTGGGACAGTCGGATCGGCGGCGGCGTCCCGTCGCCAACCGCGTCCGACTCGCGTTCACTCAGCGCCGTCAATGCCTCGAGGAGCGTCGCCGGAGGCGAAGACTCCGGGGTCTGTCCCCGTCGTCCCGCCCCGAACGCCGCCCGAAGCGAGGCCGCCACCGACTTCGCCTTGGCGGCGTGGGCGGCCAGAGGCGGGCTCGCCGCCAGCACCACCGTGAACAGGCAGAGCAACATGGTCATCAAGTCGGCAAACGAGACCACCCAGGGTCCATCCCATCGCATGCCGGCGTCCGCCGCCCGATGCCAGACATACTTTCGTGGAACTCGCGCCATCCCGTCTTGCCCCTCAAGCCGCCTCACTCAAGACCGCCTGTTCAGGCGTTACCGATTCCACGGCAGCCGTGCCCACCTCTCGAAGCCGTACGGACCGCACCGCGCCCGCCGGCAGAAAAGCCCGCAGTTTCTCCTCCACCACCCGCGGATTGTCGCCGGCCTGGATCGCCAGCACGCCCTTGAGCACGATCGTCTTGTTGAGCAGCTCGCGGTCGTTGCGGTTGGCCAGCTTCTGGCCCAGCGGCACGAAGACGCCGTACGCCAGCACCAGGCCGTAAAGAGTGGTCAGCAGCGCGACCGCCATGCCCGGCCCGATGCGGCTCGGATCGCCCATGTTCCGCAGCATAATGATCAGGCCGATAAGCGTGCCGACCATACCGAACGCCGGGCACAGGCGCCCCAGCGACTCCAGCACCTGCCGCGACGAGGCGTGCCGAGCGTCGGTGGCCTCCATCTCGTCGGTCAGCCGCGATTCGATCGCCGATGGATCGTAGCCGTCCACGACAAGCCGCACCGCGCGAGCCAGAAACGCATCGCCGTCATCACGCACCTCGGCGTCCAGGGCCAGAATGCCGTTGCGGCGGGCAACATCGGCCAGCCGAACCAGGGTGCCGATAGTGAACTCGTGGGAAACCTCATCCCCGCGAAACGCCGTGCGCACAGCGCCGCGGATCGTTCGAAGCTGCGACAGAGATACCGACGTGAGCGTCGCCGCACAGGCACCGCCGACCACCAGCAGCAGACCGGGGAGGTTCCAGATCGCCCCGGCCCCGCCGCCTCCCCCCCCGCCCAGCACAACAAGGGCGAGCAAGGCCCCGATACCCACCACCGACGCGTAATCCATGGCGTCCTGCCTTTGCCCCGTCTCCACGGGGCGGTCCCGTCCTGGGCGCGGGCGGCGTGCCGACTACGACTGAAACGCGCGAATCGCCCGGCTGTACTCGATCGCTCGACGGACGACTTCGTCCATCTTCTCCTTCACGATCACCGTGTCGCCGTTCACCAGCGTCACCGTGGTGTCCGGTCGCTCCTCAATCGTGCGGATCAATTCCGCATTGAGGACGAACCGCTTCCCGTTCAGTCGGGTGAGCTGAATCAATTCGCCGGCCTCCTACCGGCCCACGGCCGGACGGCCTCGCACCACTCTCGTTTATCGGGCCGCCGCCAACAATTGGTTGAGGAGATCATTCGAGGTGGAGATGAGCCGGCTGGCGGCCGAGAAACCGGTGGTGGCGGCGATGAGTCCGATAAACTCGCGGGAGAGATCGACGTTGCTCAGCTCCAGGGATCCGCTCAAGATGCGCCCCACGCCGAGCGTCAGCGGCGTGGTGATGGTGGCCACGCCCGAGTTCGGCCCGGGCGAGAAGAGGTTGCTCGCCTCGGCCACAAGCCCATCCGGGTTGGGAAAGGTGGCCAGAACAACCTGTCCTAACGTCCGCGTCAGCCCGTTGCTGAACGAGCCGGTGATCTTGCCATCGTAGTCCACGGAGAACCCGTTCAGGGACCCGGCGGGCAATCCATCCTGCTCGGAGAGCAGGAGCTTGGACACGGCCTCCTGGTTCGAGAAGCCGCTCAGTTGGTTGAAATCAAGGTTGATACGCAGGGGCGTTGCCGCGCCAGTATTGGCACGATCGATCACGATGTCGTTTCCTGTCACGTTCGTCACCCGCGCATCCGTCCCGAACGTGATGGTCCCGTTCCCGATCACGCGGGATACGTCCGTGTCATCCTTTGATGAGGCGAAAAACCGCCACGTGTTCCCGGTTGTCGCCTTCTGCTCCAGCACGGCGGTCAGGTCCAGCTTTACCTCCGTTCCCAACGAATCATAGACGATGATGCTCGTGGCGGCGCTCTCTCCGGTGGCCTGCCAGGGGTTTCCTGCGGAGTCGTTCGGGACGGAGAAGGCGAACGGGTCGCGGTGGCGCGGATTGGACGAGGTAATCGCGGCCGCGCCGATCGACAACCGGTTCTCGGCACCGATGTTGCCCTCAATGACAATCGTCCCGGCCGGCGGGACGCCAACGGAGCGGACGTCCTGCCCGGCGGTAGGCGCAGCAGGGTTCGGGGCGCTGCCGTCGGCCACCCACCAGCCCGGGTGGTTCACCTGACCGCTCGACTGGTCAATGGCCGCCTTGCCGGTAAGGAAGGTGAGAAAGTCCGACAGCGTGCTCGCGGCGGTCACGGTGTAAGTCGCCGTCCCGATGTTTCGGTCGCCCCGCTTCACGTTGGCGAGCGTGATCGTATCGCCGACGGCGAAGAGGGGATCGGTCGTTGAGACGGAGGGATCGCGCAAGTCGGTGAGCAGCGTGGACGCGGTCGCCGCCCCGCCGCCGGCCGTCGTCAGGGGCTGCGAAAAGAGCACGGTACCGCGGGTGCCCGCCTCACCTCCGGCGTACAGGTTGCCCTGCATCTTAACGCCGCTCGTCGGACGGGCCGTGCTGAGCGATCCGAGCGGGATGCTGAGGTTCGTCACCGTACCCTGCACGATGTTGAAGTTTTGGTCGACTCCATACCCCTGCACGAAGGCGCCCGTCTGGCTGACGAGGTAGTTGGACGCGTTCAGCTTGAACGTCCCGTCCCGCGTGTAGTATCGCGAACCGTCCGGCGTCAAGACAACAAAGAAGCCCGAGCCGTCAATAGCGAGATCGGTGGGAACACCCGTCGTCTCGATCGGCCCGGGGCTGAAGTCCTTCTGAATGCTGGCGAGCAGGGTGCCGAGGCCGACCTGCGACGGGTTCGTTCCGCCGGATGTCGCGGTCGGCGCCGTGCCGGCCGACAGCGTCTGGGAAAACTGCGTCTGGAACATGGTCCGGCTGCTCTTGAACGCCGTCGTGTTGACGTTGGAGATGTTGTCGCCGATCGTGTCGATTCGCTGCTGATTCGCGTTGAGCCCCGACAGCCCCGTATACAATGCCGACGTAAGACCCATTGCCGTTGCCTCCCTTCGAAGGAATCATTCCCACCCATTCGATTCGCATCGCCCGCCTTTTCCCGCGACGCGGCTGCGCTGCCGGCGAGACGACGCAAGTCTCGTTAGCCCTTCAACGCGCAGGTCACACAAGCCGCCTCGGACGGCATGAGCGGTTTCGCGGTAGTGGCCGTGGTGGAGGCGGCCGTCGCACTGCCCTGGGTGCCCGTGCTCGGCGTCACGTCGGTGACGTTGGTCAGATTCCTCAGCGGCAGGCTGTCGCCGCTGTCCAGTTCCAGGATGACATCGCCGTTGCTTGTGAACCGTACGCCCGTCACGATTCCCTTCAGCGTGGTTTCGGTTCCGTCGGCGGAGGTGACGACTCCGGAAACCTGCTTGCCGAGGAGCGCGGCGGCCCCGCCGTATCGCTGCTGCTCCGTCAGGCTTTTCAGCGAGCTAGTGAGCGTGGTGGACATCTCCATATTCCGGATCTGGGCCATCTGGCCGAGCATCTCGGCGTTGTCCATGGGCTTGAACGGATCCTGGTACTGGAGCTGCTTGATGAGCAGCTTCATGAAGTCCTCCGACTGAATGGCCTTGAGCCCGCCGTTGCCGGTAGTCGCGGTCGCGCTCACCACCGGCGTACTCAGTGTCGCGTTGATATCCATGGTCAATCCTCCACGGTCATGCCAGCACATTCACTCCCGCGAAACCCGCTCCGTCGTCCACCCTCGCCATGCGGTCGCCGACGCCGATGCCCTCGGTCCCGGCCGCATCCCGCCCGTACTCCGACTCCGCCGGCGCATCCGGCGATGCCGCCGCCCACGGGCGCGATGTCCCGTCCGCCAGGCCGCCGTGGTGCCCCGAAGCCGCCCCACCGTCACCCAGGAGCGAGTTTCCGCCACTGCGGCTATCGCTCGATTCGCGCCCATTCGACGGCCCGCCGCCGGCCGACGGACGCGGCGGCTCGACGTCGACGCGGTCGAGCGTGATCCCGTGCCGATCCAGCGCCCGCCGCAGCTCGCTCAGGCGGCCGTGAAGCAGCTCCCGCGCCGCCTCCGTTTCGGCCGTGACGCGAACGGAGAGCACGTCATCCTGCAGCCGTGCCTCGAGCTCAATGCGACCGAGTTCCGGCGGGTCGAGCCGGATGGTAATGGAGGAGCTCCGGGTACCGATGTTCGCCCGAACCAACTCGGCGACTCGCTCGACATCAGCGGCCGCGTGCCCACCGCCCGCCCGCGCGCTTGCCAGCACGGCACCGAAGCCCGCGACGCGGTTGGAGCCGGGCGGCGTTCGCACCGAATCGGCCGTGGCACCGCCCTGAGCCGGCGTCGGCTCTCCCGTGGAACGGTCGGTCGCACGCATCTGCATCCGCCCGAGACGGCCACCCGCCACATCCGCATGCGGGCCCTCGACATCGCTCGTCACCTCACCGGCGAGCCCCGCGGCCAGCGCGACCAAGCGGGCCAAATCGTGGCCCATATTCCCAACGGCCGGCATCGGGACTTCGGGCACGGGGATCTCGGCACCCCGAATCCGCGAGAAACCCGTTGCTCGATTCGTCGCCGTCATGGGCGATTCTCCGCGTGAGGCGGAACCTTCGACATCGGTCTCCGACTGCGGTCGGTCGCCGAGGGCGTACGCGGCGTCCACCGAAGCAGTCGACCTGTCCTGGGCGGCACGGCCTGCCCCCGGCACGAGGGGAGATTGGGCGGCCTCGCTCGCCGCCGCACGCGCAGATTCTGCGCCCGCGCTGCGAGTTGACCCCGCAGAATCAGCGCACGGCAGCTCACACGAACCAAACGGCCGAGTCATTACACCACCGGGCACGGCTTCACCCCCTGACCCTGTCATATCCTCCGGTGCCGCCGCCGCCTCTGCATCGCTCGCGCTGCCGGTCTCTTCCGCCGATCCCGACTCATCGCACCCCCCACTCACCGGCTGTGATGCCCCATCCGCAGCCGATCGATCAGCACCCTGCACGTCGCGTGCCGCGTTTTCGCCGGATGGATTCCCTTCGTCCTGCAGGCGCGCCTCGGTCTCCCGCTCGACGGACCGATTCGCGTCGACGCGACGGCCCTCCTGCGGCTGCACCGCTTGTGCCGTGCGATTCTCCTCCTCGGTTTCTCGCCGGCTACGAACGTCGGCCCCCTTCTTTGAACGGCCACGCACCGATGGCGCGGGCGTACGCTCCGCGATAGGCGATCCCGCCGGGGGTACTTCGCCCCCCAGCTCCTTGAGGACAGCGTGGAACGTGCGTCGGGTCTCAAACTGTGGGCGCTGCGGTGCGACAGCGGCCGGGGGGACTGCGAAGGCCCCGGAACGAGGGCGCGGACCCTCCGGGGTCCCGGCCGGAGCCGGCACGAGGGATCTGACGGCTGACACCGATCAACCTCCTGTCGATGTCGCTCGGCTTGAACCAGTCGCCTCCGCGCCGGCTCGCGCATTGTCCAGGTCTTGAATCTGGTCCAGGATCCTCCTGGCCCACTCCATCTCCTCGGCGGTCTTGCACGTGTCGAAGAGCTTTTTCGCCCGCGACGCCTCCAGCCCCATGATCAAGCGGACCGCGTCGGGTTCCTTCTTCATCTGCAGGAGCTTGCGGGCACGGGCGGGCTCGACAAGCGACAAGACCTCCAGCTCGCGGGCGAAGCCGTCCCGCGAGTCCCGCTCGCGCA